>JBFWWD010000201.1:0-10933 GCA_050246385.1 Geminicoccaceae bacterium
CCGTCTCGCCTGGCAACACCTATTTCGACGGCGGCATCTGGCAGTGGATCGAGAACAACAATGCCGAGCTGTTCAAGCAGGCGCTGGCCCTCAACCCGACCGGCCGCATGGCGACCGCCGAGGAGGTCGCCCGCGGCGTCGTGTTCCTCGCCAGCCCGGCCTCCAGCTTCACCACCGGCACCAACCTGGTCATCGACGGGGCGCTGACCAAGGGGGTGCAGTTCTAGGCGTCGATCGGCAGGCAGCAGGTCGGAGTCGTCCGAAGGGCTGATCGCCGCATGTGCCATGCATGGCGGTGTCCATGAGGTGAGGAGAATTGTGCGGATTGCGATTCACGGCTCTCCTTCCCGAACCACTTCCTCATGCGGGCCGAGATGCCGGATGCTCGTCGGACAAAGCTCCGCAGTGTCCGCTGGGTCGAGCGGCAATCCGTGCTTTGCGTGCAGGTCCGACACTCCGCTGAGCGCCGCGAGGGTCTCGCTGCCATCGAGTGCCTCGGCATCGGCGTTGTAGTAGTCGAACCACGGCAACCCGGCCTTCGTGTAGGCGAGCGCCGTCGGCGGTCGGTGCGGTGGTCGCTCGCCCGTGACCTCGAGCCATTGGCGGGCGTTGAGCATGGTCGCGAACAACCGGGCACAGTGCCGCTGGTCCCAGTCGTCGAGCGAGCGCCGATCCGCGTAGACTTCCTGCCGCATGCGGCCGCCCGGCGCCAGGCCCATCGCCTCGCAGAAAGAAGCCTCCGCCAGGGAGGCCTGGAACATGGTACGCTCGACGCGCTCGCGTTCGAACACCTCGGCCCTGACGGGGTAGACCAGCAGCTGCAGCCCGCCCCATTCCGCCGTCCCGGTAAGCTGCTCCTCGGCGGTAAAGCCGGCGCCGAGGGGCATGGCGACGAATTGTCTGATCCGACCCTTCTCCACGCTGAACCCGTCGAGCCAGGGCTGCTCGGGAAGCACGACGTAGTCCTGCGGATGCCGCTTCAGCGCCGTCGACCAGTTCTCGCCCGTCACGGCGTTGATCTTGCCGGTGGCGATCTTGATGGCGAGCGGATAGTCGTCGCTCCATAGATGGCCGGCGTGGAAACTTATCCAAAGCGCCTCGGACTGATACATGGGCATGAGCACACCGCCGCGCTTCCGCCACGGCTCGGGCAATCGGCCCGCATGGTCGTCGAGATGACGAAGTGGAAAGCGGCCCAGCCCAGGAGGCAGGGGATGGACCCTGCCGTCGTCCGGTAGACGCAACGTCCGTTGGAACTCGATCCTACATCTTGCCTCCGGATGTACTTCCGGAAATCGAATCACAAGACAGTCGTCTTCAAGCGTGATCATGGTGGTTCCTTACCAATCTCCATCCCGGACTTCGCGGACGATCCGCAGCATCGCATGATCGGGTGCGTCTTTCAGCGTGCGGATGATTTCAGCGAACAATTTTGGCCTGCGGCGAATCTCAACCAGAAGATCTGAAGAAACTTTGCCACCAAGCGCCAGCATCACATCATGATCTTCGTTCAATTCCTCGGCGATCCGGCGAATCGTGGCTTCGGAGGGCGGTGGCATTTCTCCCCGCTCGATCTTGCTCAGGTAAGCGGGCTCCACCCCAATTCGCTTGGCCATCTGCCGCAGGCTGTAGCGGCCATCCTGCTCCTGTAGCGCTTCCCGGCGACCGCGCACGTACGCCCCGAACTCCGTCATGTCATGTATGTAGTATACACTACACAGAGGTCAAGTCGGGTACACGTCTTTCCGGCGACCTAGCGGTTCTGCGGAAAAGGGGCTGGTCTGGACCGCCTGGCGGTGATTCGCTCGGCGTGGTTCAGTGAGGTCGTCCTGCAGCGGCGCGCCCGACACTCGGCAAGGAACATCTCGGCTGGCAGTGGATCGAGAACGGCAATCCCGAGCTGTTCAAGCAGGCGCTGGCCCTCAACCCGACCGGCCGCATGGCGACCGCCGAGGAGGTCGCCCGCGGCGTGGTGTTCCTCGCCAGTCCGGCCTCCAGCTTCACCACCGGCACCAACCTGGTCATCGACGGGGCGCTGACCAAGGGGGTGCAGTTCTAGCGGGCCGCGACACCTTACTCCGGCGTGATGACGAAGCGGGTGGACGGCACCCGGGTCGTGCAGCTCGTGTCGACCTTGGTCAGGACGTTGAAGAACGACCGGACGATCTTCTGGGCGCAGGCGTTGGCGGCCGGCGACGGGCTCGCGAAGGCGACGTGGGCGACGTTGGGGATGGTGACGGCGACCGAGTTCGGCAGCGTCCGCGCGACGTAGCCGCCGAAGGATGCCGCCGTCTGGCCGTCATACTGGGCCGACATGACCAGGGTCGGGATCTTGCTGCGCGTGAGCGCGCGGATGCCAGCCGGGCCGCTCGGCTCGCCCCAGGCGCGGCAGTTCTGGCGCATGAAGGGCAGATTGGGCGCGTTGCGCGGGATCGAATGCGGGAAGGTCGGGAAGGCGCGCCGCCCGCTCGCGACGACGCTCGCCTCGGTCTCGAAGGGCACCCACTCGCGGCAGGACACACCATAGAACAGCCCCTGGCCGAGGATGCCGACCCCCGCCGGGTCGAGCCTGCTGCGGGCCCAGAAGCCGGCGATCGGCTCCGGATCGCCATGGGCGAGCGCGTCGAAGGCGGCGGGCAGCTGCGCCGCCAGGTGCGTCCCCGGCGACACCGCCCACTGCACCAGCATCCCGCCGCTGATCGTGACCCGCACCCGCCGCTCGACGCCTGGAACGTCGACGCCGACCGTCAGTGGAGACCGTTCATAGTGCCGGACCAGGCGTCGGAAGGTGGCGCCGATGTCCGGGTAGCGCTCGCGGCAGCGGCGCTGGGCCTCGCAGGCCTCGAACACGGCGTCGATGCCCTCGCCGGCGCTCCTCCAGGCGGCGACGCCACCGGCGAGGCTCGGCGGGAAGATTCCGTCGATCCCGACCGCCCGGATGCCGGCCGGATGCCGGCGCATGTAGGTGAGCGCATAGTCGGTGCCGTAGGAGATCCCGAACACGTTCCACCGGTCGAGGCGGAGCGCGCGGCGCAGATCCTCCAGATCGTCGGTGCTCTCGATCGTGTTGTAGGCGCTCAGGTCGATGCCCCGGGCCTCGAGCCGACGACGGCATTCTCTGGTGGCCCGTGCCGCTGCTCGCCCGATCGCGGCGGCGTCGTAGGGCAGGGCGAGCGTCTCGGCGGCCACGCGGTCGACCATGGGGCAGGTCAGCCGCGGGCGGGCGGTGTAGGTCCCGCGCTGCGACATGAAAATCACGTCGCGGTCGCGGTTGAGGTCCCCGGCCAGCGCCATGGGGATCTCGAGGATCGAGTCGTCGCCCGGCCCGCCGGCGAGCCACAGAATCGGGTCGGGCCGGGGAGTGGCGGACTGGGCCGGGACGATCGCGACCGACAGCCTGATCGTGCGGCTGTTGGGACGGCGCCGGTTCTCTGGGACGAACAGATGGCCACAGCGCGCGGTCGCGAGGGCGGGGATCGGCGCGGGTGTCGCGGGGCAGGCTGCCCGCACGAAACGCGGCGACGTCGTGACGGCCGGGGTGCCCGGCGAACCCGCGGACTGCGCGGCCGCAGCTGCCACGACGAGCGCGGCGCAGAGCGTGCCGGCCGCCAATACGGGTCGCCATCCGCGCAGCCCATGGCACCGCGGCCGGCCGTTGCTGTCAGCGCGCATCCTCAGGCTCCCCATCTCGGCGTTTTCCGAGCGGCCGGCGGTCAGGCCGGGCCGATGTTGAACGGTGCCGGGCGCGTCTTGCGGGCGCACGCGGTGTCAGGCGCCCGAGGCGCGTTCAGGAACGAGTTGAAGATGCCCTGCGCGCAGGGCGACTGGACGATCACCCAATGGCCGACACCGTTGATCCTCACGCGCGTCGAGTTCGTGAGCGTGCCGGCTGCGTACCTCCCCCACCGGGCGCCGGTCTTGGCGTCGAAGGTGCCGGACACCACCAGGGTCGGGACGTCGCTGCGCACCCTCCGGCGCTGGGATGCCGGGCCCTTCGGCACGTCCCAGCCCCGGCAGAGCCGATGCTCGAAGGGCAGCTGCGGAGGCTGCGCCAGCACCGATGCGGGGAGGGTCGGGAAGGCCCGCTGGCCTGCCCGCAGGATCTCGGCCGGACTGCCGTAGGGCGCCCACTCGCTGCAGACGAAGCTCTGCGTCATGCCCTGGGCCTGCTCGATCAGCTCGGGCACGACGCCCGCCGCCGCGCGGGCCTCGAGGAACCGCGCCGGCCGCCCCTGTGCCAGCTCGTGCAGGGCGCGGGGGACGTCGGGCGGTCGGATGGCGTTGCCGACCAGCATGTTCACGATCGTGCCGCCGTCGAGGACCACCTTCACCGGCCCGCCACCCTGGGGCGGGCGCACCCGCGCTACCAGCGGAGCGGCCTCCAGCTTCCTGACGAGGCGCGTGAAGGTCTGCAGCAGGTGCGGGTAGTGGCGCGCACAGCGGGGCTCGGCCGCACAGGCGTCGAAGACGGCGGTGATCCCTTCCCGCGCGCTGCTCCAGGTCCAGGGCAGGCTGACGATGTCGGGCGGGACCACCGAATCGACGGTGACGGTGCGGATGCCCTCCGGATGGTCGCGAAGAAACGAAAGCGCGAGATCGCTGCCGTAGGAATAGCCGTAGACGTTCCACTGCCGGATGCCGAGCGCGCGCCGCAGGTCGGCGAAATCGGCCGCGTTCTCGGTCGTGTTGTAGGCGCCGAGGTCGATGCCGCGACCGACGAGCCGGTCGTGGCACCGGCGTGCCGCCTCGGCCTGAATGCGCCCGGTCGTGGGTGCGTCGTAGACCAGGCTCACCTGGCGGGCGTAGTAGCGGTCCAGCTCCGGGCAGTTCAGCGTCGGCTGGGAGTAAAGGGTCCCACGCTGGGCCATGACGATCAGGTCGCGGTCGCGATTCACATTGGCCGCGACCAGGAACGGTGTATCGAGGATCGCCGCGGCGCCGGGTCCGCCGGTCATGAACACGACCGGGTCCGGCTTGGGCGCCGTGGACTGCGCGCGCACGATCGCCACGGCCAGCCGGATCTTGCGACCCTCGGGATTGGCGCGGCTCTCCGGCACGACCAGGAACCCGCAGCGCGCCGTCAGCAGCGCGGGAATGGGCTCGGGCGTCCGCGGACAGGGTGCAGCCTCGAACCGGGGCGTCGCCACCGCGGGTGCCGCGGTCGAGATAATGGTCGATGCCCCGACCATGACTGCCGCGAGCACTGGTGAGGCGAGAAGGCGGCGGGCGACGAGCGACAGACAGCGTAGAGGCATGGCAGAGCATTCCTCCAACTGAGGCGGGTCTGCCCGCTGCGTGTGAGCGGCAATGCTCTATGCTTGCGGCGTGTTCCCCGATCGCGTCAAGCGATAGCAGAAGACGCTTCAGTAGCCAACGGGTTACTGTCGAGGCGGCGCGGGGCCGGACGGCGCGAGCTGGACGCGGTCGCCCTCCCGCGCCGTCGCCGGCCCCCAGCTAGCCGTAGGCGGCCGCCCACTGCCTGAGGGCGCGGGCGCCGCAGCGATTGTTGTCGCCCGGCGGATTGCGGGCGCAGGCGGTGCCGTCGTCGATGCCGGGCCACGTCTTGATCAAGTGGCCCGGCAGCTGCTCGGACGCGACGTGATCCTTGTTGAAGTAACAGACATAGGCGATGTCGGCGGCGTTGGTCCGGCAGAAGTCGAGAAACTTGGTGATGAAGGTCGGGTTGTCCCAGCCTTCGTGATTGGGCCGTTGGCCGTTCACCATGGTCTTGCTCATCAGGCCCCATTCGCCGATCGCGAGCGTCTTGCCGGCCTTGTTCGACCAGGTCTGCCAGGTCTTGAAGCCGACCGGCCAGCCTTGCGGGGTCCGCCGCGACAGCTCCTGGTTCCATTGCGCGCTGGTCAGCAGCGCCGGCCAGAAATTGTAGAAATCGAACCCGACCAGCTTGGCGTTCGGCGGGCAGGTCAGGCGCACGTCCTGCGCACCCTGATGGTTGCGCAGCACGTTCCAGTGCGGCCAGAGCTGCCAGTCGGCGTAGGCGTGGTCATTGGGAATGTCCGGCTGAAGGTTGCCGAAGACGTCCAGGAAGATCGCGAAGTAGCGGCGTAGCGCCTCCTGCACCAGCAGATAGTCGTCGACGGTCTGGAGCAGCATCATCCCGTAGGAGCGGCGATAGCCGCGATCGCCCCAGGTCGTGCCGGTGTTCATCTCGTGGCATACGCGCATGGCGATGCGGATGTTCTTGAGATTGCGCCGGATGAAGTAGTCCCGCTTGTAGATCATCATCTTCTCGCGCCAGACCAGATCGAGCCAGCCGTCGGCCGCGATCTGCCAGACGCGTCGCTGCTTCGCCACCCGCTCGTCCTGGCTCTCGCTGCCGGTGAAGGTCGGCGGCCGGGAGCAGTTGAGATGATAGTCCTTGGTGACCTGGCTCGCCTGGCTCGGCCAGGAGTCGGGCACCACCATGGCGGCACCGCTGCAGAACGGCGAGCTGTTCCACTGCACGGCGGCACCGGCGACCAGGAACTGGTGCGGCTTCTGATTGTGCCAGCCGGTGGTGTTGCGGATGGCCACGTCGATATAGGGCCCTTCCGTCTCCCACTGGTTGGCGACGTCGAGCGACCGGCCCGGCGGCAGCAGGGCCACCAGACTGTCATAGTCGGCGTTGGCGCAGCCGAACCAGAACGGCATCCCGGACTTGGGCCCGGTGCCCCAGCCGCCTCCCGCCAAGGCGGGCGCGCTGGGAAGCGCACCCAGCAGGCCGAGGGCCGGCGCCACCGACAGCGCGCGGATGGCGTTGCGACGTGAGATACCATTCTGCATGAGGGAGTTCTCCCGATTTTTCTTGCGGCTACAGCGCGGCCCGCGGCACGAGGCGGTCGGATGCCGCCGATTACTTTCAGCCCCTTAGTCGAACCTTCGCGTCGGCGAAGGTCGCCGCAGCCGGCCTGCTCAGTGCTGTAGAACCATAGATCGTCGTTATGTCTCTAGTTATACGCTGTCAAGTTTAGCAGAACCGTTTCCCGGCCATTTCGCAGGCAAACTGATCACGCCCGTGTGAGCCGGCGAGCAGGCCCGGCTTGCGCCCGGCTGCGACTGGCGCCGTGGCGCTATTGCGCTTTGTGGTTCCGGACCGGCCGCGCCGTGCCATGCCGGCGAATGCTGCCGTCACGCCCGACTGTCCGGCGCCACTCCTCCACGCGGATCAGAGCTCGAGGCCCGTGGCTGCCTGAGGCTTCCCCGGTCGACGCGGCCGCGCGCAAGGCGCTAGAAGGGGCGGGCTTCAGGGAGGGAAGGATGGCGGCCAGGGCGGATGCGGCGGGAACGGTGCGGATCGGCGGCGAGCTGGAGGTGGCACGCCTCGGCTATGGCGCGATGCGGCTCACCGGGCAGCCGGGCAATTGGGGTCCCTACCCCGACCCGGCGAGCGGAATCGCAGTGCTGCGCCGGGCGGTCGAGCTGGGCGTGACGCTGATCGACACCGCTCATGCCTACGGCCCGGGCTTCAACGAGGCGCTGGTCGCCGAAGCGCTCCATCCCTACCCCGAAGGCGTGGTGATCACCACCAAATGCGGCATCGCCAAGGTCGGGCCGGGGATCAATTACCGCGACGGCCGCGCCAAGGCGATCCGCACCATCTGCGAGGCCAGCCTGAAGCAGCTCAGGTGCGAGACCATCGATCTCCTGCAGCTGCACTGGGTCGACGAGGACACGCCGATCGAGGAGTCGGTGGGAGCGATGCTCGACCTGGTCCGCGCGGGCAAGGTGCGGCACGTCGGCATCTCCAACGTGACCCTCGACGAGTTCGAGCGTGCCCGGGCCACCGGGCCGATCGCCTCGGTGCAGAACCGGTTCAGCCTCGCACGGCGCGAGCATGGCGAGCTGGTCGATCGCTGCGCCGCGTCCGGGATCGTGTTCTTCCCCTATGGCCCGCTCGACGCCGACGCATCCAGGCAGGGCGCGCCGCTGGCGGAGGCCGACGGGCCGCTCGGCGTGGCGGCGGCCGCGCGCGGCTGCACCCCGGCGCAGCTGGCGCTGGCCTGGCTGCTCGCCCGCAGCCCGAGCATCGTGCCGATCCCGGGCACCCGCTCGGTGGCGCACCTGGAGGAGAATGTCGGCGCCGCCGCGATCCGGCTGTCGGCGGACGAGGCGCGCGGCCTGTCCGCCGACTGAGGCGGCCGCCGGCGGAGCCTCTCGACCCGGCGCGGACCGGCCCTAGGGCTTCAGGACCATGAGCCGCGCGGGCCCGACCACCTCGGGGTTCTCGGCGCTGAGCCACTTGCCGTTGGTCACCAGCACCGCCATGCCGAGCGCGCCGGGATATTTCCGGCCGGGGAACTGGTTGACGCAGGTGGCGACGTCGCCGTGGCCCTTCTCGGCCCGGGGCAGCGGCGTCTCGTTGAACTTCTTCCCGGTGCCGTTGTTCAGCAGGAGCACATCCTGGTTGGCCGGCCGGACTCCCTGGACGACATAGAGATCCAGGCCGGCCCGATTGTCGAGATCGCACAGCGCGACATCCCGGCCCTGGGTCAGGGCCTTCTTGAACGTCACGCTCGAGAAGCTGAACGTGCCGTCGTTCAGGCGGACCTCGACCGACTTCTCCTGCACGATCACGAGATCCAGGCGGCCGTTGCGGTCGAGATCCGCCGCATCGACGTCGTAGACCTTCTTGCCGCCGAGATTCACGCCGGCGGCGAAGGTGCCGCGATTGTTCTTGTAGTAGAGAACGGCGTTCGGCGTCACCATGGCGACATCGGGATAGCCGCCCGGCTTGCGGATCGCCACGGCGCGGAAGCTGCCGATGGTGTGGCTCAGCGGTGTGCCGACGACCTCGACGAAGCTGCCACCCTCGTTGCGGTAGAGGTGGTTGCCGTTGCTGGGAAACGCCGTCGACTTCTCGTTCAGGACGAGCAGGTCGGAATCCCCGTCCTGGTCGAAATCGAGCGTCAGCGCACCGCGGCCGCGCCCGTGAGGATCGTCCGCCCCCCAGGCGCCGGCGATCTTCTCGAACGTCCGGTCGGGACGCTGCAGATAGAGCTCGTTGGGGTAGTTCTTGACGCACACGCCCTTGCATGCGCCGCGGACACAGTAGAGGTCCGGCATCCCGTCGCGGTTGTAGTCGCCCGTGGTGCAGCCGTGCCGGTCCTGGGCGGCGGCGAAGCTGCCGGGGAGCGCGCGCGCGAAGAAGCCCGACGGCCCCTGCTGGAGCAGCGGCCATTCCTGGCCGTGGCCGCTGAGCAGGATGTCCTGGTCGCCGTCGCCGTCATAGTCGAAGACGACGCTCTCGCCGTTGGACGGCAGCGGCGGCGGAAGCCCGGCCTCGCTCGCCAGATCCACTGCGGTCGCCGCCTGTGCAGTCTCGAGGACGGGGCAAACCGCCAGGATCGCGGCCGCCACGACCATTGTCCGACACCAGATCACGCCGTTTCCCCCGCATGGCTAGAACTTTGCCATATTGTTCTATTAAAAAGTGCCGGGAGAACCTGACGGTTGAGATGATAGTCGTCAACCTTTAGTCGTCAGCGGTCGGACGACCGCTCCAGCCTGAAGCTATCGGAGATCGAGGGGGCGAATCGAATTCGGGGGCGATGCCGCTGATCGGGCGCGGAGTCCGAAGCAGCCGATGGCCCGCTTCGGGAGTCGCTGGACGGTGAACACGTCCTCGTTGCCCATCTCGACGCCGGCCTGTGCTCAGCGTGAAGTTATCCTCAGGCCTTGGCACAGGCCGTCGTGATGTGTAGCATCATAGGGAAATTGTACACATCAGAGGACCAATGCGAACCAACATCGTGATCGACGACGCGCTCATGGCCGAGGTGTTGCAGGCCACTCGGCTGAGGACGAAACGCGAGGCGGTCGAGGCGGGTCTACGCTTGCTGGCGCGCCGAGCGCGGCAGGCTGCTGCTGCCGATCTGTTCGGGCAGGTGGAGTGGCGCGGAGATCTGGAGGCGGAGCGACTGGATTCCTCAGATCGCGGCAAAAGCTCCAGAACCGCCGCCGAATGACACGGCTACTGGTCGACAGCTCGGTCTGGATCGATCATCTGAGAGGAGTCGACAGCCGAGAGACACGGATCCTTCGTGGCATGTTGCGCCAACTCGATCCTCTGATCGGCGACAAAGCCGACGATGAAATCACGATCCTCGTCGGTGATCTGGTTTTGGTCGAGGTTCTACGTGGAATCGAAAGCGACGGGCAGCGACGGCGGGTCCGCGACGCGCTGCTCGCCTTCGACGTGGTGCAGATAGGTGGGATCGCGACGGCGCTTGCGGCCGCCGAGCACGACGCGGCATTGCGAAGGATCGGACAGACCGTGCGCAAGGCGATCGACTGTCTTATTGCTGCCTGGTGCATCGAGCAGGGCGTGCCGCTACTGCAGGCGGATCGGGACTTCCTGCCTCTCGCCCGCCACCGCGGGCTGCGCCTTGCCTAGAACCGCGGCAGGTCGGGGAACTTCACCTCGCCCTTGTGGACGTGCATCCTTCCCAGCTCGGCGCAGCGGTGCAGCTTGGGGAAGACCTTGTCCGGGTTCAGGATCTGGGTCGGGTCGAAGACGCATTTGACGCGCTGCTGCTGGGCGAGGTCGTCCTCGTCGAACATGGTCTCCATGAGGTCGCGCTTCTCGACGCCGACGCCGTGCTCGCCAGTCAGCACCCCGCCGACCTCGACGCAGAGCTTGAGGATGTCCGCACCGAACGCCTCGGCGGCCGCGAGCTCGCCCGGGATGTTGGCGTCGTAGAGGATCAGGGGGTGCAGGTTGCCGTCGCCGGCATGGAAGACGTTGGCGACGCGCAGGCCGTAATGGGCAGACATCTCCTGCATGCGCTCGAGCACGTAGGACAGCTACTTCCTCGGGATCGTGCCGTCCATGCACAGATAGTCCGGCGAGAGGCGGCCGGCGGCGGGGAAGGCGTTCTTGCGCCCGGCCCAGAAGGCCAGCCGCTCGGCCTCGCTCTCCGACACCTTGCTGTAG
>JBFWWD010000202.1:0-10867 GCA_050246385.1 Geminicoccaceae bacterium
GCAGCCGCGTCTGGACCACGTCCGCCCGGCCGGAGAGGACGTCGCGAACCTCGCCGACGATCCGACCATAGGCTTCGGGGCCGACCCGGCCGACGCACGGCGCCGAGCAGCGCTTGATCTGATATTGCAGGCAGGGTCGGGTGCGGGTGTTGAACACGCTGTCGCGACAATTGCGGATCGGGAACGCCTTGAGCAGCGCGTTCAACGAGTCGTTGACCGCGCCCGCCGAGGCGAACGGACCGAAATATTCGGTCCCCGGACGCTTGGCGCCGCGATGCTTGCCGAGCTGCGGGAACTCGTGATCGGTCCGCAGGAAGATGTAGGGGAAGCTCTTGTCGTCGCGCAGGACGATGTTGAAGGTCGGCCTGAGCCGCTTGATCAGGTTCGCCTCGAGCAGGAGCGCTTCGACCTCGCTCGCGGTCGTGACGAACTCCATCGAGCGGGTCAGCGCGACCATGCGCTGCAGACGTGCCGAGAGGCCCTGACTCTTGGCGTAGGCCGGCACCCGCTTGCGCAGGGATTTGGCCTTGCCGACGTAGAGCGGCTCGCCGCGCTCGTCGAGCATCCGGTAGACGCCGGGCTCGTTGGGCAAGGCCGGCAGCAGGCTGCGGATCAGCGCCGCCCCGACCGGCCGGTCGGCCACCGGCACCAGCGTGTCGTCGGCTGCGGACAAAAGCTCCGTCATGCCCGGTTAGTGAGCACCCGCTGGGCACGGGTCAAGACCGGCGCCCCGGGTTCAGCCGGTCTGCATCCCGTGGCGCACGGCCAGCCGCTTGAGCGGCGGCACGCGTTCGACGGCATCCAGCGCGAGCCCTCGTGCCAGGCGAAGCGGCGCCAGATCGGTGGCGAACAGCCGCACCAGGCCGTCGGTGAGCCAGAGGCGCTGCGTGTTCTCGCCCCGCCGCGCGCGCTCATAGGGCAGCAGCGTCTCGCCCGAGCCGAGATCGAGCCGGCGGGCGCGCGCCGCGACCAGCGCGTCGACCAGGGCGCCGACATCCGCGACGCCCATGTTGAAGCCCTGGGCGTGAATCGGGTGCACGCCGTGGGCCGCATCCCCGACCAGCGCCACGCGCGGCGCCACATAGGCACGGGCATGCTGCGCCCCGAGCGGATAGGCGCTCGGGCCGCTCTCGATCTCCAGCCGGCCGAGCACGGCGCCGGTGATCTCGCTCAGGGTCGCGAGCAGCTCCTGCCGGGGCAGCTCACCGAGAGCCGCGGCGTCGCCGGAACGCTCGACCCAGGTGATGCCGCTGCGCCGTCCCCGCAGGGGCAGGGTGGCGAGCGGCCCGCCGCTGCGCAGCCATTCGCGCACGGTGCCGCGGTGGGGCCGATCATGGCGCAGGATCATTGTCAGGGCGCGCTGGTCGTAGGACCAGCGGTCGAGGGCGATGCGCGCGAGCTCGCGAACCCGTGAGCCTCTGCCGTCGACGCCGATCACGAGACGGGCGACCAGCTGCCGGCCGGAGGCCAGCCTCAGCCTTGCGGCACCCTCGATCCGCTCCAGCCCGGCGACCTCGTCGCAGAGCATCGCCTCCTGTCCCGCATGGTCGAGAAAGGAGCGGAGGAGCCCGCGCCGCAGGGCGACGTGCTCGAAGCCGTGGCCGAACGGGCCCGTGCCATGCTCCAGGCTGTCATAGCGCACGCCGGCGCTGCCGCCCACGTCGACGACGGCGACCCGCTCGATGGGCTCGGCCAATGGTGCGAGCGGCCGCCAGGCGCCGAGACGGCGCACCACCGCCGCGCTGCCGGCGAGCAGGGCGAGATTTCGCCCGTCCGAGGTCGCCGTCTCGATGGCCGCGGCCGGCTGCCGCTCGACCAGCCGCACGGAAAACCCGCTCCGGGCGAGCGCGGCCCCGAGCAGCAGCCCGGCATGTCCACCGCCCACAATGGCGACCGCGACGGGCTCTTCAGGGATCATGCGCCCCGTTTAGACGGCGGCCCGCTGCCCGTCCAGATCAGGCGGGCACGGCCGTGAACAGGTCGATCTCGATCGGGTCGTTGATCCTTCGCATCAAGGCCGACTTGAGCTTCTGCAGCGCCCGGTGCTCGATCTGCCGCACACGCTCCTTGCTGATGCCCAGTCGCACGCCGAGCTCCTCGAGCGTGCGTCCGTCCTCGCGCAGGCGGCGCTCGCGGATGATGGTGCGCTCGCGCTCGCTGAGCTCGGCGAGCGACAAGGCGAGCCAGCGCGAGCGCTGCTTGCCGTCGTGCGCACCGGTCACGATCTCCTCGGGGTCCGGACGGTCGTCGGCCAGGAAATCCTGCCAGGCATCCTCGCCCGATGGCGCGATGGTCGCGTTGAGCGACTGATCGCCGCCCATCATCCGCATCTCCATGGCCTCGACGTCGCGCACGTCCACGGACAGTTCCTGCGCGATATAGGCCTTGCCGGCGTCGTCCAGGCTCGCGTAGCGCCCGTCGTCGATCTTCGCGCGCAGGCGCCGCAGGTTGAAGAAGAGCGACTTCTGCGCCGCGGTGGTGCCCGTGCGCACGACCGACCAGTTGCGCAGGATGAAGTCCTGCATCGCCGAGCGGATCCACCATGCGGCGTAGGTGGAGAAGCGAACGTCGCGCTCCGGCTCGAACCGGGCCGCCGCCTGCATCAGCCCGACCACGCCTTCCTGCACCAGATCGCCGAGCGGCAGGCCATAGTGCTTGAAGCGGCTTGCGGTGCTGATCACCAGCCGCATGTAGGACTCGATCAGCTCGTGCAGCGCGCGCTCGTCCTGCCGCTGGCGCCAGCGCCTTGCGAGCGCGAGCTCATGTTCGCGCGACAGGAGAGGGGCACTCATCGACTCGCGGATGAGCCGACGATTGGCCCGCTGCGCATCGACCGTGTCACTCGACGCCATGAGACCCACCTCCGCACATCCTTCGAGCGGGACATGCCACTGGCTCCGAACGTCATGTCCACGCTCCCGTTCCATCGACGACCTATACGCGGTGTGCTCAAGTCAGGATTACCAGAGCACACGCCGAATTGACCGGAAGGTCATCGGCGACTAGGAGCGCGGAATTCAGCGCCTCGCGGCGATTCCGGCCGAGAGCGACGCCGGCGATGGTGGAACCGTTGAATCAGTCGGTTCGGGTGCGGATCTATGGCAGAGTGCAGGGCGTGTGGTTCAGGGGCTGGACCGTGCGCGAGGCGTCCGATCGCGGCCTGAGCGGCTGGGTACGCAATCGCGCTGACGGCTCGGTCGAGGCGGTGTTCGCCGGGGCGGAGGCGGACGTTCAGGACATGATCGCCTCGTGCCGGCGCGGCCCGCCCGCGGCGAGGGTGGACAGGATCGAGCAGGCTGTCGAAACCGCCGCGATCGAGCCCGGATTTCATCAACGGCCCGACTGCTGAGCGGCATCGGCGCCGAGGAGGAGACGAAGGACATGTTCGAGAGCGCCTTGGATCGTCGACGCCTGCTGACGGCCGCCGGAGGAGGGGCGCTCGCGATGGCCTTCGCCGGCACGGCCTGGAGCATGCCCGCCAACCGGGTCTTCAATGTGTCCCGCAAAGGCTCGGTGATCGGCACCCATGCGATCGAGTTCGTCGGCGACGCGGAGAGCCTCAAGGTCGCGAACCGCATCGAGCTCGCCGTCAAGATCGCCTTCGTCACCGCCTATCGCTACGAGCAGCGCGGCGAGGACGAGTGGCGGAACGACGTCCTCGTGCGGACCCGGATCGAGACCAACGACGATGGGGAGAACACGCTCGTCGTCGCTGAATCCAGGGACGGCAAGCTCGCGGTGCAGGGTCCGAACGGCAGTTTCACCACTCCGCTCGGCGCCATGACCGACATCAGCTTCTGGAATCAGGCGATCACCCGCGGCGCGCCGGTGATCGACAGCCAGAGCGGCGACCTGATCGACATCACGATCAAGCCGAGCAGCCACGAGAACCTCGACGTGCTGGGCAAGCCGGTCGAGACTGAGCGGTTTCCCATGGTCGGCACCCGCGGCCGTTCCGGGACGGTCTGGTACGACCTGGCCGGCAATCTCGTGCGCGCCATCGTCGTCACGCGCGGCGAGACGCTGACCTACGAGCTGGCGGCCTGAGGCGACAGCAGCTCGAGGCCGCCAGGCCCGGCAACGACATAGCCGCGATCGGTCAGCTTCAGGTGCGGGATCACCGGCAACGGCAGGAACGCAAGCTGCAGGACGGGCTCGATCAGTGAGCAGCCGAGCGCTGCGGCCGTGGCGCGTACCGGCCGCAGGCGATGCTCGACGAAATGGAAGTCGCGGTCGCTCATCAGGCCCGCCACCGGCAAGGGCAGGTCGGCGCGCACCTCGCCACCGCTGACGACGACCGCCCCGCCCTGAATGGCTATCAGGTGATTCACCGCGACGGCCATGTCGGCCGTGTTGTCACCGGCGACGATCAGATTGTGGCTGTCGTGGCCGATGCTGGACGCGATCGCACCCCGCAGCGGGCCGAAGCCCGCGACCCAGCCGCGGCCGATGCCACCGTTGCGGCCGTGCCGCTCCAGCACCGCCAGCTTGAGCGGCGGGGTATCCTGCTCGCCATAGGCGAGGTGATCGGTCAGCAGCGAGAACGGCCTCGCCCCGATCACCGGCGTCGCCGGGGTGGGCGGAGCGGGTTCGAGATCGGATGCCGTGACCGGCGCGCGCCGCACCGAGCGGTAGCCGACCGGCTCGGGGTGGCGCCTGCCCTCGAACAGCTCCGCCTCGACCAGCCGCCCGCCGCAGATGACCTGCGCCACGGCCACGCTGTCGAGATCGTCCAGCAGGACGAGGTCCGCGCGGTAGCCCGGCGCCACCAGGCCCCGGTCGTTCAGGCCGAAGGCGGTGGCGGCCGCCAGCGAGGCCGCGCGGTAGACCGCGAGCGGCGGAGCGCCGGCGGCGATCGCGATCCGCATCGCCGCGTCGATGTGCCCCTCCTCGACGATCTCCAAAGGATTGCGGTCGTCGGTGCAGAACGCGATTCGATGCCAGGTGAGATCGGTGAGCAGGGGAGCCAGCGCCGCCACGTTCTTCGCGATCGACCCCTCCCGCATCAGGATGAACATGCCCTTGGCCAGCTTCTCGCGTGCCTCCTCGAGCTGGGTGCATTCGTGGTCGGTGCGGATGCCGGTCGAAAGATAGCCATTGAGCTTCCTGCCGCGGAGCAGGGGAGCATGGCCGTCGATGTGGCGGCCGGCGAAGGCGGCGAGCTTGGCGAGCAGGCCGGGATCGCGCGCCAGGACGCCGGGAAAGTTCATGACCTCCGCAAGCCCGAGGGCGGTGGGATCCGCGAGCAGCGGCAGGAGGTCGGCGACCTCCAGCCGGGCGCCCGCGGTCTCCAGCTCCGTCGAAGGGACGCAGGAGCTCAGGTTCACCCGCAGCGTCATGGCCAGGCCGCGGCTGGCCGCGAGGAAGTAGCGGATCCCCGCGATGCCGAGGACGTTCGCGATCTCGTGCGGGTCGCAGATCGCGGTGGTCGTGCCGCGCGGCAGGACGCCCTTCTCGAACTCGGACGGCAGGACGAGCGAGCTCTCGACGTGCAGGTGCGTGTCGACGAAGCCCGGGGCGACGATCCGACCCGCAGCGTCGATCTCGCGCTGTCCCTGGTAGCTGTCGAGCGTGCCGACGATCGTGTCGCCGCAGATCGCGACGTCGCCGGCATCGAGCGTGCCGGTCGCGAGATTGAGGAGCCGCGCGTTCCGGATCACCAGATCGGCGGGTCCATATGCGGCCCCCTGCTCGATCCTGCGGCCTAGGTCCGCCGTGCTCACCTTCACCGGGTCCCGTCCTCCACCAGCCGCATGTAGGTCGCGAGGTCGATGTTGGAGCCGCAGACCAGGACGCCGACCTTCATGCCGGCGAAGCGCTCGCGCAGCGGGCCGAGCAGGGCAGCCGTCGCCGCCGCGCCCGCGGGCTCCAGCAGCAGCTTGAGCGCGTCCAGCGCGAGGCGCATCGCGTCGATCATGGCCCCGTCCTCGATCCGGACGACCTCGTCGACGAAGCGCCGGCACAGATCGAAGCTGTAGGGGAGCGCGTACGGGGCGCCCAGGCTGTCCGCCACGGTCGCGACGCGCTCCAGCTTCTGCGGCGTGCCGGCGGCGAGACTGCGCCACATGCTGTCGGCGCCCAGCGGCTCGACCCCGATCACCAGGCACTCCGGCCGGATCTGCTTGGCCGCGCAGGCCATGCCGGCGATCAGGCCACCGCCGCCGACGGGCACGATCATGGCGTCGAGATCCCGCGTCTGCTCGAGCCACTCCAGGGCGACGGTTCCGGTGCCACGGGCGGTGAGCGGACCCTCATAGGGATGGACGAAGGTCCGCCCCTCCTCCGCGGCGATCCGGTCGGCGATGGCGAACGCCTCGGCGACGTCGGAGACCATGACGAGCTCCGCGCCATAGCGGCGTGCGCGCTCGACCCGGGCCGGATTGGCCTTCGTCAGCATCACGACCTTCGCGGAGATGCCGAGCTCGCGTGCCGCCCAGGCGGTGGCGATCGCGTGATTGCCGGCGCTCACCGCCGTGACGCCGCGCGCCCGCACCGCGTCGCTCAAGGCGAGCATCACCGCCAGTGAGCCGCGCGCCTTGAACGATCCGGTATGCTGGAACAGCTCGAGCTTGAGATTGACCCTGGTACCAGCCAGCACGCGGGCGGCGATCTCGGGGCCGGCCCAGTCGAGCACCGGCGTGCGCACCACGCGGCGGCGGAGCAGTTCCGCCGTGGCGCGGATCTCCTCGAGAGTCGGCGGAGCAGGGAGAGTAGGCGGGCAGGTTGACGACATCAGGCTTTCTGCTCAGGTTTCGGACAGCAAGAGTGGACGGGCCGGATGCACACCTTTCTCGCGGACGCGGCATTGCTCCCGCAAGGCTGGGCCGAGAACGTCCTGATCGAGGTGGGCCCGTCGGGCAATATCGCCGACCTCGCGCCCGACCAGTCGGCGCCGAACGCCGAGCGGATCGATGGCATCGTCATCCCGGGCATGGTCGACCTGCACAGCCACGCGTTCCAGCGGGCCCTGGCGGGGCTGACCCAGCGCCTCGGCACCGACGAGGCGAGCTTCTGGACCTGGCGCGACCGGATGTACGCATTCGCCGGGCGGATCACCCCGGACGACCAGCGGGCGATCGCGGCCCAGCTCTATGTCGAGCTGCTCAAGGGCGGCTACACCTCGGTGGTCGAGTTCCACTATCTGCACCATCGGCCGGACGGCGGTCCATACGACGACCCGGCGACGATGTCGCTCGCGATCGATGAGGCGGCGCGCGACGCCGGCATCGCGCTGACCCTCTTGCCCGTCGTCTACATGCAGGCGGGGGTGGACGGGAGCCCGCTCGCTTGCGCGCAGCGGCGATTCGCGCTCGATCCCGACGGCTGGCAGCGTCTGGCCGAACCGCTCGACCGTCACTTCGCCGACGATCCGGACCGGAAGCTCGGTCTCGCGATCCACTCGGTCCGGGCTGTGCCGCAGCCGGCGATCGGTGCCGCGGTGGCGGCGGCGCGGGCCCGACCCGGACCGTTGCCGATCCACGTCCATCTCGCCGAGCAGCCCAGGGAAGTCCGCGACTGCCTCGAGCGGTTCGGCCGGCGGCCGTGGCAGCTGCTCCTCGACTGCGCGGACGTCGACCATTCCTGGTGCCTCGTGCACGGAACCCATCTGACCGAGGAGGAGATCGCGGCCGTCGCGGAACGTCAGGCGGTGATCGGGCTGTGCCCGACCACCGAGGCGGACCTCGGCGACGGCGTCTTCCCGCTCCCCGACTTCCTCGCCCATGACGGGCTCTACGGGATCGGGTCCGACAGCAACATGCAGACGGATGCGGCCGGCGAGCTGCGGCTGCTGGAGCAGAGCCAGCGGCTGACGCAGCTGCGCCGCGCGGTCGCGGCATCCGAGGCGATGCCCCATTGCGGTGCCGCGCTGTGGAGCGCGGCGCTGCAGGGGGGCGCGAGGGCTGCCGGAAGGCCGGTCGGCCGACTCGCTCCGGGCTTTCGTGCGGATCTCGTGGTGCTCGATCCTGAGCATCCGAGCCTTGTCGGCCGCAGCCGGGATCTGGCGCTCGACGCGCATCTGTTCGCGCCGGGTTCGGCCGTGCGCGACGTCATGGTCGCGGGAGCGTGGCGCGTTCGTGCGGGCGAGCACCTGGCGCAGGCAGCCATCGAACGCTCCTACGCGCACAGCCTGCGACGCTTGCTGAGCTAGCCGGTCCGGCGCTGGGGCTCTCGCGCCCGCGCGCTCCGGGATCGAGCCTCGCGCGCCGAGTCGCCTGGCCTGTCCGCCCGCTCGGTCCGCGGCACGGCCCCTTCGGCGGCGGTCATGGCCTCGGACAGAAGTGATGCCAGCCGATCCATCCTGGCCCGAAACCGCGCCAGCACGGCCTTACGTGCGCACTCCACATCCACCATCGCCGCCGACCCAGCGTTCCTGCCCAGTTCCGAGCTGGAACGATAAGGGCTCGGTGCCCGGCGGAAATGTGGCCTAACTCACATTTCCGCCGGGCCTAATGGGTCAGTCGGCGACCCGATGCGCGATCGAACACATGAATCTGATCGAGCTGCGGCTCCAGCCCGATCGGCTCGCCGGGCTCGAGGCGGTGCCGCTCGCGAAACACGGCCTTGCACTCGATGCCGGCAAACCGCGTGACCAGCAGCGTTTCCGCGCCGGTGGGCTCGACCACCACCACTTCCGCCGGAATCGCCGCACCCGCCTCCCGCAGGGCGAGATGCTCGGGCCGGATCCCGTAGACGATCTCGGCCCCGTCGCTCACCGCCGCGCTCGCCGGCAGCGGCAGCTCGGTTCCACCGGAGGCGACCGCCACGGCGTGGCCGTTGCTCCGCTTCACCCGGGCGTCGATGAAGTTCATCGAGGGCGACCCGATGAACCCGGCGACAAACATGTTGGCGGGCCGATCATAGAGATCCAGCGGAGCGCCGAGCTGCTCGACGACGCCGTGCTGCATGACGACGATGCGGTCGGCCATCGTCATGGCCTCGATCTGGTCGTGCGTGACGTAGATCGCCGTCGTCTTCAGCCGCTGATGCAGCTCCTTGATCTCGGTGCGCATCTGCACGCGCAGCTTGGCGTCCAGATTCGAGAGCGGCTCGTCGAACAGGAACACCTGCGGATCGCGGACGATGGCGCGCCCCATGGCGACGCGCTGCCGCTGGCCGCCGGAAAGCTGGCGCGGATAGCGGTCGAGCAGGCTCTCCAGGCCGAGAATGGCGGCCGCCCGCCCCACGCGCTCATCGGTCGTCGCCTGCGGCGCCCGGGCGAGCTTGAGCGAGAACGCCATGTTCTGCCGCACGGTCATGTGCGGGTAGAGGGCGTAGTTCTGGAACACCATGGCGATGTCACGGTCCTTGGGCGGGACCTGGTTCACCACCCGCCCGCCGATCGCGATCTCGCCTTTGGTGATCTCCTCGAGTCCGGCGACCATCCGCAGGAGCGTGGACTTCCCGCAGCCCGATGGCCCGACCAGGACCACGAACTCGCCGTCGGGGATGTCGATCTCGACCCCGTGCAGGATGTGCACGCTGCCGAAATACTTATCGACCTTGCGGATCTCGACCGAAGCCATCTGCCTCTCCGTAGCACAGCAGCGCGTTTCTCGTTGGGCCGATGATGGCGGCCCTGAGGCGTCAGTTCAATCCGTGATCCGCCGCCCTACTCGCGAAGATCGTCCCAGAGCTCCTTGACCTTCGCGAAGAACCCCTCGGATTCGGGCTGGTGCTCCTTGGCGTCGGTGCCGCCGGCCCGCTCGAACTCGCGCAGCAGCTCCTGCTGACGCTTGGTCAGGTTCATCGGCGTCTCGACCACGATCTCGACGAACATGTCGCCGCGCGCCTGCCCGTGGAGCTCGGTCATCCCCTTGGACTTGAGCCGGATCTGCTTGCCGGCCTGGGTCCCTGCCGGCACGGCCATGCGCAGGCGGCGGCCCTCGATGGTCGGTACCTCGATGTGACCGCCCAGGGCCGCCGTGGTCATCGGGATCGGCACCCGGCAGGTGATGTTGGGGCCTTCGCGCCGGAACAGGCGATGCGGCGCCACCGACACGAAGATGTAGAGATCGCCCGGCTGGCCGCCGCGGATCGCCGCCTCGCCCTCGCCCGACAGCCGGATGCGGGTACCGTCCTCGACTCCGGCCGGAATGTTCACCGCGAGCGTCTTCTCGCGTTGCTGCACGCCGCTGCCGCCGCACTGCCGGCAGGGGTTCTTGATCACGCGGCCCGTGCCCTGGCAGGTCGGGCAGGTCCGCTCGACCGTGAAGAAGCCCTGCTGGCTGCGGACGCGCCCGGCCCCGCGGCAGGTCTGGCACACCGCGGGCTCGCTGCCCGCCTCGCCGCCGGAGCCGCCGCAACCCTCGCAGGCGACCGTGGTCGGCACCCGGATCTGAGCCCGCTTGCCGGCGAACGCCTCCTCCAGGCTGATGGTCAGATTGTAGCGCAGATCGGCGCCGCGACTGGCGCCACCGCGGCCACGCCGCTGGCCGCCACCGGTGCCCATGAAATCGCCGAACAGGTCGTCGAACACGTCGGCGAAGCTGGTGAAATCGAAGCCGGCACCCTGCGCTCCGCCACGGCCGCCCATGCCAGCCTCGAATGCCTGATGGCCGAACTGATCGTAGGCCGCCTTCTTCTGTGGATCGCGCAGGACCTCGTAGGCCTCGTTCACCTCCTTGAAGCGTGCCTCGGCCGCCTTGTCGCCAGGGTTCCGATCCGGATGATACTGCTTCGCCATCTGGCGGAATGCGGACTTGATGTCGGCATCCGAGGCCGAGCGGCCGACTCCGAGCACGTCGTAATAGTCACGCTTCGCCATGGCGCGCCGTTCTATCCTCGCAGATCACCGCAGAAAATGCGCACGGCACCGGGCCGGGCGAGGCCATGCCCCACCCGGCCCGACCCGAGCGTCGTTCAAGTT
>JBFWWD010000203.1:0-10776 GCA_050246385.1 Geminicoccaceae bacterium
CTCGTCCCAGCCATAGACCGCCACCAGCCAGCGGATCAGCTCGCGATAGGCGATGCGCGCGGCGTCCTCCATCGGCCGGGTGCTGCCGATGGACATGATGAACCCCTCGTTCTCGAGCCTGGGCCAGGCGATGCTCCAGCCCTTGATCAGGTCGACCTGGACCGTGGTGGTGGACGCGATCTCGACCGCGACGCCGCACAATTCGCCGTCGCCCTGCGTGCCGTGGCAGTCGCCGAGGAACAGATAGGCGTCCTTGTGGTGGACCGGGAAGTAGACGATCGCACCCGGCGCCACGTCGGGCAGGTCCATGTTGCCGCCGTAATAGTCGGGCTGCAGCGAGGTGATCGCCTCGATCTCCGGCGAGACCCCGAGCGTGCCGATGAACGGCTCGTAGGGCAGGGTGATCCTGCTGTTGAACTTGATGCCCTGTTCGGTGACGTCCATCTTGATCACCCGCTCGGGCAGCGGCTGGTTGAGCAGGGCGGTGTTGGTGGTGGCGACGAGGCCGCCGAACTCGGGGATCAGTGCCGAGGTGCCGACCGGCTGCGGGCCGCGCGGCTTGATCGCGTGGATGTGGACCGCGAGCACGTCGCCCTTCTCCGCCCCCTCGACCGCGATCGGGCCGCATTGCGGGTTGAGGAACGGCACGTTCAGCTTCTCGGTCGGCTTGTCGTCGACCGAGGTGATGGCCCCCTCGAACGCATCCCTGGTCTCGGCCACCACGATGTCGCCCGGCTTGATGCGCAGCACCGGGTCGGCATAGGGGCCGTAGACATAGTGATACTTGCCCTGCTTCGCCTCGGTCAGCTCATGCGTCGCCCCGGCCTTGCCCTTGGCCACGCCCTTGCGGGCCATGTAGCTCGTCGCCAGCCAGTCGCTCATCGAAACCTCCCTCAAACTGCCAGAAACTCGGCGACGCGCTCCGTGTCCAGGAGCTCGTCGCGGGTGATCGCGGCCACCACGCGGCCCTTGTCCATGACGTAGGCGCGGTGCGCCGCGGTCTGGACGAGATCGATGTTCTGCTCGACCAGCAGCACGCCGATCGGCTTGCGGGCCACGAGCGCGGCCAGGAAATCGCCGATCTCCTGCACGATCGAGGGCTGCACCCCGTCGCTCGGCTCGTCGAGCAGCATCAGGTCGGGGCCGTTCACGAGCGCGCGGGCGATCGCCAGCATCTCCTGCTGGCCGCCCGAAAGGGTGCCGCCGCGCTGGCGCAGCCGCTCGCGCAGGAACGGGAACCAGCCCAGCACCTCGTCGAGCGCGAAGCTGCCCCTGCCCGCGTTGACGAAGCCGCCCATGCGCAGATTGTCCATGACCGACATGTGCGGGAAGATCTCGCGGCCCTGCGGCACGTAGCCGATGCCGCGCCGGGCGCGCAGGTTGGCGCCCTCCTGGGTGATGTCCTCACCCTTGAAGCGGATGCGGCCGGAGCGCGCCGGCAGGAGGCCGATCAGCGTGCGGATCAGCGTGCTCTTGCCGACGCCGTTGCGGCCGAGCACGCCCACGATCTCGCCGGCACCCACCTCGAGGCCGACGCCCTGCAGCACGTCGCCCGCGGCGTAGCCCGCGCGCAGGCCCTCGGCGGACAGCAGGGGTGCGGCCACGGCTCAGGCCCTCCCCAGATAGATGCGCCGCACGTCCTGGTCGGCGGTGATCTCGTCCATGGTCCCTTCGGCGAAGACGCGGCCCTGGTGCAGCACGGTGACCCGCTGCGCCACCTCGCGCACGAAGGCCACGTCGTGCTCGACGACGACGATGGTGAGGCCGGTGGCGTTGAGATGCTGGAGCACGCGTGCGGTCTGCAGGGTCTCGTCGGGCGACAGGCCGGCCGTGGGCTCGTCGAGCAGCAGGATCGACGGGCCGGCGGCCAGCACCATCGCGATCTCGAGCCATTGCAGCTGATGGTGCGGCAGCTCGCGCGCGGGAGCCTCGCTGTCGGGATCGAGCCCGAACCGCTCGACCGCGTAGGCGTAGCGCGCGGCCGCGACCGGCTCGAGCGCGCGGCCGGGTCGTGCGGCCGCCAGGTTCTGGCGCACCGCCAGCGCATGGAAGGCGCGGTTGGTCTGGAAGGTCAGCCCCAGGCCGAGGCGCACGCGCCGGAACGGGGGCAGGGCGGTGATGTCCTGCCCGTCGAGCAGGATGCGGCCCTGGTCCGGGCGGTAGATGCCGCACAGCAGCGAGAACAGCGTCGACTTGCCGGCGCCGTTCGGGCCGATGACGCAGCGCAGCTGCCCGGCCGGCACGTCCAGGCTGACCCGGTCGGTGGCGACCACGCCGCCGAAGCGCTTGGCCAGGCCCTCGGTGGCGAAGGCGGATCCGGTCGCCATCGCTCAGCGCCCCGTCAGCGCGGAGGTCATGGTGGCCCGCCAGCCCTGGCGCGGCAGGTCGCGCGCCAGCGTGACCAGGATCCCGCGCGGGAAGAACATCATCACCACGACCAGCAGCACGCCGATGATCACCATGGCGTACTGGTTGCCGGCCGAGGAGAGCGCGAAGTTCAGCCAGTTCAGCAGATAGGTCGAGAGCGCGACCGCGACGAGGCTGTCGCGGCCGCCCACGGCGACCCAGATCACCGGCAGCGAGGCCTGCAGCAGGCCGACCTGGCTCGGCGTGATGTAGTTCCCCCACTGCACGTAGAGCAGGCCGGAGAGCCCGGCGAGCACCGCGGCGAGCACGAAGGTCGCGAGCTGGCGCGCCCGGATGTCGTAGCCGAGCAGCTCGGTGCGCAGCGGGTCCTCGCGGATCGCCAGCATCACCTTGCCGTGGTGCGAGCCGACCAGCAGCCGGCAGCCGAGGAAGCAGAGCACGACCAGGGCGAGCACGTAGTAGAAGAACGGGTAGCCGAAGAAGACGAGGTCGCCGAGCTGGAAGGACGGGATGCCGGTCATCCCGTTGTAGCCGCCGAGCTGCACGATGCCGACCCGCCACTGGTAGCCGGCGGTCTGGCCGAGGAAGGTCTCGAGCAGCAGCGTGAAGACCAGCGTGAGGATCGGCGCGATCCACATCTGCACCCGGGCGTAGAACACGAAGTAGCCGAAGAT
The DNA here is from genome assembly GCA_050246385.1 of Geminicoccaceae bacterium. Taxonomy (GTDB): domain Bacteria; phylum Pseudomonadota; class Alphaproteobacteria; order Geminicoccales; family Geminicoccaceae; genus Benzoatithermus. The sequence continues at coordinate 3,042 of JBFWWD010000203.1, forward strand.
CGCGGCCACCACGGCGCAGGCGGCGAGGCTGCCGAGCGAGCCGATCAGCGGCCCCCAGGGGTTGCCCATCAGATTGCCGGCGATGATGCCGTAGAGATAGCCGGCGATGCCGAAATAGGCGACCTGGCCGAAGCTGAGGATGCCGCAATAGCCCCAGAGCAGGCACAGGCCCAGGGCCATCGGGATGTTGAGCAGATAATAGGCGATGTTGGTCGCGTCGAACTCGCTCATGGTCAGCGGGTACCAGGCAAGGAACACGACCAGGGCCACGAAGCCGAGCCAGAACAGGGGTCCCCGGCCGATGTCCTCGGGGCTGTTGAGCAGACGCCAGATCGCCATGGTCAGGCCATCCGATGGCGCTGGTCGAGCCGGCGCTGCAGCCAGGCCGAGATCCCGTCCGGCATCAGGCGGATGATGATCAGGGCGGCGAGCAGCAGCGCCACCAGCCCGAGGAAGGCGCCGAAGAGGAAGCCCACCGGCGTGCGGACCAGGGACAGGATCAGGCTGGAGCCGAGCGCCCCGGTGATGACGTTGGTCGCGCCGCCGACCACGACGGTGATGAAGGCCGGGGCCACGAACTGCTGGCCCATGAAGGGCGCGATCGAGGCGGTCGGCGCCAGGAGCGCGCCGCTGACGCCGGCGAGGCCGGCGCCGAGGCCGAAGGTCAGCATGTAGACCCGGTCGGTGTTGACGCCCAGCGCGCGCGCCATGGCCGCGTTCTGCATGGTGGCGCGCGCCTGCAGGCCGAAGTGGGTCCGGTTGTAGACCCACCACAGAACCGCGACGATGGCCGCGGTGAGCGCGATCAGGATCAGCCAGTAGTCCGAGAAGGAATACTGGCCCACGGCGACCGAGCCGCCGGGGATCTGGATCGAGGGCATGAACGGGCCGAGCAGCAGCAAGGTGCCCTGCGACAGGATCAGGCTGATGCCCCAGGTGACCACCAGCGCCCCCAGCTCGCGGCCGTAGAACCGCCGCACGACCAGCCGCTCCAGCACGATGCCGAACAGGCCGACGACGAGGAACGCCAGCGGGACCGCGAGCGCGAACGGCACGCCCCGATGGACCACGATGGTGGCGGTGTAGGCGCCGAGCATCATCAGCTCGCCATGGGCGAGATTGATGATGTTCATCATGCCGAGGATGACGATCAGCCCGAGCGCCGACAGGAGCAGGAAGGCCCCGTTGGTGCCGAGCTGATAAAGCACGCTGGCGGCGAGCGCGATCGCGTCCATGCCGTCTCCCGAAGACGGCCCCCGCACCGGCAGGCGGAGCGGGGGCCTTTGCCGCTCAGGTCTTGCCGAACATCTTGAAGTACGGATCCTCGTCCGGCGTGTACTGCTTGTACTCGGGGTTGCGGATCAGGTTGACGCCGAGCCGCTGCAGCCACCAGGCCTGGATCATCGGCCAGTCGCGGACGAACCTCACATTGTGGTTCTCGTCGGCGACCGCCATCCGGATCGGGTGGGCGCAGTGGTGGGTGCCGGGCTCGAGGAACACCCCGCCCTCGGGCGCCTCGATGGCCCAGCCCAGCTCGAGGCACTTGCGCACCGTCTCCTGGTCCGTCGTGCCGGCGAGACGCGCCGCCTTGGCGTAGAGATGGATGGTGAAGTAGGTGTTCTGCGCCATCTCCCCGATGTACTCGTCGTCCGGGAACATCGCCATCCAGCGCTTGACGAACGCCCGGTTGCGGCCGGTCGGCACCTCGAGCTGGTACTGGATGGCGTTGTGCATGTTGGCGAGCGACGGCGGCGCGAAGCGCTTGTGCTCGTAGCCCTGCGCCATGTTGACGGTCGAGGCCATCGGGAACTTGAGGCCGGCGGCGGCCGCCTGCGGGTAGTAGTTGTGGTGGTTCGAGCCCACCAGGAGCGTCATCACCCAGTCCGGCTTGGCCTGCTGGATGCGCTGGATCACCTGGCTGAACTCGGAGACCGAGAGCGGGACGAACTCCTCGCCGATGATCTCGCCGCCGACCAGCGGGATGTAGGCGCGGGTCCAGGCCGCGGTGAGCTGGCCGAAATTGTAGTCGGCCGCGATCGTGTAGCAGCGCGGCCCGAACTTCTCGACCATGTACTGCACGGTCGGGATCACCTGCTGCTCGCAGACTGGCCCGGTGCAGAAGGTGTTGGCGTCGGCGACGCCGCCCTCATACTGGTTGGTGTAGAAGTAGAGCTGCTTGAACTGGTCGACGATCGGCCGGATCGCCTCGCGCTCGGCACTGGCGAAGCCCGCCACCAGCACGTCGACCTTGTCCTGCTGGATCATCCGGCGGGCGAGCTGCTGCCAGATCGCATTGTTGCTCTGGCCGTCGGCGGAGACCAGCTCCACCTGCCGGCCGAGCAGGCCCTGGTCGCCCGAATCGATCAGGATGTCGTCGTCCTCGTCGAACACGACGCCGGCCGGAGATTTCGGCCCGCCATCGTCGACCACGTCGAGGCCCGTGCCCTCGCGGCTGATCACCGGCGGATTCTTGGCGACGTCACCCTCGACGCCCATCATGCCGGCGCCGATGCAGGGCGCGCCCTTGAGCGTCTTGCCGGCATTGATCTCCGCCACCGCGAGCTGGGCGGCGTGCAGCTTCTGAATGCCGTAGACGGCGAGGTTGCCGGACTCGTCCTCGATGAAGCCGACCTTGACCGGCCCCGACTCCTGCGCCAGCGCCCTGCCCGGGCCGAAGCCCTGCAGATAGGTCGCGGCCCCGACGCCGACGGAGGTGGCGAGGCTGCCGGCGGTCATGCCCTTGAGCACGCCGCGTCGATCCACCTGTGGCGGCGGGATCGACAGATCGCATTCCAGCTCCGTGGGCGTCGTCTGCTTCGGGTCGTCCTTGTTCATCTGCTCCCTCGCTCCCTCGGTGGTGTCGGGCTTGTCAGCCATGACCGGCCCTGCGGTCCGGCCGCGGCTCGCATGGCCGCTCCTGATCGAGGATCCGGCTGCTGAGCTCTTCGACGGTGATGCGCAGCCGCATGCTCTCCTTGCGCAGGCGCCGGTAGGCCTCGTCGTCGTCGACGCCGTAGCGCTGCATGACCAGAAGCATCGCCTTGGTGACGATGCGCCGCGCGCGGTGGCGCGCCTCGAGGCTGGCGACGGCGCGCTCGGTCTGCCGGTCCCGGGCATGGCCGTTGATGGCGAAGAAGATCGCCGTGTAGACGCCGCTCGGGCGCACCGGCTTGAGCAGGACGGCATTCGACTGCAGCTCGAACGCGCGCTGCAGCCGGCTCGGCGATTCGTGGCCGATCATGGCGACCAGCGGGATCTCGCCCTCGGCCCAGGGCAGGTGCGCGCCGCCGGCATTGTCGACGTCGACGAAGGCGATGTCGGGTCGGGCGCCGTCGCCAAGCGCGTCGCAGCCCTGCAGGTCGAGCACCGCGACGGCGAGGCCGAGCCTCGTCAGCGTGGTCTCGAGCACCAGCCGGTTCTGGTCGGCCGGGTGCACGATCAGGGCCTGGCAGCCGCGGAAATTCTGCAGCGGCCGGGTCATGAGCGGACGACCAGACGAAGGTTGGTCGGACGCGGGTCGACGCGAACCTCCTGCCAGACCAGATAGGGGTCCGGCTTCACCGGTGCCGGCGCCTCGTAGATCACGTCGAAGCCGAAGCGGTCGTTCGACACACCGATGCGCGGCGTGAGATAGGCGTGCCGATTGTCGCGGTCGATCCGCACCTGGCCCTGCGGAGCTTCCAGCGCCACCTGAGGCAGGGCGGAGCGCACGGCGCTCATGTCGGCGGTGCCGGCCCGTCGCACGGCGCGCGCGAGGAGGTGGACGGCGATGAACGAGGCCTCCGCGTCGGCCGAGGTCGGCCCCGCATCCGGGTAGGCGGCACGATAGGCGGCGACGAACGTCCGGTTCGCCGGCGTGTCGACGCTCTCGAAATAGACGCTCGAGCTGAGGTGCCCCGCTGCCGCCTCGGCGCCGATCTCGACCAGCTCAGGCTCGGCGAGACTGCAGCTCGCCACCGGCATGGCGCGGGCGAGATCGATCCCCTGCTCGGAGGCGGCACGGCGGACGGCGCGGAAGAAGGCGTAGGCGGAATCGCCGATCAGGGTGTTGAAGATGAAGCTTGGCCGGCCATCGAGGATCTGCCTGACCAGGCAGTCGAGGTCCGTCTCGCCCACCGGCACGTAGCGCTCGGCCAGGACCGTTCCGCCGGCGGACTGGACCGCCTCGCGCATGATCTTGTTGTTCTCCCAGGCCCAGATGTAGTTCGAGCCCAGGCAATAGGCGGTGGTGCCGTAATGGCGGAGCAGATGCTCGGCCAGCGGCACGATGTGCTGGTTCGGCGCGGCCCCGGTGTACACGACGTTGTCGCTGCTCTCGAAGCCTTCATAGTGCGACGGATACCATAGCAGCCCGTCATGCTTCTCGAACAGCGGAAGGACCTCCTTGCGCGAGGAGGAGGTGTAGCAGCCCACGACGTGGACGAGATTCTCCTCGGCCAGCATCCGCCGCGCCGCCGCGGCATAGTCCGCGTTCCGGCCGCCGGGATCGTGATCGACCACCTCCAGCCGGAACGGGCAGCCGTCGTCCTCATTGACCTGCCGTACGGCGAGCAGGGCGCCGTTGCGCATGGCGCTGCCGATGGTCCGGTACGGGCCGGTCACCGAGAACAGGATCCCAATACGCAGTGCGCGGCGTTCGCTCACGCTCGTAACCCCAGGCAGAAACGCGCATCGTGCCCGCCGGCTCTCGCCAGGGGCATCGTTGCCACCGAAATCAACGATCTGCGATTTGGACCCGAGGATGCTCCCGGCCACCTTGCGGTCCGGGAATGGAGCGGCGCTGCTCCACGGCCGACAGTAGAGGCGCACGGTCGGTCGTCAAGAGCTTTCACGGCGCCGCGCGATCGGCGGGCGCCGAGGCGGGCCGCCGCTGCCGAACGCGCGGGTCCGGGCCCGCCCGGCAATGGGCCCGGTCGTCCTCTACGCGGGGACGGCCGATCGCATGTCTCCTCCACTCGACCGGAAGAAAAGGGGCTGCACCTTTTGGTGCAGCCCGAGACACGCGGAGAAACTCGATCGATGGGCCGCGCGGGCGGCCCGTCGGCTCACTTGACGTTGAACACGGCCTGCTGGCTGTCCGAGCTCGTGCCCGGGATCTTCAGGACGAAGGTGCCCGGGCGGATCGGCACGAAGGAGATCGTGGCCTTGCCCTCGTCGTCGAACTCGATGCTGTCGACGCCGAGCGGCCGGACCTCGATGTCGTTGATCACGACCTCGTTGACCCACACGTTGCGGAAGAACTCCGGCCCGGCGACCGCCAGCTCGGCCGAGCCGTCGGCCTCGATCGCGATCCGGTAGTACTTGCCCGATTCCAGCTCGTAGGGCTTGGCCGCCAGCGGCTTGCCCGAGGCCAGCGTGATCGGCTCGAGATCGGTCCGATGCCCGAGCAGCCCCGCCTGGGCATGCGCGTCACCGACATGGGCCAGGGTGGCCGCCGCGGTCACGGCGACTGCGGCAAGCAGCTTGTTGATCATTTCCGGGCATTCCTCGCTTGGTTGGTTGATGACTTGGCCGAAAGGATCTCAGTCCCTGACGGCGACGCCCCAGGGATAGGCACCGACGGGCACCGACTTGATGACCTCGAGATTCTCGACGTCGATGACCGAGACGTCGTTGGAGACGCCGTTGGTGGTGTAGAGGAACTTCTCGTCCGGGCTGAAGGCGAGCTGCCAGACCCGCTGGCCGACCAGGAGATACTTCTCGACCTCGAAGGTCTGGGCGTCGACGACCGCGACGCGGTTGGCCGGGCCGAGCGCCACGAAGGCGTGCTTGCGGTCCTTGTCGACGCGGACGCCGACGGCCTGGAGCGCCTCCCTCGGCACTCCGGGCACCTCGAAGCTGATCTTGTGCTTGATCTGGCGCGTCGCGTTGTCGATCACGCTGACGGTGCCGCCGATCTCGGCGGAAACCCAGATCTCGGCGTCGTCCGCGGTCCAGAAGGCGTAGCGGGGCCGCTGGTCGACCAGCACGTTGTCGGTGATCTCGTGCGTGTCGGTGTTGATGAAGTGCGCCATGTTGGTGGTCTCGGAGGTGTTGACCACCCACTTGCCGTCGCGGCTGACCCCGACCCCTTCCGGCTCGACGCCGACCGGGATCTCCGACAAAGGCTGACGGCTGGCGATGTCGACCACCGTCACCATGTTGTCGTCCTCGTTGGCGACGTACATCACCGAGCCGTCCGGCGCGATGTCCATCAGCTCGGGATCGGGCCCCGAAGGCAGCGTGCCGACGATCTCGTGACTCGTCGTGTCCATGATCTGGATCGTGTCGTCGTCCGACGCGCAGATGTAGAGGAACTTGCCGTCGGGGCTCAGCACGATGCCGCGCGGGCGGTTGCCCACCGGGATGGTCGCCGTCACCTCGAGCGAAGAGCCGTCGATCACCGTGATCGAGTTGCCCTTCTCGTTCGAGACATAGATCTCGCGCGCCTGCGGTGCGGCCGACAAACAGGCCGTCCCAAGAAGCGCCAAGGTCAAGCTGCGGTACATCGTCTCTCGCTCGTTCAGTTGAGGCGGCAGTTGCTCTCGGGCTCGTCGAACCCGAGCGTATCGAGTGGCGTGCGCTGGTGCAGGAACTGGTCCTGGGGCGAGACCGACACCAGCATCCGCGGCGTGACCAGGATCATGGGCTGGCGCATCTGCTGGTCCCATTTGCGGAACGACAGTCCCTGGCCCTTGAAGCCGGCGACCTCGAAGCCGTCGCTCAGCATGTAGTCGTGCAGCTTGGCGGGGTCGCTCGTCTTCGCGCGGGTCACCGCCTCGCCGATCGCGCGCATGGCGATCCAGGAGCCATAGTCGCGCTCGGTCATCGGCCGGCCGGCCAGCTTCTCGAAGCGGCGCTGCATCTGCGTGCCGCCCCACTGCTCCTGCACGCGGTTCCAGGCGCTGGGCACGAGCCCGGCGCTGCCGGCGACCGGCCGCGCCTCCCAGGTGCGGTAGGACAGGTACTCGGCGAACACGTCCGCCTCGTCGGCCGCGATCAGCACGTCGTACTCGCCCGCGTCCTGGGTGAAGACCGGCATCTGGGTCTGCACCTGGACATGGCCGGTGTCCGTGCGCCTCGCACCGCCCAGGTCCTCGTAGACCTTGTCGGCCACGATCTTGGCGCCGAACTTCAGCGCCGAGCGGCGATAGGCGTCGGCCAGCGCCTTGTCCTCGGGATGCGAGCCCGAGATCAGGAACCAGCGCGGCCAGCGCTTCCAGACGAGGTATTGCGCCAGCGCGTCGGTCTTCATCGCGCGCGAGGGTGCCGTGTGGAAGGTGCTGGCAAAGCACTGGTCGGTGCGCAGCTCGTCGTCCTCGGCCCGGCCATTGAAGACGAGCGCGCCCGCCTCGTCCGCCAGCGGCGCGATCGTCAGGAGATCGGGCGCTCGCAGATCGGCCACGAACAGCCGCTCGCCGGCGTCGAGCGCGGCCTTGAACTCGGCGGCGAGATCGCCGTCGGCCGGGACGATCCGCTCCTTCAAGGAGTATTCATGCTTCAGGAACCGGCCGGTGGTCTGATTGTCGACCAGGCCCTGCTCGGCTCCCTTGACGCCCTCGTCGGTGAGGATCGGCTCGACCAGGGAGAGGGGGATCTTCGGCTCCTCCTGCCGGCCCAGAAAGGTGACCGCGACCTGCACCTCCGCGGCCGCGACCGCGGCCACGGGGCCGACCGCGAGGCAAAGCGTCCACAACACCAGCCGGACGGCGATCAAGCGCATTCGGGCCTACCTTGATTCTCGTTCAATCTGTTC
>JBFWWD010000204.1:0-10725 GCA_050246385.1 Geminicoccaceae bacterium
TCCGGCTTCAACGGCTCCACTTACCAGACCTTCCACAGCGCCCAGATCGAGGAGGACAGCCATGCCGCATGACATCCGCAGAACCGCAACCGCTGGCGTCACGATCATCGTGCTGTGCCTCGCGCTGACCACGCCGGCGCTGGCCAGCTCTGGTGGCGGGTTACCGTGGGAGGGGCCGCTGCAACAGATTCAGGAGTCGATCACCGGGCCTGTCGCCGGTTTCATCGCCTTGGCGGCCGTGGCGATCGCAGGCGGCATGCTGATCTTTGGCGGTGAACTCAACGATTTCGCGCGCAGGCTCATGTACGTCGTGCTGGTTGCCGGAATCCTCCTCGGCGCCACGCAGATCGTCGGCCTGTTCAGCGCAAGCGGCGCCTCGATCGGCATTGCGGCCGACGAGGCGCCGCGGGCGAGGGCAGGGGAGTTGGCCCATGGCTGAGACCAGCGTTCCGCTCGCCCGCTCGCGCATCCATAGGGCGCTGTCGCGCCCGAACCATCTGATGGGGGCGGATCGCGAACTGGTGCTGCTGACCGGCCTCGCGACCGCGATCCTCATCTTCGTGGTCCTGACCTGGTACGCGGCACTGTTCGGCATCGCGATCTGGATCGTGGTGATCGGCGCGCTGCGGGTGATGGCCAAGACTGACCCCATGATGCGCCAGGTCTATGTGCGCCATGTCGGATACCGCCCGACCTACCGGCCGACCTCCACCCCGTGGCGGAGGTATTAACCATAATGGTTGCGCTGCGCCGCTTCCGGACCTCTGGACCGTCATTCGCCGATCTCGTGCCCTATGCCGGGCTCGTCGCCGATGGCGTGATCCTCCTCAAGGACGGCTCGCTGATGGCGGGCTGGTACTTTGCCGGACCGGATTCGGAGAGCTCGACCAATCAGGAACGCAACGAGGTTTCGCGGCAGATCAACGCCGTTCTGGCCAAGCTGGGCTCCGGCTGGATGATCCAGGTCGAGGCCGTGCGCGTACCGACTACAGCCTATCCCGTCGCCTCAGATTGCTACTTTCCCGATCCCGTGACGCGGGCGATCGACGACGAGCGGCGCCGGCACTTCGAGGCCGAGCGCGGCCACTACGAAAGCCAGCACGCGCTGATCCTGACCTACCTTCCGCCGGAACGGCGACGCTCAGCGATGACGCGCTATGTCTACTCAGACGACGAGAGCCGATCAGAGACCTACGCCGATCTGGTGCTCGACAGCTTCCGCAGCTCGGTCCGCGAGGTCGAGCAGTATCTGGGCAACGTGCTCTCGATCCGGCGCATGGTGACCCGCGCGGTGCGCGAGGCGGAGAGCGGACGCGAGGTTCGCTATGATGAGCTCTTTCAGTTCATCCGCTTCTGCATCAGCGGCGAGAACCATCCGGTGCGCTTGCCGGACATCCCAATGTACCTGGATTGGCTGGCGACGGCCGAGCTTCATCATGGCCTCTCCCCGGTTGTCGACGGACGCTATCTCGCCGTGGTGGCTGTCGACGGTTTCCCGGCGGAAAGCTGGCCGGGAATTCTCAATACGCTCGATCTGATGCCGCTGACCTATCGTTGGTCGAGCCGCTTCATCTTCCTTGACGACCAGGAGGCCCGACAGAAGCTCGAGCGGACCCGCAAGAAATGGCAGCAGAAGGTGCGGCCGTTCTTCGATCAGCTGTTCCAGACCCAGTCGCGCTCGGTCGACCAGGACGCCATGTTGATGGTGGCCGAGACCGAGGACGCCATCGCCGAGGCCTCCTCGCAGCTGGTGGCTTATGGCTACTACACGCCGGTCATCGTCATGTTCGACACCGACGAGCGGCGTCTTAGGGACCAGGCCGAGGCCGTGCGAAGGCTGGTCCAGGCCGAGGGCTTCGGCGCCCGCATTGAGACACTCAATGCGACGGAGGCCTATCTCGGCAGCCTGCCGGGCAACAGCTACGCCAATGTGCGCGAGCCGCTGATCAATTCGCGCAATCTGGCTGACCTCATCCCGGTGAACTCGGTGTGGTCGGGCAGCGCGACCGCGCCGTGCCCGTTCTATCCGTCCAACGCGCCGCCGCTGATGCAGGTCGCCAGCGGCTCGTCTCCCTTCCGGTTAAACCTCCATGTCGACGACGTCGGCCACACGCTGATCTTCGGCCCGACAGGCTCGGGCAAGTCGACACTGCTGGCGCTGATCGCCGCGCAGTTCCGGCGCTATGCCGACGCGCAGGTCTTCGCCTTCGACAAAGGGCGATCATTGTTGCCGCTCACCTTCGCCGCCGGCGGCGACCACTACGAGATCGGGGCAGGGGAGGGGGCATCGCGTCTCGCCTTCTGCCCGCTGGCCGAGCTCGCGACGGACGCCGATCGGGCCTGGGCCGTCGAGTGGATCGAGACTCTTGTCGCGATGCAGGGCGTCAAGGTGACGCCGGATCATCGCAATGCAATCGCGCGGCAGGTTGGCCTGATGGCGGCCGCGCCCGGGCGATCGCTTTCGGACTTCGTCAGCGGCGTGCAGCTGCGCGAGATCAAGGATGCCCTGCTGCACTACACCGTCGACGGTCCTATGGGGCAACTCCTTGATGCCGAAGAGGACGGGCTGACGCTGGGCGCCTTCCAGACCTTCGAAGTCGAAGAGCTGATGGCGCTGGGCGAGCGTAACCTCGTTCCAGTCCTGCTCTATCTCTTCCGCCGCATCGAGAAGCGCCTCACTGGTGCGCCGAGCCTGATCCTGCTCGACGAGGCCTGGCTGATGCTGGGTCATCCGACTTTTCGCGACAAGATCCGCGAGTGGCTCAAGGTGTTGCGCAAGGCCAATTGCGCCGTCGTGCTCGCCACCCAATCCATCTCGGACGCGGAGCGGTCGGGCATCATCGACGTGCTCAAGGAGTCGTGCCCGACCAAGATCTGCCTGCCCAATGGGGCGGCGCGAGAACCGGGCACACGCGAGTTCTACGAGCGCATCGGCTTCAACGAGCGGCAGATCGAGATCGTCGCCACCGCAACGCCGAAGCGGGAATACTACGTCGCCTCGCCGGAGGGCCGGCGCCTCTTCGACATGGCGCTTGGACGCGTGACGCTCGCCTTCGTCGGCGCGGCCTCCAAGGAGAACCTCAAACGCATCCAGGAACTGCACGCGGCGGACGGGTCCAACTGGCCGGTCGCGTGGTTGACCGAAAGGGGGATTGGAGATGCCAAGACGCTCCTCGCCGGGCTTTAGGCTCGCACTGACGCCGCTGCTCGTTCTCGGCCTGATGAGCCCGGGCCCGGCTTTTGCTGGCGCGGTGACGGGCAATGCCACCGAGTGGACGCAGTTGCTCAACAATGCCGAACTGATCAACCTCACTGGCCAGTCGGCCGAGCAGATCAGCAATCAGGTAACGCAGATCGGGCAACTGGCAGAGCAGATCCAAAACCAGCTGCGCATCTACGAGAACATGCTGCAGAACACGCTGCAGCTTCCCGACCACGTCTGGGGCCAGGCGGAAGCCGATCTCCAGAGGCTGCAGCAGCTCGTCTCGCAGGGGGAGGGCATCGCCTTCTCGATGGGCAACATCGATGATGTGCTCAAGCAGCGCTTCCAGAGCTTTGCCGAGTTCAAGACGGGCCTCGCCAATGGTGAGAGCTTTTCGGACAGCTACCAGGCCTGGTCCGACACCAATCGCGACACGATCGCCGCGACCTTGCGCGCTGCCGGCCTCACCTCGGACCGGTTCAGTACCGAGGAGGGCACGATGGCCCAGCTCCGTACCGCGTCCGAGACCGCCGTCGGCCAGATGCAGGCGCTGCAGGTCGGGCACGAGATCGCGGCCCAGCAGGTCGAGCAGGCCCAGAAGCTCCGCGGCCTCGTCGCGCAGCAGATCACCATGATGGCCACCTGGTATCAGTCCGAGCAGGCGGAAAAGGATCTCGCGCAGACGCGCCGCGAAGAGTTCTTCAATTCGGACGCTCCGGCGACGAGCGGCGGCCAGGAAATGGAGCCGCGCTGGTGAACAGGATCGTCTTTGGAGTGGCGACGATCGTCGCTGTCCTCACCGTCGCATTCACGATTTGGTTTCAAACCGGGCAGGCCACTCCGGTCGCACCGGCCGCCGCAGTCGTGCCAGCTCGGCAATACGACACGACGGGCGGGCAGGAGATGCGCCCCCGCTGGCCAAGCGGAGGGCAGAGCGATGACGCCGCCGGCAACTAAGTTCATCTTCTTCGTGACGCTCGCCATCGTGCTGCAGGTCCACACTGCGGTCGCGCAGGATGGCTCGCTGCTGACCAATCTCGAGAACGAGATCGCCACGGCCTCCCAGGGGTGGGAATCAACGGTGATGCAGGCGGCACGGTCCTTGTTCTGGATCCTCGCCGGCATCGAGCTCGCGATCGCCGCGGTGTGGCTAGCACTGTCCTCGGCTTCGCTCGACACCTGGTTTGCCGAACTGGTTCGGCGCATCCTCTTCGTGGGTCTCTTCGTCTTCATCCTCGAACAGGGACCGACCTTCGCACGGGCGGTCGTTGACAGCCTGTTCCAGATCGGCGCTGGCGGCGGCTCGGCCTCGCCGGCGAACGTCTTCAATGCGGGCCTGCAGGTCGCGAGCCAAATGTCGGAGAAGGCGCGGTTCGGCCTCTTCGAAGACAATGCGCTGGCGATCGCGGCCGTCTTCGCCATGGTGATCGTCGTCATCTCTTTCAGCCTGGTCGCTGCAATCTTCGTCGCGGTCATGGCAGAGATGTATGTCGGGCTCCTCGCCGGCATGATCATGCTCGGGCTCGGCGGCTCGAGCTACACCAAGGATTTTGCCGCCCGCTATCTCGTCTATGCCTTCTCGGTCGGCATGAAGCTCATGGCGCTGGTCATGATAGCGCGCATCGGGTCCGAGGTACTGATCGGCCTGGCCAACAACGCGTCCCCGAACAGCGACGAGTTTTTGTCGACGCTGGCGATCGGCGGTATCTCGGTCGTCGTCTTCGTCATTGCCATGTACGTGCCCAACATCGTCCAGGGCGTCGTGCAAGGCGTCTCGGTCACCGGCGGCATGGAAGCCATCCGCCATGGCGGCCAGGCGGCGAGCTTCGCCGCCGGTGGAGCCGCCCTTGCCTGGGGCGGCGCCCGGGCGGGGGCGGCCGCGTACTCCGATGCACGAGCGGCCGGCAGCTCGTTCGGCGCGGCCGCGCTCAAGGGCATGACCAGTGGCGTGGGCGCCGCCAGTGGCGCGGTGGCGTCCGCGGCTCGCGACAAGTCGATCGGCGTGCCGGGGACCTGGGGCGCGTCGACGCTCGGGCTCGCCAATTCCAAGCTCGACCAGAGCCTCGGCCGGTCCGGCCCGCGCCCCTCCTCCGACGATAAGGCCTGAGACTGAATGGCGACCACCAAGCCCCCTGAGAATCCCTATCTCGCCGCCCGCCAGGAATGGAACGAGCGCTACGGCTCGTATGTGAAGGCCGCCGCCTCGTGGCGCATTGTCGGCGTGACCGGCATGCTGATGGCAGTCATCGGCTTCTCCTACGCGCTCTACCAGAGCACGCAGGTCAAGCTCGTCCCCTACATCGTCGAGGTCGACCGGCTGGGCGCCGCCGCGACGGTCGGCTTTCCCCAGCAGATCGAATACGCCGACCCGCGCGTGGTGCGGGCGACGCTGGGCAGTTTCGTCGCGAACTTCCGGTCCGTCACGCCGGATACCGTCGTCCAGAAGCAATACATCGATCGGGCCTATGCGCTCCTGCGCAGCGGCGATCCGGCGACGCAGAAGGTCAATGCCTGGTTCCGCGGCAACTCCCCCTTCGACCGCGCCAAGACGCTCACGGTCGCCATCGAGGTGACCAATATCGTCCCGCTCTCCAACCAGAGCTTTCAGGTGGACTGGACCGAATATGAGCGGGACCGGCAGGGCAAGGAACTCGCCCAGCGCCGCTTCCGCGGCGTCGCCATTGTCACGTTGACGCCGCCGCAGGACGAGGCGGTGATCCGTCTCAACCCGATCGGCCTCTACCTCACCGACTTCGACTGGACGGCGCAGCTATGAGCGCCCGGAGGGACTTTTTGATGGTGTTGTCTCGATTCCGGCGCGGTGTGCTGTGCGCCGGATTGTTGGTCGCGACCGCGAGCCTGCCGGCTGCGGCGCAGGATCTGAGCGGCAATGAAGTGCGCGGCACCGCGCTGTCGGACGAGTGGCAGGACGGGCAGGGCGTTGTCACCCGCGGTCCGGACGGCAAGGTGATCTTCCTCTATGGCGAGATCCAGCCCTCGGTCGTGTGTGCGCCGTTGCAGGTCTGCGATATCGAATTGCAGCCGGGCGAGATCGTGCGCGACGTCCTTATAGGCGACACCGTCAGATGGAAGGTCGAGCCGGCGACGTCGGGCGCGCCCGGCGCGCAGGCTGTTCATCTGATCGTCAAGCCGTCCGAGCCCGGGATCGAGACCTCGATGGTGGTGACGACGTCGCGCCGGACATACCACATCCAGCTCAAGTCGCATCATAGCCAGTACATGGCGCGCACGGGCTTCGACTATCCGGAGGACATCGACGCGCGGTTCGCCGAGATCAATGCGCGCCTCGAGGCGACCATCGTTCCTGGTGCCGGCGTGCCGGCCGATCAGCTCAACTTCGCCTTCACCATGTCGGGCTCGGCGCGTTGGCGGCCGACGCGCATCTACAGCGACGGGCAGAAGACCTACATCCAGTTCCCCTCGGCCATGTCCGGCCAGGACGCGCCGGTGCTGTTCGTGGTCTCGGGCGGGCAGAATCGCATCGTCAACTATCGCATGTCCGGCACCATGATGGTGGTCGACTACTACATCGACCAGGCGATCCTCGTTTCTGGCGTCGGCAGCCGGCAACAAAAGATCACCATCAGGCGGGGAGGGTAGGGCGATGAAGCTGCTCTCTCTTCCCGGCCGCCTCGTCGCGGCGCTGCTGCTCGCTGTGACCTTGGCGGCGTGCCAGACGCTCGGCGGCACCGGGCTGATCGCCAGCACCGTGACGACGGAGTTGACCCCCGAAGCCGCTACATCGATCGCCGGCGACATAGTGGGCCATCTCGCCGAGCAGGTCGGCCCGGGCAACACCACGATCGCCCTCACCCCGGATGGGTCGGTCTTCGGCCAGGCCCTCGAGGCATCGCTGAAGGGATGGGGCTATGCCATCGTCACGGATCAGCAGATCAAGGGCACCGCGACCGTACCGCTCGCCTATGTGGTCGACGCCTTCGAAGGCAGCGTGCTGGTTCGACTGTCGACGAAGACCGTCGACATCACACGGATATACAAGCTCAGCGCCACCGGCGCCGAACCGACAAGCCCCATTTCGGTGATGCAACGCACGTCCGGTGGGACCTCATGACCGAGTCCCTCAAGCTCGGTGGGGTCGACGAACAGAAGGGCCCTCGCATCCGCCGTCTGAACCGCCTGCCGATCATCGTCGCGATCGCGCTGGTGGTCGCGTTCCTGGCGGTGATCATCTACGGGCTCACGTCACGTGGGTTGCAGTTCGGCGGACCCAATGATGAACAGAGCACGGTCCGGCCGGCGACCACGGATGCCGATCAGCTCAAGCGCGGCATACCGGACGGGATTATTGGTGAGCCCGCACCGGTGATCCTCCAGCCGACACCGACCGAGACCAAGGAGGCGACCACCAATCCGTTCGGGCCGGTCACGCCGAGCGAGGAAGTGACCCCGGAGCGGCCGGCGCTTGAGCCGGAAGAAATCTGGCGCGCCCGCCTCGAGCGCGAACAGCAGGAGCAATACCTGCGCGAACTTCAGCGCCAGCGCATGGCAAGCCTCCAAGCGGACGCTGCGGCATTTGACTCGCCGATCACTGTCGATGTCGGGCAGCTGGCCGCGGCGGCGACCACGCCGGACACAGAGGCTGCCTCTCCGAACGGCGCGCTGGCCACCAATCAGCCGATGAGCACGCTCGAACTCTACGCCGCCGCCATGAAGGCCGGCGCACAAAACACCGATCCGAACGGGCAGGCCGCCAAGGAAAGCTTCTTCAACCAGGACATCGGCGATCTTGGCTACCTGCCCAAGTCGGTCGTGCCGCAGCTCTCGCCCTATGAGCTCAAGCGCGGTTCGGTCATTCCGGCGACGCTTGTTACGGGCATCAACTCCGACCTTCCCGGCCGCATCACCGCGCAGGTGTCCCAGAATGTCTACGACAGCGCGACCGGACGGCGCTTGCTGATCCCGCAAGGGAGCAAGTTGTTCGGCCGATACGACTCGAAGGTCGCCTTTGGCCAGAACCGGGTTCTAGTTATTTGGACTGACGTCATCTTCCCGAACGGCTCGACGCTGCAGATCGGCGGCATGGCCGGCACGGACGCCGCCGGCTATGGCGGCTTCACCGACAAGGTCGACGACCACCTGCTGCAGACCTTCGGATCTGCAATCCTCGTGGCGCTGATCGGCGCCGGGACGGAGATGATGCTCCCCGAGGAAGACAACAGTAGCAGAGACGCCGAAGATTCGGCGCGTAAGTCTTTCGCAGAGACCTTCGGTGAGATTTCGGAGCAGACGGTTTCGAAGAACCTCGAGGTCCAGCCGACGCTCGAGATCCGGCCTGGCTACCCGTTCAACATCCTGGTCGACCAGGACCTCGTGTTTCCGGGGGCTTTTTGATGATCGCCGTGTCGGTGGTCGGCGCCAGCTCGTGTTGTACGCGCTCACCGCCACCGGCCATTGTTTCCTGGAATCGAATTGTATTGAACGACCTTTTCCTCCACCTGATCGACACCCTGTCGCTTCCGCTCGATGAGCGGGGAGCACGGCGGGCGCTGCGCGATTTCGCGGAGGAAGCCGGGTTCAGCTATTTCGCCTACCTTTATCTGAAAGGCCCCGAGACCTTCGTGGTCTCCAACTATCCGCGCGAGTGGCAGGCGCTCTATCTGGAGAAGAACTATCTGCGCATCGACCCGGTGGTCACCAATGCCAAGCACGGTCCACCCCTCCACACTTGGTCGGGTGAGGACGCGCGCCGACTCGGGCGGCGCGCGGTGAACCAGTTCTTCTCGGACGCCACGCGCTTTGGGATTTGCTCGGGCCTGTCGGTTTCCGTTCCGGTCGGGTTCCGAGACCGCATGGTCTTCACTTTGGCGGGCGCCGAGCCACGAGTCCATGTCGAGGGGGGCATCGATCCTGTCACTGCAGCTGTGGCAGTGGCGTTCGTCCATTCGCGTCTAGCGGGCGCGAGGAGCGACGCTTCGCTTGCCGCCGACATCAAGCTGTCGCCGCGCGAGGCGGAGTGTCTGCGTTGGTTCGCGGAGGGTGTTTCAATGCCCGACATCGCCGTGATGCTGGACATCTCCGCCCGCTCGGTGCGGTCCTATATCGACGAGGCGACGCGCAAGCTCGGGGCCGCCAACAACCGGCAAGCGGGCACGATCGCAACGCGGATGGGACTGATCTAGGAGCGCGCCGCCCTAGTTGAGGGTCGGGCGTCGCCCGTCGAGCTCCGGTACGTAGCCCAACCGATTGACCACGAGGCCCACGAGCTCATGCTGCGCATGCACGTTGAGCATGACGACGCGATAGTCGTGGCGTCGACAGGCAAGGTCTTCCTGCGCCCCTGCGGCCTCGAGGTGGCTGATCTCTTCGAAGAGGGCCTGGGCCTTCTGCATCCGGCATTGATAGTCGCGAACGACCGCACTCGCCACCTGCTCGAGCTCGTCGGCTGTGAGTTCCGCAAGGAGCGCTTCGATCGTGTTGGAGGTCTTGGCTTCATCTGGCCCGATATCGGCGTCTGGTTTTGTTCGCATTGAAACCCTGCGGCTTGGTCCGCGGTACGCCCCCGCGAACGATAGATCATGACCCCAAGCCGGGGGGTAGAAACCGTTTTCCGACGGCCCTGAGACCTTTAGCACCGAGGCACCTGGACATACGTCCCAGGCCCCCGGCCATTGGCCAGAGGATCTCGGTGCTGAAGCAGCCAGCACCAGCTGCGGAAAAAGGGGTTTCTACGCCCCGAGGCGGCGCGTACCGCCTCGGGGCTTTTATAGGATACGGTTATCGCGCAGGCCAGATAACCACGTGACAAATCCGGTGAAAGGCTCAGGCTGGGCGGAGGTCGACAGCCGGTAGGCGTGTCCCGGGTGCTAGTACCGGGGCCCGCAGCTCCCCGGCGTCGCCGAGACGCTCGCGCATCCGGTCGGACATGTCGAAGACGCCGGCGTAGGTCATGGTCTTCCCGATGCGCGTGGGCGTGCCGATGACTTCGAAGGTGCAACTAACAGACCGGAAGATGCGAGCCATGCGCGCGTCGAACACCGAGACGACGTGCTCGATGCCGGCCCGCTGGCAGACCTCTACGATACCGCATAGCAGTTCGATGGTCGTGCGGTTGACGACGTGATTCGCTGTGGCGCGCTCGGCATCACCTAAGATGGCGGGATTGATCGCAAATCGCGAGCTCTCCCAGATCAGCGGGCTTTCAGGTGCACCGCCCGGTACGAGAACCGGGAATACGTCGCGAAGCATATTAGGACCAGTGGTAGGCAGCAGTCGCACGCCGCCCTGGAGAGCTCCGGTTTGCTCGTCCACGGAGAGGAGATAGAGGGGGTCCTCGCTGTCGAAGCGATCAATCTCACGCCCGTTGGTGACGGTAACATCCCATTCGAGGCGCTCTGCAAAGACCGTCGCTCGCATCCGAAACATTGAATCAATCAGGCCGCCATGACGATGTCGATCCGCGCCTTCGATAGTAATGATCATTGTGTTGCTCCACGCGTTTGTTGAAACACCGAAGCAATAAACTCGGAGGCGAGGACCCCAGA
>JBFWWD010000205.1:0-10703 GCA_050246385.1 Geminicoccaceae bacterium
TCCTTGTTCGCCAGGTATCTTCGCTCTCGCGCATAGGAAGAAGATTTCTTCTGAATGTTAAACTTTTGGTATTGATTTTGATCCCGCGGTGACATAGTCTCCGCCTTGTCAAGTCAGACGGTGCCTCCCTCCCTCGCTCCGCCCCCGCCGGATCACTCCTGCGGGGGCGCTTTTATTTGGGTCCCCTGTATTGCCTGGCTCGAACCGAGGACAGTGCCCGATGCACGGCTCGCATGCGCTGGTCGCCCGCGACCATCAGTTTGTTCCCGCAAACAGCAATCGCCAGGATGACGGCCGGCGCATGGCGGCCCTCGAGGCGGTGTTGGCCGCCCAGGAGCCGGTGATCGGCGCCGCGATCCTGACCGCAGCCGCCTTTCGCCTGCGCGACGAGGGCGGCCTGATCGAGACCCTGCGCCGGCTCAGCCAGGCCGTCGCGAACCATGAGGCGCTGGTGACGCAGGAGGTGGCCTGAGGCATGGGTGGCGCCGGGGGCAGCCTTGACCTGCGACCGGCCCCCGTCCACCCTCCCGCGCAGGCGCCGGTCCTCCGGCGCGCCAGGGAGGATCGCCAGTCCATGGCCGGCTCGACGCATGCGCTCTCACCGCCCGAGATCGTCGTCCATGCGCTGCCCGACGACGAGCGGGTCTGGGTGCCCCAGGCGCCCTCGGTCTGGTTCCGGCCGCTGATGCTCAACACGCTGGCCGGCCAGTGGTGCAACCTCCTGCGGGTGCGCAAGGCCGGCATTCTCTCGCGGCACCGTCACCCGGCGCCGGTGCACGGCTATGTGCTGAAGGGGCGCTGGCGCTATCTGGAGCATGACTGGGTCGCGAACGAAGGCGACTACGTGTTCGAGCCGCCCGGCGAGACCCACACGCTGACAGTGCCCGAGGACGTTCCGGAGATGGTGACCTTCTTCAACATCTCCGGCTGCATGTACTATGTCGACGAGGCCGGCCGGAACACAGGCTTCGAGGACGTCTTCACCAAGATCGACATGTGCCGCGCGCACTATGAGGCCGTGGGGCTGGGTGCGGGCTATGTCGACCGCTTCATCCGCTGACAGCTTCGCGCCGAGCCTGTTCGCCGGCCGCCGGGTGCTGGTCGTCGGTGGCACCAGCGGCATCGGGGCCGGCATCGGCGCCGCGTTCGCGGCGCTCGGCGGCGAGGTGCTGGTCACCGGGGCGACGCAGCCGGAGGTCGATGCGGCAGCCTTGCCCGGCGCGGTCCTCGACGTCGCGGACGATGCCTCGGTCCAGGCCCTGCTCGCCTCTCTTCCCGGGCTCGACGTCCTCGTGAACTGCGCCGGGATCATCTGCCGCGAGGCGGAGCACGATCCCGCGGTGTTCGCCCGCGTCCTGGACGTGAACCTAACCGGCACGATGCGCTGCTGCGCCGCCGCCCGGCCGCAGCTCGCGGCGGCGCGCGGCTGCATCGTCAACACCGCCTCGATGCTGTCGTTCTTCGGCGGGTCGCTGGTGCCGGGCTACAGCGCCAGCAAGGGCGGAGTGGTCCAGCTCACCAAGTCGCTGGCGCTCGCCTACGCCGCGGAGGGGATCCGCGTGAACGCCGTCGCTCCCGGCTGGATCGCCACCCCGCTGACCCAGGCGCTGCAGGACGATCCGGCGCGCAGCGCGCAGCTCTTGGGCCGGACGCCGCTCGGGCGTTGGGGCCGGCCGGACGAGGTCGCCGGCGCGGCGGTGTTCCTGGCCTCGCCGGCGGCCCGGTTCGTCACCGGCGCGGTGCTGGCCGTCGACGGGGGCTACCTCGCGGGCTGAGGCGCGGCTTCTTGATCGTCCCAGGGATGGGGACCACATCGGGCCGAAGCACCGCGAGGTTCCATGTCCCAGCCGGCATCGTGGCACGGCACCACCATTCTTTCGGTCCGCAAGGGCGGCAAGGTCGCGATGGCCGGCGACGGCCAGGTGAGCCTCGGCCAGACCGTGATCAAGGCCAATGCGCGCAAGGTGCGCCGGCTCGGCAACGGCGAGATCCTCGCCGGCTTCGCCGGCAGCACCGCCGACGCCTTCACCCTGCTCGAGCGGCTCGAGGCCAAGCTCGAGCGCCATCCCGGCCAGCTCACCCGCGCCTGCGTAGAGCTCGCCAAGGACTGGCGCACCGACCGCTATCTGCGCCGGCTCGAGGCGATGATGGCCGTGGCCGACCGCGAGGCCTCGCTCGTGCTCACCGGCAATGGCGACGTGCTGGAGCCCGAGGACGGCCTGATCGGCATCGGCTCCGGGGGTTCCTACGCGCTGGCCGCGGCACGGGCGCTGATCGACCTCGACGGGCTCGATGCCGAGGCGATCGCGAAAAAGGCGATGCGGATCGCCGCCGACATCTGCGTCTACACCAACGAGAATACCGTGATCGAAATCCTGGAGCGCCGATGACGGCTCTCACCCCCCGCGAGATCGTCTCCGAGCTCGACCGCTTCATCGTCGGCCAGGGCGAGGCCAAGCGCGCCGTCGCGATCGCCCTGCGCAACCGCTGGCGCCGCCAGCAGATCGAGGAGGGGCTGCGCGAGGAGGTGCTGCCCAAGAACATCCTGATGATCGGTCCCACAGGCTGCGGCAAGACCGAGATCGCCCGCCGGCTGGCGCGGCTCGCCCAGGCGCCGTTCATCAAGGTGGAGGCCACCAAGTTCACGGAGGTCGGCTATGTCGGCCGCGACGTCGAGAGCATCGTGCGCGATCTGGTCGAGGTGGCGCTCAAGCTCACCCGCGAGCGGCTGCGCAAGGAGGTCGGCGCCCAGGCCGAGCTGAACGCCGAGGAGCGCGTGCTCGACGCGCTGGTCGGTACCTCGGCCAGCAAGGACACGCGCGACGCCTTCCGCCGCCGCCTGCGCGACGGGCAGCTCGCCGAGCGGGTGATCGAGCTGGAGCTGCAGGACAGCGGCCCAGCCGGTCTGCCGACCTTCGAGATCCCCGGGATGCCGGGCGCCCAGATGGGCATGCTCAATCTGGGCGACATGTTCGGCAAGGCGTTCGGCAATCGGACCAAGCGCAAGAAGCTGACCGTGGCGCAGAGCTACGACGTGCTGATCGCCGAGGAGAGCGACAAGCTGCTCGACCAGGAGCAGGTCACCCGCGAGGCGCTGCAGGCCACCGAGCAGAACGGCATCGTCTTCATCGACGAGATCGACAAGATCAGCGCCCGCGAGGGCCGAGCCGGTGCCGATGTCAGCCGCGAGGGCGTGCAGCGCGATCTCCTGCCGCTGATCGAGGGCACCACGGTCTCGACCAAGCACGGGGCGGTGAAGACCGACCACATCCTGTTCATCGCCAGCGGCGCCTTCCACCTCAGCAAGCCCTCGGACCTGCTGCCGGAGCTGCAGGGCCGCCTGCCGATCCGCGTCGAGCTGCAGCCCTTGGGCCAGGCCGACCTCGCCCGCATCCTGGTCGAGCCCGAGGCCAGCCTCGTGAAGCAGTATGTGGCGCTGATGGGCACCGAGGGCATCACGCTCGAGCTGGGCGATGGCGCCGTCGGCGAGATCGCCCGGCTGGCGCACGAGGTGAACAGCCGGGTCGAGAACATTGGCGCACGGCGGCTGCAGACGGTGATGGAGAAGCTGCTCGAGGAGGTGAGCTTCACCGCCTCGGACCGCGGTGGCGAGACCATCACCATCGATGCCGAGTATGTCCGCCGGCAGGTCGCCGACCTCGCGGCGAACGCCGATCTGAGCAAGTTCATTCTCTAGCCCGGCGGTGTCGGTCCCTGTTCTGCTCACGCCGCGGCTCCGGTTGCGCGGCCATGTGGCGGCGGATCTCGACGCGACGGCGGCGATGTGGGCCGACGAGCGGGTGGTGCGCTCGATCACCGGCCGCCCGTCCAGCCGCGAGGAGGCCTGGGCGCGCCTGTTGCGCTATGCCGGGCTCTGGGCCGTGCTGGAATTCGGCTATTGGCTGGTCGAGGAGCGGGCGAGCGGCAGCTTCGTGGGCGAGGTCGGCGTCGCCGATTTCAAGCGCGATCTGGAACCGCCCCTCGGCGAGGTTCTGGAGGCCGGCTGGATCATCCGTCCCGACGCACAGGGCCGCGGATATGCCACCGAGGCGACGCTCGCCGCGCTTGCCTGGGCCGAGCGGCAGCTGGCGGGTCGGCCCATCGTCTGCATGATCGCCCCGGCCAATGCGGCGTCGTTCAGGGTCGCCGAGAAATGCGGCTTCGTCGAGCTGCTGCGTACTGACTATCACGGCGACCCCACCGTGATCCTGGCGCGGGAACGCGGCGACGCGCTCTCACCATAAGGCGGGCGCCAGGGTCCGTACCCAGGCTTCTCGCGCGCGGAGCAAGTCCGCGACGACGTCCGGATTGCCGGCCGCCACGTCGTCCTGCTCGGCGATGTCCTGGCTGAGATCGTAGAGCGCGCCGTCGAGGAGCTTCCACCTGCCGCGGCGCACTGCGCCCGTCGATCGGGTGCCCCAGAACAGGTAGTCGTGCGGCGTGCCATCCGCACCGCGCAGATAGGGCAGCAGATCGACACCCTCCACGGAGCCGGGGGGCGTTCCGCCGGCAGCCCGCACCAGCGTGGCGAAGAGGTCGAGCGAGATCACCGGCTCGCCATATCGCATCCCGGCTGGTATCCGACCCGGCCAGGACATCACGAATGGGATGCGGATCCCGCCCTCGTTGTAGCCATACTTCCAGCCACTCAGCGGCGTGTTCCGGCAGCCCGTCCTGCGACCGAGGCCGCAGCCATTGTCGCCGAGGAAGACGACCACGGTGTTGTCGGCGACGCCGGCATCCTCGATCGCCCGCCGCACCGTCCCCACCGCATGGTCGAGCGAGGCCAGCACCGCCGCGAACAGGCGACGCTTGCTCGCGAGGCCGTCGACGCGGGCCAGCACGTCCGGCTTCGCCTGCAGCGGGCCGTGCGTGGCCGTGAACGGCAGGTAGAGAAAGAAGGGTTGCGATGCGTTGCGCTCGATGAAGCTCGCGGCCTCGGCGGCCAGCGTGTCGGTGAGATAGCCCGAGGCCGGCACCGGCGTCGTGCCGCGCAGGATCGGATTGTGGAACGGCTTGGGCGAGCTCTCCTGCTCGCCGAAATAGGGATGGTCGGATTCGAGCACGCCGAAGAACTCGTCGAATCCGTGCTGCAAGGGACGGTCCTGCGGCTCCTCGCCGAGATGCCATTTGCCGACCATTCCCGTGTGATAGCCCTGAGCCCGCAGCGCGTCCGCGAGCGTGATCTGCCCGGCCGGCAGGCCGGA
This sequence comes from Geminicoccaceae bacterium, assembly GCA_050246385.1. Lineage (GTDB taxonomy): Bacteria > Pseudomonadota > Alphaproteobacteria > Geminicoccales > Geminicoccaceae > Benzoatithermus. Next base: position 5,208 of record JBFWWD010000205.1, read on the forward strand.
ATTGGCGGGTCGGGGCATCGGTGGATTGCCGTAGATGCCAAGCTCCTGCTGGTAGCGGCCGGTCAGCAACCCGGCACGGCTGGGCACGCATGAGGGAGCGGTCACGTATCCGTCCGTGAAGGTGACTCCGGAGCGAGCGAGGGCGTCGATGTTGGGTGTGGCGACATCACCGACGTGCTGGGCACCGACCTCGCCGTAGCCGAGATCGTCGGCAAGAATCACCACGAGGTTGGGGCTGGCGAACGCTGCGTGACTTTCGCTGACCAGGACCGATATTATCAGGAGTGCGGATCTCAACATCCTGGATCTCCGCAAGCATGATTGCCGGCCGGCCGAACGTGGTCCGCCGGCGATTCGACCGACTATCCGGGAGTTCCGGCGGGAAGGCAATCCGCGGACGGCGCCTCAGTTCGCTGAGGTCGTCTGGCCGAGGGTGGCCGCCAGCAGGTCCGCCGCCGTCGGATCCAGCCGCGAGCGCCCCTTGTCGAGCGCTCGTCGCCAGTGCGGCCCGCGGCTCCAGGCATCGTCCCAGGCGTCGCGCAGGAGGTCGGCCTGGCGGGTCTCGATCAGCGCCTGGATCAGGCTGCCGGCCTGAGCGACGTCCTTCGCGGCCTTCAGCCGGCCGGCACCGGATCGGCGGGTGGCGACGATCAGCTTGTGGATCGCATAGCGCTCGGGCGCCGGCACGTTCACCGCGATGCCGGGGCCGTGCAGCACGACCGTCGGCACCTCGCCATAGAGAAGGTAGTCGAGGAAGCGCAGCGGCTGGGCGCCCAGACCGGGGATGGAAGGCAAGGGCACCAGGTCGTCGCCGCGCTCCTCCGCCCCCTGATGGGGGGTGAGCAGCTCGACCCGGTAGCCGCGGGCGTTGCGCAGGGCGCTGCTGAGCACCGGCGACTTCAGGGACGGCACGGGCGCGAAGCTGGCGTCGACCTCGCGCAGCGTGGCGAGCAGAGGCTCGGCCGCCTCGCCGATGCCGACCGCGACGGCATGGAACTGGGCGAGATCGACGTCCTCGGTGCGCATGGCGGTCGCCGGCAGCCGGACCCCGAGCAGCGCCGGGAAGCACTGGTAGGCGACCGTGCCGATCAGGCAGGCGCGCAGCCGGAACAGCCCGGCGCGGGCCATGGCGGCGAGCACCTCGCCGGTGAAGGTGTCGGGGGCCGGAAAGCCGGCACGCTTGAGCGTGGAGACGAGCTGCCGGCGGCCGCGGATGTCCGGCTTGAGGCTGCGATGCCGCTCGATCCGGGCGCTGAGCGCGGCGGTGGCCGGGCCGACATAGCGGACCGTGTCCTTGCCGGTCGCCCGGTTGTAGGCCCGATGATACCAGTATTCCCGGCCGTTCACCGATCGCAGCTCGAAGGTGCCGCCCGGGGGCAGGCCCTCGATCAGGCCGGCGTCGGACACCCGGTCGCCGAGCTCGGCGAACAGTGTGATGTAGGCGGGATCGAACGGCTCGAGCATCGTGTGGGGGGATTCCATGTTTCCCTCCACAATCTAACGCACTCGCCCTTGGGCGCGCAATCGACGCCATGGAACAGAAGCCGGCGCCGCCGCTTTCGCTACAGAGCCAGCCGATCTGCCGAAGGCTCATGAGCACCCTGGACTTCGGGTCTTGGAAACCGACCGAAGGAGCTTCATGCCGGAGGACCAAAAGAATCGGCCGACCGTTCTCATCACCGGCAGCAGCGGCTTTCTCGGGCAGGCGATCGCCCGGGGCCTGCGCGATCGCTATCGGGTCATCGGGCTCGACCTGCAGCAGCCGCGCCAACCGGTCGCGGACGTGGACACCATCGCGATCGACCTCACCTCGCAGGAGAGCGTCGCCGCAGCAGTGAAGGACGCGGCCGCCCGGGCCGGAGGGCGGGTCGCCTCGGTCATCCACCTCGCCGCCTATTACGACACGACCGGTGAGCGCGATCCCCGCTACGACAGAGTCACCGTCCAGGGAACGCGTCGGCTGCTCGCGGCGGTGAAGGCGATCGGCGCGGAGCAGTTCGTGTTCTCCAGCACCTTGCTCGTGCACGCCCCGAGCGTGGGGAAGGGCGCGCGCATCGACGAGGATTCGCCGCTCGCGCCCGCCTGGGCCTATCCGGAATCGAAGGCCGAGACCGAAGCGCTGATCACGCGCGAGCGCGGCCGCATGAAGACGGTGATCCTGCGGTTTGCCGGGGTCTATGACGAGGACTGCCGCGCTGCCTTCATCGCCCAGCAGATCACCCGCATCTTCGAGCGCAGGCCCACCGCCTATCTGTTCACGGGCGACCTCGAGGCCGGCCAGCCCTACCTGCACAAGGACGACCTCGTCGACGCGGTGGCGCGCACGGTCGACCGGCGGGCCGAGCTTCCCGACGAGACGGTGCTGCTGATCGGCGAGGAGGAGACGCCGTCCTATCGGGAGATGCAGCAGCGGATCGGCCGGCTCCTCCACGACGAGGACTGGCGCACGCTGGCCTTGCCGAAGGGGCTGACCAAGGCCGGCGCCTGGGTACAGACGGGAATCCTGGATCAGGACACCGACATCAAGCCCTGGATGATCGAGGGCTCCGACGACCACTACGAGATCGACGTCTCACGCGCACGCAGGCTGCTCGGCTGGGAACCCCGGCACAGCCTGACGGCGACGCTGCCGGAGATGATCCGGCGACTGAAGCGCGACCCGACCGACTGGTACGAGAAGAACAAGCTCGAGCCGTCGGCCGTGGCGGCGTCGCAGCCGGAGCTCGATCAGGTCAGGCGGCGATTGCAGGAGCCGCTCGAGCGAAGCCGGCAGGAGGTGGAGCAGGCGATCGGGCGGCACCGGTGGTGGACGCTGTGGGCACCCATGGCAAATGCCGCGCTCGGGCTGTGGCTGGCGACCTCGCCGCTGATGCTGGGCCTGTTCGACCCGGTCACGGCCCCCGTGCCGCCGGCGCTCGGCCACGAGCTCGTGGAAGCGCAGATCCGCAATGCGCGCCTCGGGATCAGCGAGATCGTCTCGGGCCTGCTGATCGTGGTTCTCGCCCTTGCGGGGATGGGCCGCCGTCGCTATGGGCTGCAGTGGCTCACCGCCGCGATCGGTCTCTGGGTCATGCTGGCGCCGCTGGTGTTCTGGACCACGAGCGCCGCGGCCTACGGCATCGACACGCTGCTCGGCATGATCGTCGTGGCCTTTGCCGTCATCATCCCGCCGACGCCGGGTATCAGCCTGCGCGCGCTTGCGGCCGACGATGATCGACCGCTCGGCTGGAGCTACTCGCCTTCCTCCTTCACTCAGCGCCTGCCGATCGTGGCGCTGTCCCTGGTCGGGCTGTTCGTCTCCCGCTACCTGGCCGCCTACCAGATGGGCCATATCGACGGGTTGTGGGACCCGCTGTTCGGACCCGGAGATGCTTCCGCCCGGAACGGCAGCGAAGCGGTGGTCACGTCCTGGGTCTCGCGTGGCTTTCCGATCGCGGACGCGGGTCTCGGCGCCTTCGCCTACGCGCTCGACATCCTCGCCGGCGTCATCGGCGACCGGCGCCGCTGGCGAACCATGCCCTGGATGGTCTTCCTGTTCGGACTGCTGATCGTTCCGCTCGGCGTCGTCAGCGTCTCCTTCATCATCATCCAGCCGCCGCTCATCGGTGCCCTCTGCCTGCTCTGCATCCTGCAGGGCGCGGTGACGGTCGTGCTCATTCCGTACTCGATCGATGAGGTGCTCGCGACCGTGCAGTATCTCTGGCGGGCCAAGCGGTCCGGCGAGCCGTTCTGGCGCACGTTCTGGAAGGGCGGGCCGGCGCTGTCGGCGAATCAGACGCCGGAGCCGGACCTCGACCGCTCGCCGCGGCAGGTGCTGCGGGATTTCGTCACCGGCGGCGTGACCTTCCCCTGGACCCTGGTCGTCAGCGTGCTGCTGGGTGCTGTGCTCATGGCGACGCCTTTGCTCTTCGGCACGCGGCCGCCGCTCTATTTCAGCAATCATGTCGCCGGCTGCCTGGTGATCCTGGTCGCGGTGAGCGCCATGGCGGAGGTCGTGCGCCCGGTGCGCTTCGTCAACGTCGTGCTCGGCGGCTGGATCGCGGCCTCGCCTTTCCTCCTCGCCGGCGGCGGCGAGATCGGCACGGCAGCCGCGGTCGCGATCGGGTTGTCGCTGGTCGCCCTGAGCCTGCCCCGCGGTACCCGCAGCAAGGAGCATTACGGCGGCTGGGATCGGGCGATTGTCTGAGCTGCTCGACTTTGCCGCCTATTCGATCTGGGTCAATGTCGCGCTGTTCGCGGCCGGCGGCGCGATCGTCTGGGCCGCCGGCACACGGATGGTGGGACTGGTCGACCGTCTGGCCGGCAGGACCGGAATGGGCCAGGGCTTTGCGGGCATGCTGCTGCTTGGCGGCATCGTCTCCCTGACCGAGATCTCGACCGTCTCGACCGCCGCGTTCACCGACAGTCCGCTGCTCGCGCTCAACAATCTGCTGGGCAGCGAATCGATCAACCTCTTCCTGCTGGCGGCCGTCGATCCGCTCTCGGGCCGGGAAGCGCTCACCTCCTTCATCGCCAAGCCGGCGATGCTGCTCCAGGGGACGGTCGGCGTCGTCCTCCTCGCGCTGGCGGCCGTCGCCATAGCCGTGGGCGATTATCCCCTCTTCGGCGTCGGTCTGTGGTCGACGCTGCTTTTCCTGCTCTGTCTCGGCTCACTGTGGCTGTCGGCCCGCTACGAGCGGCGCAAGGTCTGGATCGCGTTCGATCAGGAGGCGACGGAGGAAGAGCAGGAGGAGGCATCGGAGTCTGCGGAACGGGGGAGCAGTGACCGTCTCCTGTTCCTGTGCGCCAGGATCGCTGCGGTATCGGTCATCATTCTCGGCGCGGGCTTCCTGCTTTCCATGACGGGCGAGGCGCTCGCCGAGCAGACCGGGCTCGGCGCGAGCCTGGTGGGCTTCGTCCTGGTCGGGATCTCGACCTCGCTGCCGGAACTGAGCACCATCACCGCCGCGATCCGGCTGAAGCGCTACGAGATGGCCATCGGCGACATTCTCGGCTCCAACGTCTTCAATCTGCTGCTCATTTTCCTGGCGGACGTCGTCTACACGGGCGGGCCGGTGTTCAATCACGCCGGCCGGTTCGAGATCGTCGCCGCCCTGCTCGGGATCATCATGACCGGCATCCTGCTGCTCGGCCTGCTCGAGCGTCGGGATCGGACGCTGCTCGGGATGGGCTATGATTCCGCCGCGATGCTGGCGGTCTTTCTCGGTGGGGTGGGGATCCTCTACGCGTTGAGCGGTGGCGAGGCGAAGTGAGCCTTCCCACGATGGAGCGGTCGGTCGGGCGGGCTGCGACAGCTACCAGAGTACCGGCGCCAGACCGCGAGCCCATGCCGATCGGGCGTCGCGCAACCGGCCCACGACGTCCGAATGGGCTGCCGCGACGTTGGTCTTCTCGCCGAGGTCGCTTTTCAGGTTGTAGAGTTCGCCGTTGAGGAGCTTCCAGTCGCCGCTGCGAACGCCCCCGCTCGTCTTGCTACCCCAGAACAACTAGGTGTGC
>JBFWWD010000206.1:0-10677 GCA_050246385.1 Geminicoccaceae bacterium
ACCGCGTTCAGGATCGGGAAGAACAGGGCCGTTCCAAATGGCACCGTGCAACGGCGGACGACCGGCGGATCCTCGGCACCGCCCGAGAAGTTGCCGCCGAGGAACCGGACATGGCGCGGCTGCCTGCCGGCATCGCAGTTGGTCGCGTGGGGATCGAGGAGCGGATTGACCCGTGCCGGCGTGGCGAGCGCCCAGCGCCACCATGCGGTGATCCACCAGTCATAGCTGCCGAAGCCGTGGAAGCCCTTCGCCAGATCCTGGCTGCCCAGGGTGCCGGAGCCCGGCGCCGCCGGCGGGATCTCGCCCGATCTCATCGCCGCTGAGCCCTCGAGGGCCGGGCGGATGCCGGGCGTGCCCGGCAGCATCGCCCCGGCTTGCGCGGGATCGGCATCGGGATGGATTGCCAGCAGACCGACGAGGACGACGGCGTATCTGGACAGGAACGACATATCTCATCTCTCCATTATGGATGAATTCTTTAGTTAACTATTGATCGTGCGGTCCGAAGTCACCCCTGTCAATTGGAAGTTATTGGCTAACACTGCGGCCGCATGTCTCCTTGGATCAAGGCTCGCTAGTCTTGAAGGCGAATCACCGTGACCCTTGGCGCCTGTCGCTCGATCTGGTCGCGCCCATGCCCGGGCGTGCTTCTCCCTGGACTCCGACCTCGCGCCGGGCTCGGATCGCGGCGTGGAGGAAGCGATGACCGAGACTCCCAAGATCGCCGTGGTCGGCGCCGGCATCGTCGGCGCCTCGATCGCCTGGCATCTGGTAGGCGCGGGTGCCGAGGTGACGGTGCTGGAGAGCGGGGAGCCGGGCGGCATGGCGACCGCCGCCTCGTTCGCCTGGATCAATGCGAGCTGGAGCAACCCCGAGCCCTATGTCCGGCTGCGGATGCGCGGCATGGCGGAGTGGCGGCGGCTGGCCGGGAAGGTTCCAGGGCTGCCGGCCGCCTGGTGCGGCGGGCTGTGCTGGGACCTGCCGGAGGCGGCGCTGCGCGAGTTCGCGCGCCGGCACGCGGCCTGGGGCTATGCGGTGCGGACGGTGGGCAGGGCCGAGATCGCCGCGATCGAGCCCGCCTTGGCCGAGCCGCCCGCGCTGGCGGTCCATGCCCCGGCGGAAGGTGCGGTCGAGCCGGTGCGCGCGGCCCTGGCACTGCTGCGCGACGAGGCGGCGCGCGGCGCGCGGCTGCGAACGGGCATGCGCGTCCTCGCCCTTCGATGGCGGGGCGGGCACGTGGTCGGGGTGGAGACTGCCCAGGGCTTCGTGCCGGCGGACGAGGTGGTGGTCGCGGCCGGCGCCGGCACGGCAGAGCTGCTCGCGACGGCCGAGGTCGGGCTGCGGCTGGAGACGCCGCCGGGGCTGCTCGCCCATTCGCGGCCATGCCCGCCGCTGCTGCAGGGCATCGTGCTCGCCCCGGAGCTGCACCTGCGACAGACCGACGAGGGCCGGATCGTGATGGGTGCCGACTTCGGCGGCGCCGACCCGGGTGCGGACCCGGCGGCGACCGCGCGGGACCTGCTGGCGCGGGCCGGCGCCATGCTGCGGGACGCTCCCGCGCTCGAGCTCGACCGCTGGACCGTCGGCTACCGCCCGACGCCGGCGGACGGCTTGCCGGTGATCGGCCGGCCGGAGGGAATGCCCGGACTGTACGTCGCCGTGATGCATTCCGGAATGACGCTGGCGCCCGTGGTCGGGCAGCTCGCGGCGCGGGAGCTGCTGACGGGCGACCGCGACGCGCTGCTCGCGCCGTATGGTTGGCGCGAGGCGGTTCGCGGGCGCTCCGCCTAGAGCGTCCTGGTCTCGCCAATGGCCAACGTCCACACGTCCGCCTCGACATATCCGGCGGCCGTGGCCGCGGCCCTGAACAGGCCGGGCGGCTCGAACGGCGGCTCGTCGGTGAGCTGGATGGTGCCCCAGTGCATGCCGCAGAGACGGCGGGCGCCGTAGTCCCGGCCGATGCGCACGCCTTCCTCGGGGGTGCAGTGCGAGCCCTGCATCAGGTTGCGCGGCGCGTAGGCGCCGATCGGCACGAGCGCCAGGTCGGGCCGGGGCAGCTTCGGGGCGATCTCGGCGAACACGGGACCATAGGCGGTGTCGCCGGTGAACAGGATCGTCCGGTCGCCGGATTCCAGCAGGAAGCCGCACCAGAGGCTGGCGTTGCGGTCGAACAGGCCGCGCTTGCTGAAGTGGATCGCGGGCAGGGCGGTGATGCGCACGCCCGCGAGCTCGGTGCGCTGCAGCCAGTCCAGCTCGATCGCCTCGCCATAGGCATCGGTGTCGAGATAGCGCGACACGCGCAGCGGCATGACCAGGCGGGTCGCACCCGTATCGCGCAGCCGGTCGAGGGCGCGCAGGTCGAGATGGTCGTAGTGATTGTGCGACAGGAGCAGGATGTCGATCGCGGGCAGATCGGCGGCGGCCAGGGACGGCCCTGCCAGGCGCTTCGGGCCGAACCAGGCGAAGGGCGAGGCGCGCTCGGTCAGGAACGGGTCGGTGAGCAAAGTCCGCCCGCCGAGGCGGATCAGGAAGCTGGCATGGCCGAGCCAGGTGACGCTGTCTCGGCCGTCGGCGGCTGCAAGCCCGGCCAGCGCCGCCTCGCGGGAGAGGACGTGGCCCTCGGGCACGGTCGGGACGGGCGGCGGGTCGACCAGCCGCCGCCACAGGAAGGAGCGCCACTCCGCCGGCGTGCCGCCCCGCCCGGGGCTGCCCGGCGGGTTGCGGAAGGTGCCGTCGGGCAGGTGATGCCAGGGAAGCATGCCGTGATCCTGTGTCGCGGCGGGTCGCGGCCGCAAGCCGAGCGTCAGGGCGGCGAGCGCGGCCAAGAGCCGGCGTCGCGTCAGGGCGGCCGTCCCGGAAACCGTCATGAGGAGCTCGTGGCGCACATGGTGGTGGAGGCAAATGTGCTTCGCCGGCATGCTTGCCAATGCCTTGAAACCGTCATGCGATTGGGATAGCTCATCCCGGCAAAGGGGACTTTCGACCGTGTGCCTCGGGAGAGCGCAATGCTAGCCAGCGAGCGTCTCGACCTACTAAGTCCCGGCTCCTGAGCGGGGGGCCGGGGAAATGGTAGCGCTGTCCGCATACCCTGCCCTGGTCCTGAATGCCGACTATCAGCCTCTGTCCTACTATCCACTTTCTCTCTGGGGCTGGCAGGATACGATCAAGGCTATCTTCCTCGACCGGGTGGCCGTGGTCAGTCACTACGAGCACGTGATCCGCTCGCCCGGGCTCGAGTTCCAGCTGCCCAGCGTGGTGGCGCTCAAGCAGTACATCCCGCAGGATCGCCGACCGCCCTTCACGCGGTTCAACGTCTTCCTGCGCGATCGCTTCGCCTGCCAGTACTGCCGCCGGCACCACCCGACGCAGGAGCTGACCTTCGACCATGTCGTGCCCAAGTCGCGCGGCGGCAGGACGAGCTGGTCGAACATCGTCACCGCCTGCACGCGCTGCAATCTGCGCAAGGGCAACCGGCTGCCGCACGAGTGCGGCATGCAGCCGACCGCCAAGCCGGCGGTGCCGACGGCGCACCAGCTGCGGCTGAACGGCCGGACCTTCCCGCCGAACTACCTGCACGAGTCCTGGCGCGACTATCTGTACTGGGACGTCGAGCTCGAGCCGTAGCGGGGAGGTCGGCAAGGCGCTAGACCGGGATGTCTGGACCGATGGCGGCGACGCCGTCGGCGCGGGGAGGGTTGCTCCTCGAAGGTGGCGGGTCGGATCGGATGAGCGCAGGTCGGAACAGGCGACAGAGCGGCCGATCGCCGACCCGCCCCCGCCCGCAGCCCGCAACGGCGCGGGCGGCGACGCGCTGGGGCCCCGCGCCGCTGGCGGGGGCGGAGACCGTGGCGGGCGAGTGGCCGGTGGCGCTGGTCTACAACGGCGTCAGCCATGCGGTGCTGCTGGCGAGCCCGGCCGAGCTCGAGGATCTCGGCCGGGGGTTCACGCTCGCCGAGGGCATCGTCGCCGACCCGGCCGAGATCGGCACGGTCGAGGTGGTCGACATGGTGCTGGGCCTCGAGGTTCGGCTCGAGATCCCGGTACCGAGGGCGGAAGCGCTGGAGCAGCGGCGTCGCAGCATGGCGGGCGGCAGCGCCTGCGGCCTGTGCGGCGTGATCAGCCTGGAGCAGGCGCTGCGGCCCCTGCCGCGCGCGGCCGAGGGTCCGGCCTGGCAGGCGGGCGCCCTGCGCGCGGCACTGGCCGCCCTGCCCGGGCGACAGGCGCTGCACCGTCAGACCGGGGCGGTCCACGCCGCCGCCATGGCCTCGGCCGCAGGCGAGATCCTGCTCGTGCGCGAGGATGTCGGCCGTCACAATGCGCTTGACAAGCTGGTCGGCGCCGCCGTCGGCGCGGGGCTCGCCCCGGCCGCGCACCTGCTGTTGCTGACCAGCCGCTGCAGCGCCGAGCTGGTGCAGAAGGCCGCGACCGCCGGCTTCACCACCATCGCCACCATCTCGGCACCCACCAGCCTGGCCATAACGCTCGCCGAGAGCGCCGGCCTGACCCTGATCGCCTTCGCTCGCGGCGAGAGCTTCACCGCCTATACTCGGCCCGACAGGATCCTGCCCTGACCACCGAGAAACGCTCGCGGCGGGCATACGGTAGCGTTGCCTCGCGGTGAAAATGCCGCAATGATCCTGACACGGTGACTTGACCGCGGGAACATGCGGCGGGTCCAACAGGGAGGCTTTCGTATGCCCAGATTCAAGGCGCTGCTTGCCGGCGTTGCCCTCGGCGTTCTCGCGGCCGCAGCCGCCCAGGCGCAGGAGCATGTCGAGTGGAAGGACGACGGGACGGTGCTGCTCAAGCTCGGCCCGGACTATGACGACGCGGTCATCACCGCCCACAAGGACGATCTGGGTGCCCTGTTCGGGCCGGGCGAGAAGCCGTTCGAGGGCGAGGAGATCACCGTCCTGACGCTCGACTCCGGGCCGAAGGGCGGCATCTCCGGGCCGATCTACGCCTTCCGGCCGGTGTTCGAGGAGCTGACGGGCGCCAAGCTCAACATCGCCCTGGTGCCGATCAGCGAGCTCTACACCAAGCTCTTCCTCGACCTTCGCAACGGCACCGGCGAGTATGACGGCTCGATCGTCGGCGCGTTCATGTATGGCGATCTGATCGACGGCAACTATATCCTGCCGCTCGACGAGTGGCGCGAGAGCGGCGACTACCCGCAGTGGTCCTACGACGTGATGCCGCCGGCGCTGAAGCGCATCTATACCTGGGGCGACACCGGCTACGGCGTGCTCGGCGACGCCGACGGCCAGATCCTCTACTACCGTCGCGACCTGCTGACCAATCCCGAGCACCAGGCGGCGTTCAAGGCGCAGTACGGCTATGACCTGCCCTCGCCGCCGACCACGCTGCAGCAGCTCAAGGACATCGCCGCCTATTTCCACGGCAAGAACTTCGACACGGGCGACGACGAGCCCGACAGCGGCGCCGTGCTGCATCTGAAGGTGCGCGAGCAGGGCCTCTACCACTTCATGACGCTGGCGACCTCGTTCGCCATGACCCCCGGCGAGCTCAGCCGGACCACCGGCGTCTACTGGTTCGACCCGGTCGACATGAAGCCGCTGATCAACAGCCCCGGCCACGTCAAGGCGCTCGAATATCTCAAGGATCTGGCGCAGTACGGGCCGGCGGCGCAGGTGAGCTGGAGCCTGGGCGAGGCCTGGGACTACTTCCTGCGCGGCAAGGCGGTGTTCAACTTCTCCTACGGCGACGTGGCGCCCTTGGCCCAGGACGAGACCCGCTCGAAGATCCGCGGCAAGATCGGCTCGGCCATCCTGCCCGCCTCCGACACCTATTGGGACATGAACAAGAAGGAGTTCGTGACCACCAAGGAGGCCCGCAAGGTCGGCAACGTGACCGGCGGCTCCTGGCACGGCGTGGTCTCCAGCCTGTCCGACCACCCGGAATCGACCTACACCTTCTGGTCGCTGATGGCGATCAAGCCGGTCTCGAAGTGGCTCGCGACCTATGGCTGGGACGGCGTCGACCCCGGCTACAGCTACCAGTTCCTGGAGCCGGTCGGCGAGGCCAAGCTCGAGGACTACACCAAGGCCGGCTGGGATCCGACCGACGTCCAGGAATACCTGCAGGCCTACTACGAGAACTTCAACGCGCCGGTGATGCTGCCCTACATGCGCATCACCGGCACCCAGGAATATTACGACATCCTGGACTCCAACCTGTCGTCGGCGATGAGCGGTGCGAAGACCCCGCAGCAGGCGCTGGACGACACGGCGGCGGCCTGGGAGCAGGTCACCGACCGCCTCGGCCGCGACAAGCAGCTCAAGGCCTATCAGGAAGCGATCGGCTGGAAGGGCTGATCTCCGGTCACCACCCGGCCGCCGCGCGTGGCCGGGTGCCTGTCTCCCTCTGATCTGCGAGCCTGCATAGAAGATGCGCTGGACGAGCCGTGTCCGCCTGCTGTTCCTGATGCCCGCCGTGCTCTGGGTGCTGGCGTTCACGATCGTGCCGCTGGTCTACTCGCTCTACACGGCGTTCCACAACGTCACCAACGAGACCGTGGTCAACCGGCTCGAGGTCCCGCGGCTGGACAAGGACGGCAAACCGTCCCTGAAGCCCGACGGCACGCCGCGGATGAAGACCGAGGTGGTGCGCGAGACGGTGACCAAGTGGGAGTTCGTCGGCCTCAACAACTTCGCGCGCATCTTCGGCGACGCGGTGGTCTGGGAGGCGGTCAAGGTCACGGCCCTGTTCGTCGCCGTCGGCGTGTCGGTGCAGATGACGCTCGGGCTCCTGCTGGCGCTGCTGTTCAATCGCGAGATGCCGGGGCGGTCGTTCCTGCGGACCATGATGATCCTGCCGATCTTCGCGACCCCCGTGGCGGCGGGCTATCTGTTCTTCACCATCTTCTACGAGGAGGGCGGCCCGCTCGGCTGGACCGGGATTCCCTGGCTCTCCAATCCGAGCTGGGCGCTGGTCTCGGTGATCATCGTCGACATCTGGCAATGGACGCCGTTCTGCTTCCTCGTGTTCCTGGCGGCCCTGCAGGGCATCCCCGACGAGCTGCTCGAGGCGGCCGAGCTCGACACCGGCTCGGGCTGGATGAAGTTCAAGGAGGTCGTGCTGCCGCTGATGATGCCGACCGTCGTCATCGTCTTCCTGCTGCGGCTCGCGGAGGCGATGAAGGTGTTCGACGTCGTGGCGTCGCTCACCGTCGGCGGGCCGGGCAACGCCACGCAATCCCTGTCCTATCTGGCCTACCGGACCGGGCTGCGGTTCTTCGACGTCGGCTACGCCTCGGCGATCGCCTACACGCTGCTCGCCTTCGTGATGGTCGTGGTGACCCTGTTCTTCAAGCGGGTGCGGACGATCTATGCCTGAGGCACGCTCCACCGGCCTGCGCAACCCGATGGTCGACAGCCTGTGCTGGGTGCTGGCGATCGTCGCCACCCTGATCTTCATCTTCCCGCTCTACTGGGCGGTGTCGACCGCGCTGCGCAACCCGGCCGACACCTTCACCGTCGCCGGGCTCGGTGTGCCGTTCCTCGACTTCGCCCCGACGCTGGACAATTTCCGCACCGAGCTCAGCACGCCCGAGGGCCTGCGCGCCCTGCGCACCAGCATCTTCGTCTCGGTCAGCGCCACGCTGCTGGCACTGGCGCTCGGTATGCCGGCGGCCTACGCGCTGGCCCGGTTCCGCTTCTGGTCGAATGCCGACATCACGGTCTGGTTCCTGTCGCAGCGCGTGCTGGTGCCGGTGGCGACGCTGATCCCGTTCTATCTCACCTTCCGCGCCATCGGCCTGCTCGACACGCCCTGGGCGCTGATCCTGGTCAACACCACCTTCGTGCTGCCCTTCGTCGTCGTCATCATGCGCCAGACCTTCCTCGATCTGCCGGTCGAGCTGGAGGAGGCGGCGCTCGTCGACGGCGCCGGCTATCTCGGCTGCTTCCTGCGCATCGCCTTGCCGCTCGCCGCACCGGCGGCCGCGGCCACCGCCATGATCATCTTCGCCTTCACCTGGAACGAGTTCCTGTTCAGCTCCTCGCTCGGCGTCACCCAGACCAAGATGATGCCGGCGCACATGGCGGGTGCGGTCGACACGCGCGGCGTGCAGTTCTGGTTCATGGCGACCCGGGCGCTGATCGCCATGGTGCCGCCGGTGCTGCTGGCGCTGATCGCCCAGCGCTACATCGTGCGCGGCCTGACGCTGGGGGCGGTGAAGGGCTGACCGGTCCCGTCCTCAGACCATCGTGCCGATCGTGGCGCGGAAGCGGGCGAGCGCGTAGCCGAAGAAGGCCGCGCCGATCGCGGCCAGCGCCAGGAATTGCGGCCAGACCACCGCCAGGCCGGCGCCACGAAAGAGAATGGCCTGCGCCAGCATCACGAAATGGGTCGTCGGGGCCGCCAGCATCACGAGCTGCACCACCTCGGGCATGCTCTCGCGTGGCGTCGTGCCGCCGGACAGCATCTGCAGCGGCAGCAGCACCAGCATCAGCAGCAGGCCGAACTGCGGCATCGAGCGGGCGATGGTGCCCAGGAAGATGCCCAGCGAGGTCGTGGCGAACAGGTTCATGGCGGCACCCGCCAGGAACAGCGTGACCGAGCCTTCGATCGGGACCGCCAGCAACCCCTGCACGACGAAGGCCAGCGAGAAGGCGCAGGCGGCGAGCACCACCAGGGCCATGGCCCAGATCTTGCTGGCCATGATCTCGAACGGGGTCACGGGCATCGCCAGCAAATGCTCGATGGTGCCGTGCTCGCGCTCGCGGATCAGCGCCGCCCCGGTCAGCACGATCGACAGCATGGTGACGTTGTTGATCACCTGGATGACGGAGCTGAACCAGGATTTGGTCAGCTGGGGATTGAAGCGCACCCTCAGCGCGAGGTCCACCGGCGACGTGGCCGCGGCGCGGTTGCCCTCGGCGAACGCAGCCACCTCCCCGGCGACGATCGTCCGGACATAGCCGCTGCCGGTGAAGGCCTGGCTCATGCGCGTCGCATCGACGTTGAGCTGGATCGTCGGCGCCCGCCCCGCCAGCATGTCGCGCTGCAGCTCGGGCGGAATGTCGAGGGCGAAGGTGTCGAGACCGGCATCCATCCGCTCGTCCATCTCCGCCGCCGTGATCATCCTCGGCGGGAGGAAGTAGGGCGGGTAGAAGGCGGCGGCGATGCGTGTCGAGAGCTGCGACCGGTCCTCGTCCACGATGGCGATCGGCACCTTGTTGAGCGTTTCCGGCATCGCCGTCGCCGCCGAGTAGACCGAGAGCGTGAAGGCGTAGACGATCAGAACCAGCATCGTCGGGTCGCGGGCCAGGCTGCGCAGCTCCTTGACGCCCAGATCGAGGATGTTGGCGGCTCGCATGGCTCAGGTCTCCTGCTTTCTCAGCAGCGCCACGCAGAGTCCGAGCAGCACCAGCACGGCGAGCAGCAGCGGGATGAACGACATGCGCAGGTCGGAGAAGCCCAACGCCTTGGAGAAGGTGCCGCGGGCGATCGTCAGGTAGTGGGTGGTCGGGTATGCCTGCCCGATCACGGCGCCGATCCCCTCCAGCGACGACACCGGGTCGATCATGCCGGAGAACTGCGTGGCGGGCAGGATGCTGAGCACTGCGGTGCCGAAGATGGCGGCGATCTGGCTGCGCATGAAGGTGGAGATCAACAGCCCGATCGCGGTGGCGGCGGCGGCGTAGAGCAGCGTCGCCGCCGTCAGGGTGAGGAAGCTCCCCTTCAGCGGCACACCGAACAGCGTGACCGCAAGCAGCACCAGCAGCCCGAAGTTGAGCATCGCCAGGCCGATATAGGGCAGCTGCTTGCCGAGCAGGAACTCCAGCCGGGTGACCGGCGTGACATAGAAGTTGACGATCGAGCCCAGCTCCTTCTCGCGCACCACGCTGAGCGCGGTGAGCATGGCCGGGATCAGCATCAAGAGCAGCGGGATCACCGCCGGCACCATCGCCACCAAGCTCTCGACATCGGGGTTGTAGCGGAACCGCGTCTCGATCGTGACGCGGTCGGCCGTGGCCACCACGCCCGGCGTGCGCGCTGCCTTGCCGGTCAGCCACTGCGCATGCATCGCCTGCACGTAGCCGCGCACGGTCTCGGCGCGCGAGGGCATGGCGCCGTCGATCCAGGCGCCGATCTGCACCGGCACCCCGCGTGCGAGATCGCGCCCGAACCCCGTCGGGATCTCGATCGCCAGGCTCAGCTCGCCTGACCGCATGCGCCGGTCCAGATCGACGTAGTCGACGATCGGCGCACGCTCGATGAAATAGCGCGAGCCCGCGAGCTCGAGCGTGTAGTCGCGGCTGGTGGTGGTCTGGTCGCGATCCAGCACGGCGAAGGACAGATCCTCCACGTCCATGTTGATGCCGTAGCCCATGACGAGCATCAGGATGGCGCTGCCGAGGCCAGCCAGTGTCATCCGGATCGGGTCGCGGCGCAGCTCCAGCGCCTCGCGCCATGCGTAGCTGAACATGCGCCGGGGATCGAAGACGCGTCGCCAGCCACGACCGCCGGGATCGGGCGGGAACGCTTCGGCCGTCGCGTCCGGCGCCGGTGCCTCCCGCTTCGGCGGCGCATCGCCCGCCGTGGCCTCGGCCCCTGCCTCCTCCAGGTAGCCGATGAAGGCAGCCTCCAGCGTGCTCGCGCCGCGCTTCGCGACCAGGGCGGCCGGCGTGTCGCTGACCAGCACGCGGGATC
>JBFWWD010000207.1:0-10571 GCA_050246385.1 Geminicoccaceae bacterium
CGAGGCGGAAACCCGCGCGGACCACCGCGACACCGCGCTCGACGCCCGGACCGTGGGCGACCCGGTGCACCAGACCCCGGCCGACGCTCTGGGGATGATCCAGAACCTGCGGCACCGAGAGCACCTCGCCCGCGGGCACGCCGGCGGCATTGAGCAGCTCCGACCATTCCGCGGCGGTGCGGCCGGCGAGCGCGGGCTCGAGCTCGTCCTTCAGCGCGTCGCGATTGGCCTTGCGGTCGTCGCGACCGGCGAAGCGCGGATCGGCAATCAGGTCCGGCCGGCCGACGAGTCGGGCCAGCTCCTCGAACTGCTCCTGCTTGTTGGCGGCGATGTTGAGCAGGCCGTACCCGGTGCGGAAGGCGCCGGAGGGTGCCGCGGTCATGTTCTCGTTGCCCATCGGCGTCGGCTGCACGCCGGCGATCAACCAGTTCGAGACCGCCCAGCCCATCGTGACCAGCGTCGCCTCGAGCATCGAGACGTCGATGCACTCGCCCTCGCCCGTGCGCCCGCGCTTCACGAGCGCCGCCGAGATGGCGAAGGCGGCGGTGATGCCGCCGATGGTGTCGCAGACCGGGAAGCCGGTTCGCAGCGGCGCGGTCTCGGGCGTGCCGGTGACGCTCATGACGCCCGACAGGCCCTGCACGATCTGGTCGTAGGCGGGGTTGCCCTGCAGCGGGCCGTCCTGGCCGAAACCCGAGACGGCGCAATAGACCAGCTCGGGACGGACCGTCTTGAGCGCGTCGTACCCGAGCCCGAGGCGAGCCATCACGCCGGGCCGGAAGTTCTCGACCAGGACATCGGCGCCGCGCACCAGGCGCAGGAACAGCTCCTTGCCGTCAGGATGCTTGAGATTGAGCGTGACCGAGCGCTTGCCGGCATTCTGGGCGAGGAAGGAGGCCCCCATGCGCTGACGGTTGAGTGCCGGATCGGCACCGAGCTGGCGGGCCAGATCGCCGCTCTCCGGCACCTCGACCTTGATCACGTCCGCGCCGAGCGCAGCGAGCTGGTAGGTGGCGAACGGGCCAGCCAGGACGTTGGTCAGATCGAGGATGCGGATCCCGTCGAGCAGTCCAGGCATCGCAGCATCCCGCGTCAGTTGCCTCCCAAGCCGCCATGCTGGCCGAGGACGAGCCCGGCCGCCAGCGCCCACATGGTCAGCCCGACCCCGAGATCGAGCCACCGCCAGGCGATGGGCCGCTCGAACAGGGGTGCTAGGAACCGCGCGCCATAGCCGAGCGCGAAGAAGAAGGTGAAGGAGGCGGTCATCGCCCCCAGGGCGAACAGCATCCGGTCGCCGGACGGGAAGCGGGTTGCGATGCCGCCCAGCAGGACGACGGTGTCGAGATAGACGTGCGGATTCAGCCAGGTGAAGGCGAGACAGGCGAGGACCGCGGCCCGCAGCGAGCCGGCGGGGTGCTCGGCAGGGTGCAGCGCGTGCGGCTTGGCTGCGGCGCGTAGCCGGGCAAGGCCGTAGAAGGTAAGAAAGGCCGCGCCGAGCCAGGTCATGACGCGCGGCAGGATCGGGTGGTGCGTCACGAGCGCGCCGAACCCGGCGACACCGGCCGCGATCAGCAGGGCATCGGAGAGCGCGCAGACCAAGCAGACCGCGAGCACGTGCTGGCGCAGCAGTCCCTGCCGCAGCACGAAGGCGTTCTGGGCGCCGATGGCGACGATCAGGCTGAGACCGAGCAGGAAGCCTTGGCCGCCGGCGGCGAGCGGCCCCACTCAGCGGCGATCGGCGGACGGTCGCCACAGGCTCCGGCACGGGATCTTGCTGCGGTCGGCGCGGTCGGCATAGCGGCGCGCGATCTCCGTTACCTCGCGCAGCAGGCCCTCGGAAAGCGTGATCGGCTCAAGCCCGAGGTTCAATAGCCGGCGGTTCTCGACGAACAGGTCGTTCTCGTCCGCCTCGGCGCGCGGGTTGGAGACGAAGTCGACCGTGGCCCCGGTGATTTCCGCGATCAGATGGGCGAGGTCGCGCACGCGGTGGGTCTCGGTCATCTGGTTGAGGATGTTGACCCGCCCGCCCGACTGCGGCGGATTGGCGACGGCGAGCTCGATGCAGCGCACCGTGTCCTGGATGTTGATGAAGGCCCTGGTCTGGCCGCCGGTGCCATGGACGGTGAGCGGATAGCCAATCGCCGCCTGCATCAGGAAGCGGTTGAGGACGGTGCCGTAGTCGCCGTCATAGTCGAAGCGATTGATCAGCCGCTCGTCCCGGCGCGTCTCCTCGGTCTGCGTACCCCAGACGATGCCCTGGTGCAGGTCGGTGATCTTCACCCGGTCGTTCTTGTTGTAGTAGGCGAACAGGAGCTGATCGAGCGTCTTGGTCATGTGATAGACGCTGCCGGGATTGGCCGGATAGAGGATCTCCTGCTCGACGGACCTGCCGTCGTCGGCGTCGATCTTCACCTGCAGATAACCTTCCGGGATCTTGATCCCGGCCGTGCCGTAGCCGTAGACGCCCATGGTCCCGAGATGGACCAGATGGATGTCGAGCCCGCTCTCGACGGTCGCGACCAGCACGTTGTGGGTGGCGTTGATGTTGTTGTCGACCGTGTAGCGCTTGTGCAGCGGCGACTTCATCGAATAGGGCGCGGCGCGCTGCTCGGCGAAGTGCACCACGGCGTCGGGCCGCCATTCCCGGAAGAGCGTGAGCAGCCGATGATAGTTCTGGGCCACGTCGACCCGGTGGAACGGGATCTCGCGGCCCGACACCTCGCGCCAGGCCGCCAGCCGCTCGCCCATCGGCCGGATCGGGGTCAGGCTCGCCACCTCGAGCTCGTTGTCGATGTTGCGGCGCGAGAGATTGTCGACGATCGCGACCTCGTGGCCGCGTGCCGAGAGATGCAGCGCCGTCGGCCAGCCGCAGAACCCGTCGCCGCCCAGGATGATCACACGCATCGCACGCCTCTCGCCCTTGCCGGGGCGGTCCATAAGCCGCGAGGGCGACAAGGACAACGGGCGCACGTGGCGATCTGGCCCGCGACACTGTGACCGCCGCCATCGACCGTGAGCCTCGTTGCGGCCGCCGATCCGTCATGTCAGTCTTCGTGAGATTATTCAGCGGGCTCGGTTGCCGATCAGATGGCTGGCAAGATAGAAGTAGAGGAATTTGAGCGCTTTGTGCGTTAGAGGAATCGACGCGACCGGAAGTTTCGCGACTGATGTTTTCGGCCGCTTGGTATGAGTCCCTCTTTACTGCGGCACGGCAAGTCAATTGAAATCCAGTGGCTAAGGGGTCTCGCTGCGACATTCGTCCTGCTATACCATACGTCTCTCTACCAGAGCGTCATTCAAAAGGTTGATAAGAGCCTATTGATCTTCAATCCTCTTTTTGGCTGGTATGGCGTCGCAATTTTCTTCGCTATTTCCGGCTACTTGATAGCTCAGCTCGTCCGGCGTCAGAAACCTGCACGCTTCATGCTGCATCGCGTGGTGCGGATCTATCCGGTCTATCTCCTGGTAGCTGGCGTGGTTGTCGTCGATGCGTGGTTCGCTGGACGCGGTATCCCGCAGCTCGCAGTGTTCAGCCTGGTTCCGGCGGGCCGGCTGAGTTATCCGCTCACGGTTGAGTGGACCCTGGTCTTCGAAATCACCTACTACGTGATATTGTGCCTCCTGGCCGTGTCCGGGCTGGTGCGCTGGCTCGACTGGATCGCCGCGGCTTGGCTCGCGACCGTCGTTGCGATCGCGTTCACCGCGCTCGAGCCGGACGGGCAAACGCTCTTCCCGCTCTGGCTGATGCCGTTGGCGGCCGCCAACATCCCGTTCGCAGCCGGCCTGCTGCTGCCCCGACTGATCGCGCTCGGCCTTAACCCGATCTTGCTGCTGACCGCGTCGGCTGCGCTTTTCTTCCAGGGTCTGTGGGCGACGGCTTGGCACGAGAAGCAACTCGCCACCGCACTCAGTGCAGCGCTCCTGGTCGCGGTAGCCGCTGATTTCGCAGCCGCCGCACCAGGCGGGCGCAGCGAGCGGCTCGAGACATGGATGTCCAGCTACGGTGACACCAGCTACGCCCTCTATCTATGTCACGTCCCAATCATCCTTCTCGTCTATCTCCATTTGACCCCTGTCTCCCCATGGCTGGCCTGGTCGCTTGCAGTGGTGCTTGCCCTGCTGGTCGCGATTCCATTGGGTATGCTGGACAAGCGGCTCTATGGGCGTCTGCGCCGCATGGTCGACTTGTTGCCTACCTTCAGCGCAAGAATGGCCGCGACGGCTTATATCGGCCTGTTCGTACTGGTGGCCGCGTCGGCGGCATTGATGGGCGCCGACGCATCCAGGTCCGATGCGCGCTCCAACGACACGGCGATGGCGGGTCAGACGGCGAGCCTGGAAGGCGGGCGGGATAACGCTCCTGAGGCAATTTCCGGCATTGTCGACTCCATCACCTGGCTTGGTCCGCGAACCGTGCACGTCACCGGATGGGCCGGCAACCGCACGGATGTCGGGGCCCGCGTGCGAATCGGCGTCCTTGCTCGCGGGAAGCTCGTGGCGACAGGCGAGCGCACGATCGTCAGGCCCGACGTTGCCGCCAGCCTCGACATCCAGGTGTGGAACACGAGGCCGGTCGGCTTCGACTTTACCGCGGCCTTGGCCTGCGTGCCGGACGAGGCATACCTCGTCGTCGCCATTGCCGACGACGGCCATACCGTGCCTCTCGCGGCGCCGCTGGGCTGGCCGCCGTGCCCATCACGGGATCCGCCCTCCCGCTGAGAGGGCGCAACCCCCGGGCAACGGCGCGGAACGATCAGCGGCGCCAGCCGCTAATGCTCCGACCCCGACGCGCCGGAGCTGACCCATGAGCTGTGGCTCGATCTCCGTACCACCCTGCTGGACACGTTGCGCCAACATCTGGGGCTCACGGCTCGAAGAAGGGCTGCGAGCACGGGCAGTGCGGGGCCTGCACGTGCTGGTCGGCCAAAGCCGGCAGCTCGCCTGCCTGACCCTGGCGGTGATGGTGCGCAATCCGGCGGTGACGATCGAAGGGCCTCCCGGAGCCGGATGGGATGCTCCACCCGATGCAGCAGGCGTTCATCGATCAGGACGCCTTTCAGTGCGGATACTGCACGCCGGGTCAGATCATGAGTGCCGTGGCCTGCGCTGCGGAGGGCCACGCGGAGAACGAGGCCGACATCCGCAAGTATACGAGCAGCAATCTCTGTCGCGCCGCCGCCTGCCCGCACATCGTCGCTGCCATCGAGCAGCCGGCACCTGCGATGCGGCGGAGCTGAGCCGATGCGCCCGTTCACCTGCACCCGCGTGAGCGATGTCCAGGGGGCGGTGCGCGCGGCGGCCGTCCACGGCGATTCCGGGCCGCCGACGGAGGCGCCCGCACAGTTCATCGCGGGCGGCACCACCATGCTCGACCTGATGAAGCTGGGCACGATGCAGCCGGTGATCCTGGTCGACATCAACGATCCGGAGGCCGAGCACGGCAGGATCGCCGCCGGCCCTGACGGCCTGCGGCTCGGTGCCCTGGTACGGATGAGCGAAGCCGCCGATCACCCGATGATCCGGCAAGACTACCAGCCATCGCGCCGTCGCTGCAGCAGGCGGCCAGCGCCCAGCTCCGCAACATGGCGACGCTGGGCGGCAATGTCCTCCAGCGGACCCGTTGCGAGTATGTCCGCGAGCCGAGCTGGCACCGCTGCAACAAGCGCGAGCCCGGCACCGGCTGCGCCGCGCTCGAGGGGAGTGAACCGCAAGCATGCCGTCCTCGGGGTCGGCGAGCGGTGCGTCGCCGAGTATCCCGGCGATCTGGCACCGGCGCTGGTCGCGTTCGGCACGGTGGTGGAGACCGTCGGACCGCTACGCCCGAGGGGGCTGCAGCTCGAGGAGCTGCATCGGGGACCCGAGGATCCGCATGTCGCGACGGTACTCGCCCCAGGCGAGATCATCACCGGGTTCTTGGTGCCGGCGGCGCCCTGGACCCGGCGCTCGCTCTGACTCAAAGTGCGCGACCGGGAGTCCTATGCCTTCGGGCTGGCCACGGCCGCGGTGGCGCTGGACCTGCGTGACGGCGTGATCGCCGAGGCACGGATTGGGCTGGGAGGAGTCGCCTACCGGCTCTGGCGGGCGCACGAGGCCGAGGCCGCGCTGCAGGAGCGGCCATTGACGGAGCAGGCCGCGGAAGCCGCCGCGGAGAGCTTGGCAATGTCGGCCTCAACGCCGCCGTCGCCAGCGCCATGCACCACGCCACCGGGGTGCGCATCCGCGAGCTGCCGATCCGGCTGGAGAAGCTGCGGCAGGCCCCGGTCGCTCCGGCCTGAGCGACCTGCATTCTGCTCTCCTGCGGTGACCAGCGGCAACGCATGGCGTCCTGGTGCGTTCCGGCTGGACATCGCGAACCAATCGGGAGCACGGCGCGTGCAGGACGCATCGGAACGGCCAAGCGGCGAGGCCGACCGCCGCCAGCTGGAGCTGGCCGCCGAGGAAGGGGACGCCTACCAGCGTGCCCTGACCTACATGGTGGAGAAGGTCGCCGACACCGGGGGTCGGAAGGAGGCCGGCCAGTACATCGTCGGCTTCGCGCAGGAGCGTGCCGAGGGCATGTACCACCTGCGCGGCGAGGACGACCTGCAATGGGTCGAGCCGGGCGACGAGAACTGCCACCTCGAGATCGCGGTCTGCGACGCCGGCGACAGGCGCTTCATTCCGGGGCTCGAGATCGAGGCCATGCTCACCGCCGCCGACGGTACCCGCATCGGGCCGTTCGAGGTGCCCTTCCTATGGCACCCCGGGCTCTATCACTATGGCCGGAACGTCGAGGTGCCGGGCGACGGTCACTACACGCTGACGGTCAAGATCGCGCCGCCGCGGTTCATGCGCCACGATCGCGCCAATGGCCGCCGCTACGCCCGGACCGTGGAGGTCACGTTCGAGAACGTGCGGATCACCACGGGCAAGGAGTGACGGTTTCTGCTCAGACGTCCAGCTCGGTGACGAGCCGTGCGTTCTGCTGGATGAAGGCCAGCCGCAGCTCCGGCCGCCGTCCCATCAGCTCATCCACCAGCTGCAGGGTCGGCTTGCCCTCGACATCCTCGCTGCGGACCTGCAGGAGCTGGCGCCGGGCGGGGTCCATGGTGGTCTCCTTGAGCTGGGAGGGGTTCATCTCACCCAGGCCCTTGAAGCGGCCGACCTCGACGTTCTTCTTGTTCTTGAAGGTGGTGGCGAGCAGGCGTTCGCGGTCGGCGTCGTCGCGGGCATAGGCGATGGTTCCGCCATGGCTCAGCCGGTAGAGCGGCGGCTGGGCCAGGTAGAGGTGGCCACGCTCGACCAGCTTGGGCAGCTCCTTGAAGAAGAACGTCATGAGCAGTGCCGCGATGTGGGCGCCGTCGACGTCGGCGTCGGTCATGATGACGATTTTGTCGTAGCGCAGATCGTCCGGTCGCCAGTGCTTGCCCGAGCCGCAGCCCATGGCGGTGACCAGGTCGGCGAGCTCCTTGTTGCCGGCGAGCTTGTCGGCGGTCGCCGCGGCCACGTTCAGGATCTTGCCGCGCAGGGGTAGGACGGCCTGGGTTTCGCGGTTGCGCGCCTGCTTGGCGGAGCCGCCGGCGGAATCGCCCTCGACGATGAACAGCTCCGTGCCCTCGCGCGCGTCGCGGGCGCAGTCGGCCAGCTTGCCGGGCAGCCGCAGCTTGCGCGTCGCCGACTTCCGGCCGATCTCCTCCTTGGCCTTGCGCCGGGCGATCCGCTCCTCGGCGCGCCTGGCGAGATGCTCCAGCACGGCGGTCGCGGTCGCCGGATGGCTGCCGAGCCAGAGCTCGAACCGGTCGCGGATCGCACCTTCGACCAGACGGGCCGCCTCGGGCGAGACCAGCCGGTCCTTGGTCTGGCCCTGGAACTGCGGCTGGCGTAGGAACAGGGACAGTAGGATCGAGGCGCCGCCGGTGGCGTCTTCGGTGGTGATTGCGGTCGCACGGCGGAAGCCGATGCGCTCGGCGTGGGTGCGCAGCGCTTTCAGCAGTGCCGCACGCAGACCGGCCTCGTGAGTGCCGCCGGCCGGGGTCGGCACCGTGTTGCAATACCAGCCGGCGTAGGGCTCCTCATCGATCGGCCAGGCGATCGCCCATTCGACCCGCCCGCCATGCTCGAGCGCAGCCTCGCCGGTGAACGGCTCATCGACCACGAGGTCGCGCCCATCGAGCAGCGAGCGCAGGAAATCGGCGAGCCCCTGCGGAAAGTGGAACGTCTCCTCGGCCGGTACCGGGCCATCGGCGGACAGGAGCGCCGGATCGCAGCGCCAGCGGATCTCGACCCCGCGGAACAGATAGGCCTTGCTGCGCGCCATCCGATGCAGCAGCGCCGGCGAAAAGCGCGGATTGGGCCCGAAGATCTCGGGATCGGGGACGAAGGTCACGGTCGTGCCACGCCGGTTCGGCGCGGCACCGGCCGGGTCCAGCGGGCCGAGCGGCAGGCCACGGGAATAATGCTGAACGAAGAGTTGGCGGTTGCGGGCGACCTCGACCGTGAGCTCCTCGGCCAGCGCATTGACCACCGACACGCCCACGCCGTGCAGGCCGCCAGAGGTCGCGTAGGCCTTGCTGCCGAACTTCCCGCCCGAATGCAGCGTGGTCATGATGACCTCGAGGGCACTCTTGTCGGGAAATTTGGGATGCGGGTCGATCGGGATGCCGCGGCCATTGTCGCGTACGGTGATCCGGCTCGGGGCGGCGAGCTCGAGCTCGATGCGGCTGGCGTGGCCGGCAACCGCCTCGTCCATCGCATTGTCGAGCACCTCGGCGACCAGATGGTGCAGGGCGCGCTCGTCCGTGCCGCCGACATACATGCCTGGCCGGCGCCGGACCGGCTCCAGGCCCTCGAGGACCTCGATATCGTGCGCGGTGTAGCCGTCGCCGCCGCGATCGCGGGCGAGGTCCAGAAGATCCTTCATTCAGCTCTCGTTCCGTTGGGCAAATTCAGGCGGCCGTACCGCCGCGATGTGGCTACGGACAGCGTCATTGATGTGGCCGGGCGTGCTGCGTCAAGCGATCCAATCCACCCTCGCGAACAAAAGCGGTACGGTGCGCCGCATCGCAAGCTTGTTTTGCGCTAGGTGGCGTGGTGAATCGCGCGGCTTGAACGCATTGGAGGATCCGGCCCTGGCTCAGAACCAAGCTACCGAGGATGCGGTGGTCGAGCAGCCGACCCACGGGCACACGACCGAAGCGCCGTCCGTGCAGGAGCTGCGGCAGCGGGTCCGTCAGCAGGAGCTCCTGGCCGAGCTCGGCGTCCAGGCGCTCAAAGGCACGCCGCTCGCGGAGCTGCTCGAGCTGACCGCGCGAATCGCCGCTGAGGGGCTCAACGCGGAGTTCGCCAAGGTGCTCGAGCAAATCCCAGCCGAGAACCGCCTCGTGCTCCGCGCCGGTGTCGGCTGGCCGCCAGGCATCATCGGCAAGACCAGCATCGGCGCCGATCTCGCCTCGCCGGCCGGCTTCGCCCTGAGCACCGGCAAGCCGGTGATCTCCAACCACCTCGAGAACGAGGAGCGGTTCCGCACACCCGAGCTTCTGGTCGAGCATGGCATCCGCCGCGCCATGAACGTGATCCTGCAGGGCGACGGGACTCCCTATGGCGTGCTCGAGGTCGACAGCCGGTCGCCGGGCGAGTTCGGCGAGCACGACATCGCATTCCTCCAGGGTGCGGCGAACCTGCTCGGCATGGCGATCGAGCGGCAGCGGATCGAAGCCAGTCTCCGGTCTGCGCTGGAGCAGCGCGAGCTCCTGCTCAAGGAGCTGGACCATCGCGTCAGCAACAGCCTGCAGGTGGTGATGAGCATGCTGCACCTGCAGGCCGGAGCCGCTACCGACGAGAGCGTGCGGCAGCAGCTGCTCGAAGCTTCGGGGCGGATCTCGGCCGTGGCTCGGGCACACCAGCGGCTGCGCCTGCGCGAGACGGGCGGGCTGATCGAGGTGGCCGCCTATCTCGAGGAAGTCTGCCGCGATCTCACCACATCGGCCGGGCCCTGCGAATTCGTCTCCAGCTGCCCCGATGCCGTGCTGGCGCCGTCCGACCGGGCGGTCTCGGTGGCGCTCGTATTGATCGAGCTTGTCACCAACGCGGCCAAGCACGGCTACGCCGATCGGGTGCCCGGCCCGATCCGAGTTCGGCTGGAGCCGGACCGCGACCGGCGGCTGCGGCTCTCGGTGACGGATGACGGGCAGGGCCTGCCCTCGAATTTCACCCTTGGGCGCAGCCAGGGTCTGGGCACGCGCATCATCCTGGCGCTGGCGGACCGGCTCGGTGGCCAGATCGAGGCGAGCCGGCGTGAAGTCGGAGCCGAATTTGCCCTGATCATGCCGGACCCCGCCGCCTCCTCCGCTCACTAGGGCCGAAGGACCTCCATGCCCGACCTGCGTGGATTGCAGCCCGCCGTCCGCACGCTTGCGATGCCGGCCGACACCAATCCCTCCGGCGACATCTTCGGCGGCTGGCTCCTGGCGCAGATGGACATCGCGGCGGGCACGGTGGCGTTCACGCGGGCGAATGGGCGCGTCGCGACGGTGGCGGTGGATGCCATGGCCTTCCACCAGCTGGTTCTGGTAGGCGATATCGTCAGCGTCTAT
>JBFWWD010000208.1:0-10553 GCA_050246385.1 Geminicoccaceae bacterium
CGTAGCCGATCAGCCGGGCGTGGCCGAAGGCGAACAGCAGCCTGGTATCGCGCGCCCGGCCGACCAGGGTACGCAGCTCGCCGCCGGGCCGGCCGATCTCGGGCAGGTCGTCGAGCACCAGCGGCAGATCGGGCGGCTGCGCCGCCGCTGGGCCTTCCCATCCGATCAGGAGCAGCGCCGCGAGCGCCGCGAAGCGGTTCATGGGCAAGCTCTCCGGGCCGGAAGACCTCAGCTGTGGAACCGGACGAAATGGCCCGGCTCGACCTCGCGGAAGTGCCCCGAGCTCCGCGCCAGGGTGAACGGCTCCGGCCATTGCGACGGCACCGAGCTGCGGCCCGAGGCCAATGCCGCGAAGTTGAGCGGGGTGTTCAGGTCGGGCTCCGGCACCGCGGCCAGCAGCGCCTTGGTATAAGGATGCTGCGCGTTGGCGAACAGGCGTTCGGTGGGTGCCAGCTCGACCATGCGCCCGGCGCACATCACGGCGATCCGTTGGGCGACGTACTTCACCACCGCCAGATTGTGCGAGATGAACAGGTAGGTCAGCCCGAGCGCCTTCTGCAGATCCTTCAGAAGATTGAGGATCTGCGCCTGTACCGAGACGTCGAGGGCGGAGACCGGCTCGTCGCAGATCAGGATCTCCGGCTCCAGCGCCAGGGCACGTGCGATCCCGATGCGCTGGCGCTGGCCGCCGGAGAAACTGTGCGGGTAGCGGCGCATATGGCGCACGTCCAAGCCGACCGCCTTGAGCAGGAACTTCACCCTGGTCGCGCGCTCGGCTTCCGAGCCGATGCCGTGGATCACCAGGGGCTCGGCTACGATGTCGGCCACGGTCATGCGCGGGTCGAGCGAGCCGAACGGGTCCTGGAAGATGTACTGGATGTGGCGCCGAAAGCCCTGCAGCGCGGTCTCGTCCAGCTCCAGGATGTCGACCGGCCCGTCGGCGCCGTGGAAGATGATGCGGCCGCGATCGGGCACCACCGCACGCATGATCATCTTGCTGACCGTGGTCTTGCCCGACCCGCTCTCGCCGACGATCGCCAGGGTCTCGCCGCGATCGACCGTGAACCGGATGTCGTCGACGGCGACGACCTCCCGCGCTTCGCCGCTGAACCAGCCCGACTTGCGGGTCAAGAACACCTTGCGGAGGTCGGTCACCTCCAGGATCTTGCCGTCCGCCGCGCTGCGACGCAGGCCGGAGCCGAGCTGCTCGAGCGTCAGGGAATCGTCGACCGCGACCTCGCGGATCGAGGTCAGACGCTCGCTGGCGCTGGTGCTCAGGCGCGGTACCGCATGCAGGAGGGCGCGCAGATAGGGATGCTGCGGTCGATCGAGCAGCTCGGCGCAGGTGCCGCGCTCCATCACCCGGCCGCGATAGAGCACCACGACATAATCGGCGATGTTGGCGACCACGCCCAGATCGTGGGTGATGAACAGGATCGACATGCCGAACTCGACCTGCAGATCCTTCATCAGCTTCAGGATCTGAGCCTGGATCGTCACGTCCAGCGCGGTCGTCGGCTCGTCGGCGATCAGGATCGCCGGCCGGCAGATCAGCGCCATGGCGATCATCGCGCGCTGGCGCAGGCCGCCGGAGAGCTCGAACGGAAAGAAATGGATCGCCTGCTCCGGTGCGGGGAATCCGACCCGTCGCAGCATGTCGATGGTCTTGGCGTCGGCCGAGGCGGCATCGACCTGCTGGTGCAGACGCAGAGCCTCGCCGATCTGGTCGCCGATCGTGTGCAGGGGCGAGAGGGAGCTCATCGGCTCCTGAAAGATGATCGAGATCCGTCCGCCACGGATCGCGCGACGCACCGGGCTGTCCTGCGGGACCGCCGCGAGATCGAGCACGCCCCGGTCGCGCAGCGGATCGTTGAACCAGATCGAGCCGCCGGTGATGCGCGCATTGGCCGGCAGGATACCGAGGACGGCCTGCGAGATCACCGTCTTGCCGGAGCCGCTCTCGCCGACCACGGCCACGGTCTGGTTGGCCGGGACGTCGAGCGAGACGCCGGCGACCGCCTGCACCTCGCCCTCGTCGGCGGAGAAGGTGACGCGCAGATCGCGGATCGCCAGCAGCGGCGCGGTCATCCACCCTCCCCGAACAACTCCCGTGCGGTCGCGAGCCTAGCGCCGGGATGAGCCTGCACAAGCGCCAGAATGTGGTCGAGCGTGGCGAAAGCGCCCGCATCCATGACCTGATGATGGCTCAGGATCCCGATCGGCTCGTCGCCGCGCCGCTCGACGAGCCCGGC
The DNA here is from genome assembly GCA_050246385.1 of Geminicoccaceae bacterium. GTDB lineage: Bacteria > Pseudomonadota > Alphaproteobacteria > Geminicoccales > Geminicoccaceae > Benzoatithermus. The sequence goes on from JBFWWD010000208.1 coordinate 2,253, forward strand.
CAGCCCGTCCAGGGCGTCCGCGAGGGGCAGGGGTCGCGCGTTCTCGCGCCAGAGCGTCAGGTCGAGGTGCGTGTTGACCCGCGTGATGCCCGGCGGCGTATCCGGGGCTCGGGGTCCGAAGGTCGAGATCCCGGTGAAACCCGTCTCGGGCAGCCCGGGCAGAAGGGCGGGTGCGATGCGGTTCCAGGGAGGCACCAGGACCGGCACAAAGCGGTCGCCGAAGGCCGCAGCCAGCCTCTCCCGGGCGAGCCTCAGCTCGGTCAGGAGCGCCGCGGCGTCGGCCGCGCCCCCGAGCTCGATCTTCTTCGCCGGTGGCAGCGAGTGGTCGGCATGGGCAATGCCGTGCTGCAGGACGGTCGCCGATGGGGCGCTCAGGATCTGCCGTGTCGTGCCTGCGGTGAGCCAGGCAGGCACGACCGCGAGAGCCAGAGGAGCCCGTCTGACGGCGGCCAGATGAAGGAGAGGCAAGAGCCGATCGTCATCGCCTCCGGCGTCGTCGTCGCGCCACCAGAACCGGACCGTGGGTACGGCGTGCAGCGCTGCCGCGAACCGCTGCTCAGGGTTCACCGAACCGCTCCCGGACCCATTGGAGGATCAGCCTCGCCGAACGGTCCGCCCCGTCGAACGAGAATGTGGTCGGATCGGGTCGCGGCTGGGACCCGATCCGATCGATCGCCACGGCGAGCGACATGCCGTCGAGCTCCGCCTCGCCGATCCGCTCCGCCAGCCCGAGCGCCGCCAGCCGCTGCGCCCGCCGCTCCTGTTCGTCCTCGACCCCGGCGGCGAAAGGCACAAGCACCATGCGGGCACCGCCTGCCAAGCCCTCGACGACCGTGTTGTAGCCTGCCTGGGAAATCGAGACGACGGCCCGGCCCATGAGGGAGGCCAGATCCGGGCGATGCTGTTCCAGCGTGCAGCCGGCCGGCAGGAGCGATCGCAGCCTGGTCAGCCGGTCCAGCGGCAGGTTGTGGCCGCCGACCAGCAGCCAGGGATCGCACGCGAAGCGCGTGTGGGGACGAGCGTCGAGTGCGGCGAGGAGCAGGCGCTCGCCCACCGCGCCCCCGCCTGCGCTGACCACGACGGCAGCTGGGACCGCGGGGGCCGGCGCGACCTCCCCGACATGGACGAAGCCGGTGTGCGTCACGCGCTCGCCCAGCTCGGGGGCGGCAGGAAAGGTCGCCGCAAACGGCATCAGGCGGTCGTCGCCATGGACCAGGACGCGGTCGTAGTGGGTGAGACAGGTCTCGACCATCCACCGATAGCGAGCAGGGTCCGGCTTGGTCACGAGGATGTCGCGCACGCTTGCCGCCACGACCGGCCGCGGGCTCCGTGCGGCGCAACGCTCGAGGAGCGGCAACAGCTCAACGCGGAAGGCGCGGCGGCCGAACGGGAACATCTCGGTGACGATCGCGTGCGGCTCGGCGGCGAGGAGGTCGAGCAGAATGCGCCGGCGTTCGGCCCACAGCGCTTCGCCCACGGCGTCGCCGGCGCTGTCGACGAGAGCACTGAAGGAGCTGTCCCGCGAGACCAGCGGCGGAAGCTGGGCCAGACGCACTCCCTCGCTCGCGGGCCACGGACCCGGTGGGCCGCCGTTGGCGAGTGTGACCTCGGCACCGTGCGCGGCCAGCGCGTCGGCAAGCAGCATCGCCCTGCGCAGATGGCCCGAGCCGAGAAGGCTCTGCACCCAGATCAGGCAGCGCGGGCTCATGCCTCGGGGACCAGGGGCAGCACCGCCTCGAACCCGGGCGAGGCGGAGGCGTCCAAGTGGAGGATCAGGGCTCGCCCGGGTTCGCATCTCACCGGCGGCTTGCCCAGCATGTCCCAGCCGAACGCGAGCACCAGCGAGGCCCGCAGCACGCCCTTGTGGGCAACGACGACGGTGTCGTTTCCGCTATCGGCAATGCCCCGGAGGACGTCACGTAGCCGGCCGGCGACCTCACGGGGGCTTTCCCCGCCGGGTGGCCGGAAATCGAGGCCGGCGTCCTCCAGCGCGCGCATGGCAGGCCCCAGCTCGGCGCGGAGTTCCGCGAGCGATCGGCCCTCGAACTCGCCCCAGTCCGCCTCGATAAGCCGAGCGTCCAGCTGGGGCGAGACGAACCCGAGCAGGGCCGCGGTCTCGGTTGCCCGGCAGAGAGGGCTCGAGAGACAAAGTGCCGAAGCGAAACCGTCGGGCAGTCGCCAGGAACGGACCTGAGCCCGCCCGGCATCGCTCAACGGAACGTCCCGGCGGCCCTGGATGCGGCCGGCGGCGTTCCAGGCGGTGGCGCCGTGGCGGATCAGGCAGATGCGCACGCCATTGTCCGAAAACCCGCGAGGGCGGCCGACAGACGCGTTCGCGCAATGGGCAGATCGTGGTGCACGAGCACCCGCTCCCGCGCCGAGGCACCCATGGCCCGGCGCCGTGCCGGATCGAGCAGCAGCCTGCGCACCGCCGCCGCGAAGGCCGGGACCGAGCGTGGCTCTGCCAGGAGCCCCGTCACGCCGTCGACCACCACGTCCGGTACGCCGCCCTCGCGACCGGCGACCACCGGCAGGCCCGCAGCCTGGGCCTCGAGCAAAGCCATGCCATAGGCCTCGTTGAGCGCTGGCCAGACATGGAGATCGGCGGCGGCATAGATCGCCGGAAGCGCTGAGAGCGGCACGGCGCCGTGCATTCGCACCCGATCCCCGAAAGCAGCGAACATCGCGGCGATCTCGTCGCGGGCCTCCCCGTCGCCGACGATCGCGATTCGCCACGGTAGATCGGTGACCTGTGCGAGCGCGGCCGCGAGCAGGCGATAGGACTCCCGCTTCACGTCCGCCCGCATCATGGCGACCGCGAGGAGGGTCGGTACTTCGGGAGCCCCTATCCGTCGGGTCGCGGCGAAAGGCGTCGCATCCAGGAAGGGTGGGAAGAGCAGGACGCGGTCGGACGGCACCGCTTCGCGCAGGGCGGGAAGATCGTGCGTCGTCATCGCCAGGACGAGGTCGGCGCGCAGGATGGCCGCCCGGCTGGCCGCGTAGCCCAAGGCCCATGGCCCGCTCGCCCGTTTGGCGGCGAGCGACGCCTCGGCAACGACGTAGGGAATGGCGAGTGCGGTGGCGACCGCGGGACCGAGCCAGTCCGGCGCCTTGTGATAGAGATGATAGGTGAACCAGAGTTCCGGAGCGCGTCCGCGCGAGCGATGCAGATAGCGCTCCGCGAGCCGGCTCCCCAGCTGCCCGAGCCTCTCCTGACGCCCGGGATCGCCCTTGCCGTCATAGCTGCGGAACCGGCTGGCCAGCTCGACCCGGTGCCCGAGATCGGTCAACAGCGCCATGAACGCCCTGGCCATCCGTCGGTCGCCCGAGGGCACGGGATGGGTGGGCGGCTTCATCGGCGCATAGAAGGCGATCCGCATCACGCGGCGCTGCGTCGCTTGGTCGTGATGCCGAAGCGCGCGGCCAGGCGCTCGATGCCGTCCTCGAACGCGAACTCATGCAGGATCCGTTGCCGGCCTTCTCGCCCCATCGTCAAGCGACGCTCTGGCGTGCGGATCAACTCGTCCAGTGCTGACGCCAGCGCCGCAGGATCGTCGGGCGAGACCAAGAGACCGGTAACCCGTGGCGCTACTACCTCATCGATGGCGCCGGCTCCGGTCGCGACGACAGGCAGCTCCTGCGACATCGCCTCCATGATCACATTGGGCACGCCGTCGCGGTCGCCGTCCGCCGCCACCCGCGCCGCGAGGCAGAACAGGTCGGCACGCCGCAGCGCCGCGACCACCTCGCTCTGCGTTCCCGAGCCCAGCCAGCCGACGCGGTCGGCGATGCCGAGCTCCTGCGCCCGGGCCTTCAGGGCAGCGGTGAGCGGACCTCCGCCGATATGCTCCAGGCGCCAGTGCAGCCCGGCGGGCAGCCGGGCGAGCGCGTCGAGCAGGGTGTCGAGGCCTTTCTTCTCCACCGCGCGCGCGACGCAGACGATGCCCACCGGGCCGTCCGCCTCGCTGCCGTCGCCGCCCGGCTTGCGGGCGACCGCGGGGAAACGCCTGGCCTCCAGGCCGTGATGGATCAGCTCGAGGTCGGCCTGCGGCGCCAGCTCGCGCAGATGGTCGAGGTTCATCCGGCTGCAGGTCACCAGCCAGCGTGCTGCCGCGATCTTCTCACGCTTCTCCCAGTCCGGGATCGTCCAGACATCCTTGGCATGGGCCGAGATGCTGAACGGCAGGTCGCGGAGAATGGCGGCATAGCGCGCCACAGAGCAGGGGGTGTGCAGATAGTGGACGTGCAGCCAGTCGATCGAGCGGGGCAACTCGGCTGCGAGGACCCAAGCCTGCCCGAGCCGGCGGCCCCGGTTCGCGGTCGGATCGCGCACGAGGTCGCACAGCCAGACGTGAAGGAGTAGCCAGAAACGGCGATTCCCGATCACGCGAGCGAGCGAACGGAGGACCCGGAGCGGCTCCTGGTAGAGATATTCCGGCAGATAACGCACGGGCGCCTGGATGGCCTCGTGCAGCGGATGGACGCGGCCGTCGGTCGGATGCCGCAGCGAGACGATCTCCAAAGGCAGGCCGAGCTGTTCCAGCGCCAGGATTTCCTGGGCGATGAAGGTCTCGGACAGTCTGGGATAGCCCTTCACCAGGACGGCGACGTTCGGCGGCACGGACCCTCAGCCGGAGCTTGGCGGGCGCGACTATGCCAGCGCAAGGAAGGGTCGCGAACAGGAACTTGCGCCCGGCATAGGAAAATCTTCCATTTCCTCCACAATTGAGTTATAGGCTCGATCCTGCGCGGCGCGATGCCGGCATTCATTGGCGGAGCAAGCCATGCCCGTGATGTTTCCTCTCGACGACGACGGCCGCCCGATTCCGGTGTTGGGCTTCGACTATCGCGGCACCCAGAAGATCGCCGTCGGCGCCGAGTCCGTGCGCCACGCTCAGGCGATTCCCTCGGACATCGAGATCGTCACCCTGATCGCGACGGGCGCGTGCCGGTTCGAGATCGGCGACTCCGCGGTCACCGCCGATCCGGCGACGAGCCCGGTGCTGTTTCCCGGCCAGTATGTCGACCTGCCGCTGCGTCACGGCGGCCGGTGGATCGCCTTCGTCGCCGAGGGCGAGCCGTGCGAGGCCTATGTGATCGGCCGGGTGTGAGATGCGCCTCGGCCTGCGCCTGACCGGCACCACCCTGCGCCTGACCGGCTCGCGGCCCGGCACCTTTCGGCCCGTGCTGCCGACGGGCGACGTGCTGCTGGTGACCGAGCACGGCGATGTCGTGATCACCGATCACGGCGAGCAACTCCTGGCAGAGCCCTCCCATGGCCAATAAGCAGATTCACGAGCTTCCTGCCGCCGGGCCGCTCCTGCTCGAGGATCAGCTCCTGGTCTCCCAGGCCGGCAGCAACGCGACGCGCCGGGCGAGCTTCGCGAACCTGCCGTTCCAGGCGACGCTGCCCGGTGCCAGCCGCCGGACAATCGCCGGCAAGCTGGCCGAGACCGTGTCGGTCAAGGATTTCGGTGCCGTGGGCGACGGGAATGCCAACGACAGCGTGGCGTTCCAGGCGGCGCTCGACGGCCACACCTCGGTGCTGGTGCCGGCTGGCACCTACCGCCTCGACCAGGAGATCCAGATCAAGCCGAGGCGGCGGCTGCTGGGGGCCGGGCGGGACGCGACGGTGATCGACGCGCGCGGCGCCCGCGCCTTCACCTTCAACCGCAATGTCGGTGCCCATCAGGTCGACGCCACGGCGGCGACCGACTGGAACCGCTCGTCGGTGGTCGGCATGACCATCCGCATGGCCAAGGGTGGCATCCGCGCCCACGGCCACGAGTTCCGCGCGACGGATCTGCTGTTCGCCGGCGGCGCCGCCCCGCTCGGCCAGGATGACCCCGACGGCTGGTGCCTCGACCTGGTCGACGCCAACGAGACCGTCCTGCGCGAGATCCAGGCCGGCTATGGCGGCGGCGCGGTCCACCGGCTGTCCGCCAACGGCATCCGGCTGGCGTCGACCAACCCCACGGTCAATTACGGCGACGGCCTGCTGCAGGAGATCTCGGTCAAGCTGGGTGCCGCCAATACCGTGGCGGTGCTGCTCAAGGGCGCCGGCACGGGCCTGATCAACAACATGCTCCTGAGCCGGGTGCAGGTGAACGCGCCGCAGGGTGGTTCCGGCATCACCCCGCTCGCCGGCAGCAACGGCATCAAGCTCTGGAACGCCGCCCGCGTCGTCTGCCTGCTGTGCGACGTCGAGGTCGTCGACGTCGCGTTCGAGGAATATAGCGAGAGCCAGGGCGGCACGGCGGGTGCCTGCAGCAACAACAGCTATGTCGGCTGCTTCGTCCACTATCCCGGCACGGCCGCCTACAGGGACAGCAACGGCACCTTCACCCGCTCGGTGATCCGCACGAGCTTCCTCGGCTGCGACAATCTCGGGCCCCTGCCGGTCGGCAATGTCAACGGCGATGGCGGGCGCACCCAGGACGGCGATCTGATAGCACCCGGCCTGTGGGTCTGCGACCAGTACCGGCAGCCCTCGATCCAGCTGCGCTCGCGCGACCGCGACGTGCTCCTGATCACCAGCGACCGCAAGGGGGCCAACCAGCCCAACGCGGACGGCCATCCGAGCCAGGGCAATCCCTATTACGGCCTGCTGATCGAGCATTCGAGCAAGCAGAGCACCAAGATCACCCGGCCCGTCGCCAACGGTGCCCTCGATCCCGAGGACGGGACGACGCCGCTCGCGGACGTGCGGCTCGAGCTCGGCAACGGCGAGGGCGATGCGCGCGGCGAGCTCGCCCGAGTGCAGGTCAACGATCCACTTTATCTGCGCCCGCGTGCAACCCAGCCGGTACGGCCGCTGGATGGGCTGGTCTGGTACGCGACCAGCCAGGCGGCGGTCCCTGCCACGGGCGAATACTGGCTCGGAACCGGCCTCTATGCCCGCATCAACAACGGCGACGCCGTCCCGGTCGCGGTCTCCCGTGGTGCGGTGGCGGAGCGCGAACGCAATCTGGCGCTGACGGTCTCGGCCGCCGACTTCGGCAAGATCCATCGCGTCAACAATGCCAACGAGGTGGTGATCACCATTCCGGCCGGACTGGTCGCCGCGGGACAGGGTGCCCGCCGCCTGTGGGTGATCCGGCAGGGCTCCGGCGGAGTGCGCTTCGCCGCCTCGGGCGGCGCCGTGCTCCGCTCGCCCGGCGGGCGCATCACGATCGCCAAGCAGTATCAGATGGTCGAGATCGTCGTCACCTCGGCCAACGACGTCTATCTGCTCGGCATCTACCCGGATGCCGACCTGTCGCCGACCTGGGCGAGCCGGCATCGCGAGCGCAACGCGTCCTACACCGTGGCCTCGGCACAGCTCGGCGAGCTGCATCGCTGCAATCATGGCTCGACCCCGATCATCGTCACCGTACCCTACGGGCTGTGGCCGACGGAAAGCGGCGAAGACGTGGTCGGGCTGAGCGTCAGCCGCGTCGGCAATGCGCAGGTGCTCATCAAGGCGGATGCCGGGACCAGCGGCACTGCTCCGATGCAGTTGCGGCTGTCGGCGACCACGCCCGGCGTCACGCAATACGACCGCGGCGACGGCCAGCTCCACTACCAGTACGAGCTGGCGCTGTGGGAAACCCGCCGGCTCGTGATTCGCAAGAGCGACGGCGCCACCGGCGAGCTGTTCATCGAAGGCCTCCGCTGACCCCAGCCACGGGAGTTTCCGCCATGGACCTGTACCGTACCGCCCGCGAGACCGCGCTGCTCGGCGCGCTGCGGGTAGCGATCGCGCTGCTCGCCATGATCGGCCGCGAGCTGCACATGAGCGCGCCCGAGCGGCGCAGCATTCTCGCCCGGGTCGAGAGCGCGCTGTTCGACTCGACGGAGGGGGCCGGCGCATAATTGACATAGATCAATGCGCAGCCGCCAAGCCGGCGTCAGTATCCGTCCCGCATTGAGCAGCTCCGGCCGGTGCCACCACCATCCGCCGGCCGGCGGCGGCTCCAAGGCTCAGTGCCCCTGTCTCCGGTCGGGGAACGCAGCCGGAGGCGGGGTGATCGCGCGGAGGGGGCGTCTGCTAGTCCTCTCCGCGCTTTTTTCGAGCCGCTCCGTCACGACCGGCCCAGCCGCGCCTGGTGCTCGCGGCAGACGGCCGACAGCTCGTGGGCGATTCGGATCGCCGCGGTGAAATCCAGCTCAGGCCCGCGCAGCTGGCGCAGGCGGTCGACGACGTCGGGCGGAAGCTCGGGCAAGGTCATGACGACGTCGATCAAGGCGCCGATGATGGCGTTGTGCGCTCGCTCGGTTGTGGGCAGGTTTGCCAGCGGAAACGAGACATTCTGCCGATTC
>JBFWWD010000209.1:0-10538 GCA_050246385.1 Geminicoccaceae bacterium
GTCGAGCTGATGCACCTGATCGCCACCCTGGAGCGCGCGCTCGGCGTCACCGCGCACAAGCAGCTCCTGCCGATGCAGCCCGGCGACGTCCCCGCCACCTACGCCGACATCCAGGACCTCGAAGCCGCCACCGGCTTCACCCCCAAAACCCCGATCGAACAAGGCGTCGAGCAGTTCGTCCGCTGGTACCAGGACGAGTGGCTGCCGCTGATCAATTGAACCCGCCTTCCGGCCGCGGCCAAGCATAGGGCGCCAGATCGAGGCCGGGGTCGCCGCCACCGACGAGATCGGCCAGGGCGAGCCCCGAGCCGCAGGCCAGCGTCCAGCCCAACGGGCCGTGACCGGTGTTGAGGAACAGGTTGGCGATGGGCGAGCGACCCAGGATGGGGCGGCCGTCCGGCGTCATCGGCCGCAGCCCGGCCCAGTGCGTGGGCCTTCCCGCAGTCGCTGGAAGCTCCGGCAGGAGGTCGCGCAGCGCGTCTTCGAGCATCCGCCCGCGGGTGGCGTTCAGGCTCGTGCTCCAGCCTGCGAGCTCGACCGTCCCGGCCACCCTGATCCGATCTCCCAGAGGCACCAGCGCCGCCTTACGGCCGTCGTCCACGACCGGCCGGCGCGGCGCCCGGTTCCAGCCACCATGCCGCACGGTGATCGAGTAGCCCTTTGCCGGATAGACTGGCAGCCGCAAGCCGAGCCATCGCGCCAGGAGTGTGCTGTCGGCGCCTGCCGCGAGCACGAAGGCGTCGCCCCGGATCGTCCCCGCGTTGGTGGCGACGCTCCGCAGCGTGCCCGACCGCTCGAACCCCTCGACCGAGACGGACTGGCGAAACGCCACGCCCCTCGCCTCGCACTTCCTCGCCAGGGCCCGCACGAAGCCGAGTGCGTCGCCGCTGCCGTCGAGCGGATAGAGAATGCCGCCGGCGATCCTCTCCCGGATGGGCAGCAGTGCCGGCTCCTCGATCAGGCACTCGCCGGCGTCGAGCGCCCGCAGCGGATAGCCCAGCTCCGCGTAGAGGCGGCTCGCCCGTACCGCGCTGTCCATGGACAGCGGATCGCGGAACAGCTTGATCAGCCCGGACGGATTGCGGTCGAACTCCAGCGCCTGCTCGGCGACGAGCCGGTCGAGCGCCTCCAGGCTGAAGCGTGCCAGCGCGAAGGTCGCCCGTGTGTTGGCCTTCCAGCGCTCCTCCCGGCACTCGCGCAGGAAGCGCAGGGCCCAATCGAGCATTCCCGGCAGCGCCCGTGGGCGCAGCAGCATGGGTGCTTCCTCCTGGCCGAGCCACCTCAGGATCTTCAGCGGCGTGCCCGGAGCGGCCCAGCTGTCGGAGGTGCTCGGGGTGAGCAGCGCCCCGTTGGCGAAGCTCGCCCCCTCGCCCGGGGCCGGATTGCGGTCGAGGACGGTCACCTCGTGACCGCGCTCGGCCAGATACCAGGCGGTGGCGACGCCGATCAGACCGGCACCGATCACCACGATCCGCATCGCGAAGGTCAGCCCCGCTTCAGGTGCGCGTAGGCGACGATCTCGATCACGGCACCGGGCACCATCAGGCCGGCGACGATCACGGTCGCCCGGTTCGGATAGGGCTTGGCGAAGAAGCGCCGGTAGACCGCGTTCATGCCCACGAACGCGGCCGGGTCGGTCAGATAGATCAGCACCTGCGTGACGTCGTCGAGCGACCCGCCCGCTGCTTCCAGGGTCCGCCTCAGATTGTCGAACGTGACCTCGGCTTGGCGCTCGATCGGGCCGGTCTCGATCGAGCCGTCGGCGCGCATCGGGATCTGGGCGGTGTAGAGGACGCCGTCGGCGGTGACGGCCCATTCGATCGGGGCCTCGTCGCCGGGCAGGTGCGTCTTCACGGGCGTGCGCATCGCGTTCTCCTCATGCGGCATAGGGCAGGAACTGGCCCCGACGGCGATAGTCCTCGGCGAAACATGCGAGCTTGGCCTCGTCGACCTCCACGCCCAGACCCGGCCGATCGGGCACGCCCCAGAGCGGGCCGCCGGCGATCGGCAGCATGGTCGCCAGGACATCGTCGGCCATGATGGCTGCGGTCTGCTGGGCACCCGGCACGCTGTTGGGCAGGGTCAGGAGCAGATGGTGCGCGGCCGTGGCGGCGATGCCGAGCTCGCCGTGCGTGTGCTTGCAGACCCCGGTTCCGAGCAGGCCAGCGAGCGAGGCCAACGTGTGGAAGCGCCGCAGCGTGCCGACCCAGTAGCTGCTGAAGCAGACGATATCGGCGACGCCGGAGGCGATGACCTGATAGGCTTCCGCCTGGCTGCCGAGGCCCTCGTTCGCGCATAGGGCGACGGGCACGCGGGTGCGAAGATCGCGCATGCGGTCCAATGGGAAGATGGGGACGGGTGCTTCGGCGAAGTCGATCCCGAACCGGGCGTGCCATCGATCGAGCAGCCGCACCGCCTCGGGCACCGACCAGGCCTCGTTGGCGTCGATGCGGATCCGCGCCTGCGGCCCGGCCGTTGCCCGCACCGCCTCGAGCATCGCCTCCTCGGCCCGATCGTCGAGACCGACCTTGAGATAGTAGCAGCGGTAGCCACGCTCGACGCCGTCGAGACACTGCGCCCGCAGATCGTCGGGAGTGCCCTGGGCGAGGTAGTAGAAATACTCGATCTCCGGCTGGACCGGGCCGCCGAACAGCCGATGCAGCGGCTGGCCGCAGTCCTTGCCGCACAGATCCCACAGCGCCATGTCGATGCCGGCGAAGGCGAAGTTGCCGGTCTGGACGCGATAATCCCAAAGGCCGGTACGGTAGGCGTCGCGGGCGATCGCCTCGCTGGTCCAGGGATCGCGACCGAGGACGAAGGGCTTCATGGCGGCCAACGCAGCCTCGATCGAGGCGGCATCGGCACCGACGCACGCCTCGCCCCAGCCGACCAGACCCGTGTCGGTGGTCAGCCTGACGATGATCGCGGTGACCCCGCCCCGGCGCACGCGCGAGCTCAACTCGGCATGACGATAGGCGACGTTGACCGGGAAGGTCTCCATGGCGGTGATACGCACGGTTCAGCCTTCCTCGCCATGGGTCAGGATCTTCTGCAGGAAGGCACGGGTCCGCTCGTGGGTGGGCCGCTTGAGGATCCGCTCGGGCGGGCCTTCTTCCACGATCTGGCCCTGATCCATGAAGATGATGCGGTCGGCCACCTCGCCGGCGAAGCGGATCTCGTGGGTGACGATCAGCATCGTGCGCCCCTCGTCGGCCAGCTGGCGCATCACGCGCAGCACCTCGCCGACCAGCTCGATGTCCAGGGCCGAGGTCGGCTCGTCGAACAGGATGAGCTTGGGTTGCATCGCGAGCACGCGCGCGATCGCGACCCGCTGCTGCTGCCCGCCCGACAGCCGCTCGGGATAGTCGTCGAGCTTGTGGGCGAGGCCCACCTTGGCGAGCATCTGTGCCGCGAGCTCGGCCGCGGCCTCGCGTGCGAGCCCCCGTACCTTGCGCGGCGCCAGCGCCACGTTCTCGACCGCGGTCAGATGCGGAAACAGGTTGAAGCGCTGGACGACGAAGCCGATCTCGGCCCGCTCTTGCGCCATCTCGCGGTCCGAGAGCTCGTGCAGCCTGCCGCCGCGCAGCTCCTGGCCGATGCGCTGGCCATCGATCCAGACCTCGCCCCCGTTCGGCCGCTCGAGGAAGTTGACGCAGCGCAGCAGCGTGGTCTTGCCCGAGCCGGACGGGCCGACGATGGCCACGACCTCGCCGCGCGCGACGTCGATCGACACGCCGCGCAGCACCTCGAGCTCGCCGAACCGCTTGTGCAGGTCGACGATGCGGACGAGCGGTGCGGCCTCGGCGCGAGGCCGGGCTTCGCGCCCGGCCTCGCTGCGATCACCCACCAGCTCAGGACTTCTTGAAGCAGCTCTCGGGCGAGCTGGGCGACTTCCAGCCCTCGGGCCGGTCGACCCCGACGCGATAGTCCGGCGAAGGCGGCACGAACCAGTCCGGATCGCCCAGGCCGTATTTGGACATGAACTGCACGTTCTCGCACGAGGCCCAAGCCTTGCCGATCTCGGTGTTGATGGCCTTCTCCAGCTCGCCGAGCTCTTTGTACATACCCATGATCGAGTAATATTTGGTCGACATGATCGGGAACTTGTCGGGCTCGGGCTTCAGTGCCACCTGGTGGATGTCCCATTCGGGGTGCTGCGAGATCGCGTACTGGACGAGCCCAGGATCGAGCACCGCCATGTCGAGCCGCCCAGCGATCACGTCGCGCATCACGCCGTCGGAGGTGTCGTAGAGCTTGACCTCGCCGATGCCCGGGACCGACTTCAGCTCCGGCACCAGGGTGAAGCCAGTCACGGTGCCGACCGAGTGGCCCTCCATATCCGCGAAGGTCGAGTAGCTCGTCTCCTTCTTCTGCAGCAGGAAGGTGCCGAAGTAATAGATCGGGTCGCTCAGCAGCAGCACCTCCGAGCGCTCCTTGGTCCAGCCCATGGAGCCGAGCATCAGGTCGAGCTTGCCCTGCTTGGTGGCCTGGATCAGTGCCGACCATTCCATCTGCACGACGTTGACCTCGAGGCCGAGCCGCTCGGCGATGGCGGCGATCAGCTCGCCGTCCGTGCCGATCAGCTTGCCGTCCTTGAGACTGGTCATCGGCATGTCGCCATTGATGCCGATCGTCAGCTTGCCCGGCTCGACCGTCTTGGGCGGTGCCGCCTGTGCCTGCAGGCCGGTGAGGACGACGCCCGCGGTGACCAGCGCCAACAGTCCCCGGCGCCTGGTGCCGAATGCTGAGCTCGAGACCATCATCATCCCTCGCTTTGTGTTAGCGGCTGCGAGCCGCGCGACGACGTCCCGCGGGACGGCCGGTCACGGCCGGTGCGGGGCGGCATAGGCATGTTCCAGGCGGCGGACGAGCCAGGCCAGCGGCCAGCTCATCGCGAAGTACAGGATGGCCGCGAGCACGTAGAGCTGCATCGGCAGGAAGCTCGACGATGCGAGATCCTTGGCGCGCAGCATCAGGTCCGGTGCCGCGATGATCGAGGCGATCGAGGTGTCCTTGAGCAGGCCGATGACGTAGTTGCCGGTCGGCGCCAGCGCCACGCGCACCGCCTGCGGCGCCACGACATGGAGCAGGCTCTGGCGCGGGGTCAGGCCCAGGGTCAGCGCCGCCTCGCGCTGGCCGCGATCGACCGCCTCCAGACCGGCGCGGAAGATCTCGCCCAGCAGCGCGGCACCCTGAAGGCCGAGGCCGATGCAGGCGGCGGTGAAGGAGTCGAACTGCAGCGCCGGCAGGGCCGTCGGCAGCGCGAAGTAGATCAGGAACAGGATCACCAAGGCCGGCATGCCGCGGGCGATCTCGATGTAGACGATCGCGGCGGCGCGCAGCGTCCGGCTGCCGGACCGGCGCACGAGGGCGACCACGACCCCGCCAATGGCGGCGATCAGGAAGGAGACCGCCGTGAGCTCGAGCGTCTCCCCGCAGGCGACGAGCAGCTGCGGCAGCCAGTCCGGCAGGTTCTGGGCGATGCTGCGCAGGAACTCGCCCATCGGGCTAGCGCCCCCGCCCGAGGCGGCGCTCGATCCGCGCCGACAGATGCGCCAGTGGAATCGTGCAGGCGAGGTAGATCACCGCCACCAGCAGATAGACGTGCATGCTGAGATAGGTCTCCATCACGAGACCACGCGCCCTGAACATGATCTCCGGTGCCGCCACCGCCGAGACGAGCGAGGTGTCCTTGAGCAGCTGGATCGCGTGGTTGCAGAAGGGCGGGATCATGATCCGGACCGCCTGCGGCAGGACCACGTCGATCAGGACGGCCGTCGGGGTCAGGCCGAGCGAGAGCGCGGCCTCGCGCTGCCCGCGATCGACGGCATCGATCCCGGCGCGATAGACGTTGGCGAGATAGGCCGCGCCATTGGCGCCGAGGCCGGTGATCGCCGCCGTCAGCGGCGAGAGGCTGAGGCCGATCTCCGACAGCCCGAAATAGAGGATGAACAGCTGCGTCAGCGCCGGGGTGCCGCGGATGAGCTCGATGTAGCCCCAGGCCGGCGTGCGCAGGAAGCGGATCGGCGATCGTGTCAGCAGAGCGAGGAGCAGGCCACCGACCAGTGCCAGCGCGAAGGCGCCGAGGGCCACCTTGACCGCCACCACCAGCCCGGCCAGGAGCACCGGCAGGAAGTAGGGCAGCACCTCGGCCATCGTCGTCCAGAACGCCGCCGTGACCGTCGCTCCCCTGATTGGTCCTGCCCGCCCGCCATGCGCACCCACCGCGCAGGCATGGTGGCGTTTGACAGCTTGCGCAGTATCATAGGATGATTGGATGAACAAGCCGAGCTTGGCTGACGATTGGTCCCTGTCGATGGATGCCGCACGCGCCGTCCCGATGCCGTCCCCCGAGCCGCGGGCGGCCCGGCGCAACCTGTACGGGCAGGTGGTGCACGAGCTCGGCCAGCGGATCGCCGTGGGTGAGTTCCCGGAGCGGTCGGCTCTCCCGGTCGAGGCCGAGCTGGCCGCACAGCTCGGCGTCAGCCGCAACCTGCTGCGGGAGGCGATCAAGGCTCTTGCCAGCAAAGGGCTGGTCGAGGTGCGCCCGCGCAGCGGCACGCGGGTCCGCCCGCGCGGCGACTGGCACCTGCTCGACCCCGAGGTGCTGGGCTGGCTGGATGCGGTCGGCCAGCGGCTGCCGCATGCCTTCGATCTGGTCGAGTTCCGGATGATCGTCGAGCCGGCGGCGAGCCGTCTCGCGGCAATCCGCGCGACGCCGGAGGAGAAGGCCGGGATCGAGGCGGCCTGCACGGCGCTCGAGGCCTGTCGTGAGCGTCCGGAGCTGATCCCCGGTCGCGACATCGCCTTCCACGGCAGCATTCTCGCCGCCTCGCACAACGGCGTCCTGACCCATCTGGGCTCGCTGATCGCATCGCTGATGCAGCTGCAGGTCACCACCACCACCGACCATCCCGGCGCATTCGAGCGCGGCCTGCCGCTGCATCGCCGGCTGACCGAGGCCATCCTGTCCGGCGAGGCGGATCGGGCGGAGGAGGTCTCCCGCCAGCTGGTCTCGATGCCCTACCAGGATCTCGCAGCCCGGCTGCGCCTGCCCGCTGGCCGGATGCTGGAGACATGCGAGCCCGTGCCGGGCTGAACGGATGCGACGCGATCGCCATCCCACGGCCGGAAGGACCTCCTCGACCATCAGGGCGTGGAGGTCGCCGACATAACCCTCGGCGCGCGCCGGACGCATCGGATCCGAGTGACGACGACCGTGAGCTCCAAGGACGGGACGACATCGAGCATCTGCCCGTCATGGCCGCGGGCACAGGCGGCAGCATGGCCGCGCACCGCCTCGGCGGCCGCGATCTCTCCTTGCCGGGCG
The DNA here is from genome assembly GCA_050246385.1 of Geminicoccaceae bacterium. GTDB lineage: Bacteria > Pseudomonadota > Alphaproteobacteria > Geminicoccales > Geminicoccaceae > Benzoatithermus. The sequence continues at coordinate 7,331 of JBFWWD010000209.1, forward strand.
ACGAGCAGGCCGTGGAGCCGATCGAGCCTTCCCGCCTGTCGCAGGGCGGCAGCGAAGCGTGGAGCGCCCGCAAGAGCTGCACGGCCCGGCCGACCCGCCGCTGCGGGCAAGGCGGCGATGCCGCCGCACCAGGCGCGTCGGTCGACGGCACGGCGGTCACCCGGGGAGATCATGACGGCGATCCAGGCAGATCGCCTGCCGGAACGAACGCCGAGGGCGAGCACATTCCCGGGATCGTGAACCGAGAGACACGGGCGCCGCATGCACCTGGCCGTCGCAACCGTCCGAGCGACGTACCGGGATCCGGCGAGGCCGCTTGCACGCCGGGCGGAAGCGGACGAGCCTCGCGGCGTGGTGCGGTGCGCGCCATGGCGGCATCATCGGCTCAGGGAGGTAGCGGCGCATGATCGGCAAGTTCACCATGGCGGGCGAGACGCCGCTGACCGACCGGGGCTGGGGCAAGGTCGGGATGATCTGCGGGCCGGCGGTCACGGGGGCCAGGCAGGTGGCGCTGGTCGAGGCGCGCTTCCCCGTCGGCAGGGGGCACGACTTCCACATCCACCCGCACCAGGAGGAGGTGATCTTCGTCACCGCCGGGCGTCTGGAGCAGTGGATCGATCGCGAGAAGCGGCTGCTCGGCCCGGGCGACACGGCGTTCATCCCGGCGGGCGTGGTCCACGCCTCGTTCAATGTCGGCGCGGTCGAGGCCGGGCTGCTCGCCATCCTCGGCCCCTGCGTCGGCGAAGCGGGCGTGGTGACGACGGACGTCGCCGACGATCCGCCCTGGAACGCGATGCGGACGGCCGCGGGAGCCTGACCGGGCGGCACGCCGCGCGCCCGGGTTCGGGCGTGCACGCCGCGAGTTCGTTCGTGTATCTTTTCGTGCGCGCGTCCCTGCCCCGGGTTCGCACGTGCATCGCGGCAGCGCGAGAACGCACCGGCGCTCGGGTTCGAACGTGCGCGAGCGGCAGAGTGCCCGCGTGTGGCCGCCTCCGTCGTGGTCGGGACCCCGAGTTCGTTTCGGCGCGTGGTGGCGGGCGGGAACCGGGCCGGGTGGGCCGGGCGTCGGGTTCGAACGTGGAGCGGGGAGGCTCGGGCCCACGGAAATCGGCCGGGACGGGGGTGCTGTCGGGTTCGGACGTGCCGTACCTGGGAATTCGTTCGTGCACTTTTCGTGCGCGCCGGCGCTCGGGTTCGGACGTGCGCGGCGGCAATTGGTTTGTGCAGTTTTCGTGCGGAGGCGGGGGCTTGGGTTCGTTTGTGCAGATTTACTAATGGGTTGCGCGGCCGCGCTCATCCGAACGATGGGTGATGGCGCGACGAGCGGGAGGAACACCCGGAATAGCATGGCGAAACTCCTCCAGGATAAAAAGCCTCGGACAATCCCATGTGCCTGCGACGGTGTCAAGTGCGGGATCGTTGGCGAACAGCCAGGATCTTCACAGCGCGTCTGGGCGATGGCACAACCGTGGCCGTGGGTGGCGGAGAAGCGATTTCGCGGGACGAGATCGACGCTCATGAGCGTGACCCGGACGCACTGCGGTACGCAGCCGAGGATCGCGCCGCTGCAGAGAAGAGTTAATTGCGATGGGTGTCTCTGGAATTCCGTGCCTTCGTTCTAAAGATGCGCTATTGGCATAGGGATAGAAAAAATAATGACTACACTTGATGAGATCGTTGAGAGCGACAACGGAGCTAAGTTCCTCAACGTAGATCTCCACATCCACTCATACGGTGGCTCACATGATGTTCGCGATACGGGCATGACACCCGAAGCCATTGTCGATGCCGCTGTGAGGCAAAATCTGCGCGTAATAGCAATAACCGATCACAATTCAAATACAAATGTAGCGGCAGCGCTTGAATATGCGGCCACTCATTACGCAGGGATTATCATGGTATTACCCGGCGTTGAGGTGACAACTGCACATGGACATCTCCTCGCTTATTTTCCTCCCGACGACATATCGCGACTCGCTCGTTTTCTCATGAGGCTCGACCTGATTGGGGAGATGGGTGCAGACGATACCAGGACGGCTAAATCCATGGCCGATACTATAACGGAGGCGCACAAGCTCGGCGGAATCTGCATCGCCGCTCACATCGACCGGAAACGGACGGGCTTCGAGGCGTTTGCGCCTGGATACCAGAATTGGAAGAAGGACATCATCTGCAGTCCGGGCTTATATGGCTTGGAATGCGACTCGTTCGACGCCCTGGCATGGTACTCGGAACACGGAGATACCGGACAGGACGGTGCAGAGCGCAAGAAAGTCTTTCTCGCAAGAAAGGACCTTATCGATCTGGCGGGACGACCAGATCTTGCTCGAGTGCAGGGCTCTGACTCTCACAGTATGGCTGCGTTCGAGACAGGGAGCCCGGATAAGTCATGGACCCGGATCAAGCTGAACGAACTGACGTTCGAGGCTCTGCGCGTGGCGCTCATCGATCCAACAGCCAGGGTAAGGGCCACAGTGTCGATCCCGAGGAGTTTCCCTCGCGTGATAGGAATCAGCATCGATGGCGGCTTCCTTGACGGAGAGGAGTATCACTTCAGCGACAACCTTAACTGCTTCATAGGGGGACGGGGGACAGGGAAATCGACGGCTATAAGGGCTCTCGCGTACGCATTCGGCCTAAATGACGAATTCGGTTCATACAACAATTGCCCGAATTCCGTTACCGTCTTTTGCGAAGACGACAATGGAATTTGCTATAGATATCAGAGGTGGCGAGGGTGTGACGGCGAGGCTAGCACTGATAGCGACGAGGCTGAAGCGCCGATTGATTCGTTCCGAGTTGAATATTTCGGACAAGGAGATCTTGCAAAAGTAGCAGAAGATCCACTAAGACATCCCGCACTCCTGCAAGAATTCCTTGACCGCCATACAAGCCTCCGAGATCTTCTGGAAGAAGAGGAAGGCATCGTACGACAGCTTGAGGAAAACGGTGGGCGCCTATCGCCACTTGAGGTAGCTTCTGCACAGCTGGGGAACAAACGTCAATCTCTAATGGCGGTTGAACAGAAACTTAGAATCGCGGAGGAAGGTAATCTTCGCGACGTCGTTGCCCTACAGAGCAGGCTTGCCTCGGAGAAGACGGTCCGCGAGTCCGTTGAAGAGGTTTGCCAAGCATACACGCTTGGGTGGAAATTCGACTCGATGCAACGGGACTTTCCTCAGATCCTTCAAACGGCCGGAGTCTGTAC
>JBFWWD010000210.1:0-10475 GCA_050246385.1 Geminicoccaceae bacterium
ACCGCATGCTCCGGCAGGTCGCCCGGCGCGGTCGGGCGCCCGCGACGGACAAGATAGTCGGGCGCGGCCACCAGGATGCGGCGAACTTCGCCGATGCGCCGTGACACGATGGTCGAAACCGGGAGCTGCGCGATCCGGATCGCAAGGTCGAAGCCCTCCTCGACCAGGTTTGCGACCCGGTCCAGCGTCACCAAGCTGGCGGTCACCTTCGGCTGTGCAGTCAGGAACTGGCTGAGAACCGGCATGAGGTGCATCCGCCCGAAGGTCAGAGGCGCGGTGATGCGGAGGTGACCGTGGGGGCTGCCCGTGGAACCCGCGGCAAGACGCTCCGCCTCGCCATAGTCGGAGAGGATGCGCCGTGCGTGCGCGAGATAGCCCAGGCCAGTCTCGGTCAGGCTGAGGCTGCGCGTGGTACGCGTGATGAGCCGCACGCCCAAGCGGTCCTCCAGCGCCGCCACGGCGCGGGTGGCCGCAGCGGGCGACAGGCGCAGCCGTCTCGCCGCCTCTGCGAAGCTACCGGCGTCCGAGACGGCCACGAACACTTCCAATGCGTGGAGTCGATCCACCAGACTATTGCGTGAGCTGCAACAAAGTCGTCATTCCCCAGGCTATACCTGCGAGCGCTGTCGGTCGCTACCTCTTGTCGATGCCATCGGATGGCGCGCTCGAGGAGGGCTCCATGGGACATCGCTTCGCGGATATAGCCTTCACGGATCGCGTTAAGGCTCTGCAGAAGGTCCAGGGCAGCCGCACGGCATATTCGAGGCTAGAAGGCGGAGAGGTGCACCACAATCGCCTCGGCGTCGCCGAAGCCGCATTCCTGGCCGAGCGGGACAGCTTCTACATGGCGACCGTCAGCGAAACGGGGTGGCCCTACGTCCAGCATCGTGGCGGCCCGCCCGGATTCATCAAGGTCCTCGACGAGCGGACCCTCGGGTTCGCAGATTTCCGAGGCAATCAGCAGTTCGTCAGCGTGGGTAATCTGGTCGGCGATGATCGTGTGGCGCTGATCCTGGTCGATTATCCTCGCCGTCGACGCTTGAAGATCCTCGGCCATGCCCGAGTCGTGACGGTCCATGACGATCCGGACCTGGTACGTCGCTTCGAGCTCGACACCTATCCGGCCAAGATCGAGCGCGCGCTGGTCATCACCGTGGACGCTTTCGACTGGAACTGCCCGCAACACATCACGCCGCGCTTTACCGAGGCGGAGATTGCTGCAGCCGTCGCTCCTCTCCGTGCGCGTATCGCCGAACTCGAGGCGGAGTTGGCGCGCCGTTGACCCGCGGCTCGACCCTGTCGATCCTGAGCCGCGAGGCAAGGAGGATCAGGGATGGCCGGGATCGAGGACTGGCGTGCGGTCAACCGGGCGAACTGGGACGAGCGCGTCCCGATTCATCTTGACGCCGCGAGCTATGACCTCGGCGATCTCCGCTCGGGCCGGGGGCGCCTGTATCCGATCGAGGAGGCGGAGCTCCCGCCGCTCGACGGCCGTCACGTTCTCCATCTGCAATGCCATTTCGGTCGCGACACACTCACCCTCGCGCAGCGCGGCGCCCGCGTCGTCGGCCTCGACTTTTCCGCACCGGCAATCCGCGTTGCCACGACGCTGGCGGAGGAGCTCGGTCTCGCCAGTCGGGCGCGCTTCATCCAGTCCGATCTCTATGATGCCCCGGCGGCAATCCACGAGCCGAGGGCGTTCGATCTCGTCTTCGTCAGTTGGGGAGCGATCAACTGGCTGCCCGACATTCGCCGCTGGGCCGAGATCGTCGCTTTCTTCCTGAAACCCGGTGGCATGCTCTACCTGGCCGAAGGACATCCGACAGCGCTCGTGTTCGACGACGCGGCGCCGAGGCACGGCAACTGGCCCGGCTGGTTCGTGCCCTATTTCGACCGCGAGGCATGCGTCTTCGACGATCCCAGCGACTACGCCGATCCAGCCGCCCGCCTGACCAACGCTCGAACCTACAGCTGGATGCACCCGCTTGGTGAGATCGTCACCAGCATCCTCGCGGCCGGCATGACCCTCCGATGGCTGCACGAGCACGATCGGGTGCCGTGGCGGATGTTCGAGAGCTTGGTTGAGGACGAGGAGGCCATGTATCGCTGGCCGAAGGAGCCCTGGCTGCCGCTCGCCTTCTCACTCCGCGCCGAACGCTAGTCTGGGAGTCGCCGTGATGGGGTGCAGAGGATGCGCCGCTGCCCGATCATCGTCGTGTTCCAGGCGCGGCAGTTCGTAAGCCGGTCCTGGGCAGGGTCGACAAACCAGATCTGCCTGCCGCCGACCGGCCCGATCTCGGACCCCGCCGACAGGGCCGTGGTCGCGAGATATCCTGGCGGAGCAGCACTCCCCCGATATACGGCGATCGGCGACGGATGGTCGTATTGGCCGCCGCGGTAGATGGTGACTCTGTCCGGACTGCCAACCGGGGCCAAATCCTCGGAGGCGGCGACCGGATTCAGTGCTCCGGAGAGCACGAAGGCCAGGGCAATGAAGAATGCGCGCATGGGACTACCTCTGACATCGGCTCGCCTGTCCTCGGCCGCCATGAGGCCCAGAGTTAACCGATAAGACCGTGGCGTTAACCGTGATGGGCTCGTTGGCGGTACCTGAAGGTGAGGCTTGCAGACGCCTTGCCGTCCTCATGCCCTCGCGCCCATGTTGGCGGCAGTCTCCCTCACTTCGGAGTTCGTTCCATGCAGCTGACCTGGCTTGGCCACTCGGCCTTCCATCTCGTGACCGGTGCTCAGAGCATTCTGATCGACCCGTTCTGGACCGGAAATCCGAGCTTTCCCGGCGGCTATGAGAATGGGATCCAGGAGGTGGACACGATCGTCCTGACCCATGGCCACGAGGACCATCTGGGCGACACGGTCCGCCTCGCGACCAAGTACGACGCCACGGTCGTGGCCCAGTACGAGATCTGCATGTTCGTAAACGGCCAGGGCGTCCAGAACCTCCAGCCAATGAATACGGGCGGATCGATCGAGCAGGCGGGCGTGCGCTACAGCATGGTGCCGGCGCTGCACAGCTCGGCGATCATCCAGGACGGCATGCCCTTGACGATGGGCGATCCCGCAGGCTTCGTGCTCCAGACGGAAGGGCGCTCCATCTACCACACGGGCGATACAGCGCTGTTCTCGGACATGGCGCTGATCCAGCGCCTCTATCAGCCGAAGATCGGTCTGGTGTGCATCGGCGACCGGTTCACCATGGGACCCGAGGCGGCGGCGATCGCCTGCAACGAGTTCCTCGACCTCGAGCTGATCGTGCCGATCCACTGGGGAACGTTCGATCTCCTGAGCGGGCAGCCCGACGATTTCGCACGCCGTGTCACGCGCGGGCGGGTTCAGCCGGCGACGCCGGGCGTGGCGATCGAGATCTGATCCGGGCTCAGGCCGCCGCCTCGGCCAAGGAGCGTCGGCTGTCCCAATCGCCTGAGACCGCCGCCACCTGCTCCGGCTCTATCAGGGCTCGAGCGCGCTCGACGGCGCGCGCAAGATCGTCGAGCGGCGGCGGTGGTCCAGCGGGCGTCGGCTCGCCGAGCCACACGGCACGGCCCGTGGCAACCAGCCTGTGATGGACCAGGCGGAGATCGCGGGTCATCCGTGGCGGCGCCAGCCTCAGCAGGCAGCGGTAGAGAGCCGCCCGAGGATGGAACTCCTGCAGCCAGTCACGCAGCCTCGGCCGTCCGTCTGAACCGATCGTCCGTTCGCGCATCGAGCCCCAGCTTTCGCCGAGATCGAAGAGGTGGACACGCTTGCCCGTGGCGACCGCCTCGCTGACCATCGACATGCTGTCCGCCGTGACGACGATCTCGTCGGCGAGCGCGAGAAACGCGAAGTAGGGATTTTCCGGGTCGCCACGCCGCCAGTGATAGAGACGTCGCGGACAGGAGAGCCCTTGCTCGAAAGCTCTTCCAGCCGGCTCGGGTGTTCGTGCGCTTGTGGTCACGAGCAACGAGCCGCCCAGTCGCGCGGCGAGGCCGTTCACTTCGCCGGCGAGTCGCTCGCCACTGCGCCGGGTCAGCGCATAGGGTCCGCTGTGTCCGCCGACCAACACCGCGATGAACGGCCGCGGCAGCCCGGCCAGTCGGGGCGCCCAGCGCCGTGAGGCGGCTACGAGCCTCTCGCGTGTGACGCGGTGCAACGGCGCCGTGTTGTGTAGGACGTTGGCGTGCGCGGGCAGCCGATATTGTGGCGTCGTCACCACGAGATCGTACGCGGCGATGGGACCCCATGGCCGTCCGACCTGGACGATGCGGGTCTTGCCACCCGACTGGCACCTGATCCACCGCGCGACCGGCTCGTTCTCGCGGCCGGACACGAGCACCAGATCGGGCCATGGCGCGTCGAGGGAGACCGACCGCCGCCGATCAATCCCGGCGTCGCTCGAACTGAAAGGAGGCGCCAGAAGCAGGCTCGTGCGCCGAAACACCAGCCGTTTGATCTCGAACGGCCAGCCTAGCCCTTCGGCCAGAGCGAGCACCTGGCTGGCGTCGCCCGGCCGCTTCGATGCGAGCACCCAGACTCGTGGCAGTGCCGGCCGGCGCAGATCAGTGGCCGACCCGACGCCTGGATCGGCACGTCCGAACCCACGCGAACGGGTTGCTTCTTGTAGGTTGAGAGGCACGAGTGTGAACCGACTCGACGCGTTGTGAGCTACGCCGCCTATCGGCAGGCCCGCAATCTCACCGCATCGCCGCACTGCGCCAACTCACGTCCGGTTACAATTTGTAACCGGACGTCCATGATGGGATCTTCAGTGTGGTACGTCGGCCCAAATCTTCCGCTTGAGCGCGAAAGTGAGCGCGGTCAGGACGACGAGGAACAGGGCCACCTTCAGCCCCGTCTGCTTGCGCTCCTCGAGCTTCGGCTCGGCAGCCCACACGAGAAACTGCGAGACATCGCTCGACATCTGCGAGACGGTGGCGGCAGTGCCATCCGCATAGGTCACCTGGTCGTCGCTCAGTGGCGGGGGCATAGCGATGACGTGGCCGGGGAAGAAGACGTTGTAATGACCGCCATCCGGTAACTGGACGTCCGCTGGCGGGTCCTCGTAGCCGGTCAGGAGGCTGTAGATGAAGTCCGGGCCACCTTCTCTGGCCTTGGCCATCAGCGACAGGTCCGGCGGAGCCTTGCCGCCGTTGGAGGCGGCTGCCGCGGCCTCGTTCGGAAAGGGACTCGGGAAGCGGTCGAACGGCCGGCCGGGCCGCTCGAACATGTCGCCCTCGTCGTTCGGGCCATCGGTGACGGTGGCCTCTGCCGCAATCGCCTTGATGTCGTCCTCGCTGTAACCGAGGCCAGCGAGGTTGCGAAAGGCGATGTATTTCAGCCCATGGCAGGCCGCGCAGACCTCACGATAGACCTGGAGTCCCCGCTGCGTGGCCGCACGGTCGAAGCTGCCGAACATGCCCCCGGTCGGCCAGTCGCGGTGCTTCAGGGCGACCTCGCCCTCGGCCGCGATCGCACTGCCGTGAAGGGACAGCAGCGAAGCGGCCAGAGCGGCGCCGAGCATGCTAGCGCGCAACATCGTCATCCTCATCACTCCGCCGGCTGCATGGCGGTGCCGCCGCCGAGCACGGGCTTGTCGATGCTGGTCGGGAGGGGGCGCGGACGCTCGATCTTGCCGAGAAGCGGAAAGAGCACCAGGAAATGCACGAAGTAGTAGAGCGTCGCGAACTGGCCGATCCAGACCACGGTGGGTGTGGGGACCTGCCCGCCGACCCAGGTCAGCACAACGCAATCGATCACCAGCAGCCAGAACACCCACTTGTAGATCGGGCGGAAGGTGGCGCTCCGCACCTTCGAGGTGTCGAGCCAGGGCATGACCAGGAGCACCGCGATCGAGCCGAACATGGCCAGCACGCCGGCGAGCTTCGCCGAGATCCCGAACCAGCCCAGGAACGCGAGCGGTGTGAACAGCTGCTCGTACACGGTCGAGCGCAGGATGGCGTAGAACGGCAGGAAGTACCATTCGGGCACGATGTGCGCCGGCGTGCTCAGCGGATTGGCCGGGATGTAATTGTCAGGATGCCCAAGAAAGTTCGGGGCATAGAAAACGAAGAAGGCGAAGATGATCAGGAACACGGACAGGCCGAACGTGTCCTTGATCGTGTAATAGGGGTGGAACGGGATCTTGTCCTTCTTGGTCAGGTCGATGCCGACGGGATTGCTCGAGCCGAACTGGTGCAGCGCCAGGATGTGCAGAAACACCACGGCGAGTATCACGAACGGCAGCAGATAGTGCAGGGAGAAGAAACGGTTCAGGGTCGGGTTGTCGACCGCGAACCCGCCCCACAGCCAGGTCACGATGCTCTCGCCGACGAACGGGATCGCCGAGAACAGGTTGGTGATCACCGTGGCGCCCCAGAAGCTCATCTGGCCCCAGGGCAGGACGTAGCCCATGAACGCCGTGGCCATCATCAGGAGCAGGATGACGACGCCGAGCATCCACAGGAGTTCCCGCGGCGGCTTGTAGGAGCCGTAATAGAGGCCACGGAAGAGGTGAATGTAGACCACGATGAAGAACATCGACGCGCCGTTGGCGTGCGCGTAGCGCAGGAGCCAGCCGAAATTCACGTCGCGCATGATGTGCTCGACCGAATCGAAGGCGAGCGAGACATGGGGCGTGTAGTGCATCGCCAGCACGATGCCGGTCGCGATCTGGAGCGCCAGCATGATGCCGGCCAGAGACCCGAAATTCCAGAAGTAGTTCAGGTTCCGCGGTGCCGGATAGGCCACGAACTCCTTGTAGCCCCAGGAGATCAACGGCAACCGGTCGTCGATCCAGCGCAGGACGCCGCTCTTGAATACAGGCTCGGGAACGTCGGCCGCCATGATCACTTTCCAACTCGTGGTCGCACCCGGGCGGGCGCTACGGTCTGGGCGAGGTCGCTAGCCGATCCGGACACTGGTATCGGTCAGGAACGCATAGCTCGGTACCGCGAGGTTCAGCGGTGCCGGTCCCTTGCGAATGCGTGCCGCGGTATCGTAGTGCGAACCATGGCACGGGCAGAAGTAGCCGCCATAGTCGCCCCTCGGCTCGCCGGGCTTGTTGCCCAGAGGCACGCAGCCGAGATGGGTGCACACGCCGACTACGATCAGCCACTCCGGCTTGATCACCCGCTCGGCATCCGTCTGAGGATCCCTGAGCTCGCTCAGCGGCACGGCCTCGGCCTCGCTGATCTCCTCCTCGGTCCGGTGGCGGATGAACACCGGCTTGCCGCGCCACTTCACGGTCACGGCCCCGCCGACCGCGACCGGCGCAATGTCGACCTCGATGCTCGACAGCGCGAGCACGTCGGCCGATGGGTTCATCTGGTCGATCAGCGGCCAAGCGATGGCACCCGCGCCCACGGCCAGGGTCGACCACGTGACCAGATCGAGGAAATCCCGGCGCGTGACGCCATCGGACGGGTTCGCAGAATCGGACATGGGCGCAGAAACCACTACGGCTGGAGGCGGGGTGCTTATCCCTGGCGGCAATCTAAGCGGGGTCATCTGGGCGAACAAGCGACCTTTGGTCGCATAAATCTGCTGTAATTTCATAGCGTTGGCTGCGAGCACGGCTGTGATGTCCGAGTTGCGTCTTGCCCTCTATCAACCTGATCGGCCCCATAATTTCGGCGCCGTGCTCCGTCTGTGCGCATGTTTCGGGGCGAAGTTCGACGTGATCGAGCCATGCGGGTTTCCGCTGGACGACCGTCGCATCCGCGCCTCGGCGCTGGATTACGCGGCACACGTCCGCTGGCGGTGCCACGAGGATTTCGCCACCTTCGAGCGTGACCGCCGGGCGTCGGGTCGCAGGCTGGTCCTCTTGACCACGACCGGCCTGCAAGATCATCACCGCGCGAGCTACAGGACGGACGACATCCTGATGTTGGGTAGCGAAAGCACCGGAGCGCCGGCGAACGTGCATGAGGTGGCCGACCTCCGGGTCCGCATTCCCATGCAGGCGGGCCTGCGTTCGTTCAATGTGGCTATGGCGGCAGCGATCGTGCTTGCCGAGGCGCTTCGGCAGACGGGCGGCCTCGATCGGGGATATCATGGGCGGTGAGTCCTCCAGCGAGCGGGATGCGGCCCGCGCTTGGTTCGAGCAGCTTCGCGACCGCATCTGTGCGGCGTTCGAGGCGGTCGAGGACGACTATCGCGGCGCGGCGCACGCCGATCTCGACCCCGGAAGGTTCGAGCGCCAGGCCTGGGACCGGCCCGGCGGTGGTGGCGGCGTGATCTCGATCATGCGCGGCCGGGTGTTCGAGAAGGTCGGCGTGAACGTCTCCACCGTTTGGGGCGAGTTAAGTCCGGAGTTCCGCGGGCAGATCCCCGGTGCCGAGGGCGAGGGCCGGTTCTGGGCGAGCGGCGTTTCCCTGGTCGCGCACCTGCGCTCGCCGCATGCGCCCCCGGCGCACATGAACACGCGCCACATCCGCACGACCAGGAGCTGGTTCGGTGGTGGTGCCGACCTCAATCCCATCTACCCGGATGAGGACGACACCCGTGCGTTCCACGCCCGGCTGAAGGCCGCCTGCGACGCCTACGAGCCTGACGCCTATGTGCGGTTCAGGCAGTGGGCGGACGAGTACTTCTTCATCCCGCACCGCGACGAGCCCCGTGGGATTGGCGGCATCTTCTATGACTATCTGGAAGGCGACTTCGAACGGCACTTCGCCTTCACCCGGACCGTCGGAGAGGCGTTCCTGGACGTGTATCCGAGGCTGGTTCGCCGGCACATGGACCGGCCGTGGACCGAGGCCGACCGGCAGCATCAGCTGGTCCGCCGCGGCCGCTATGCCGAATTCAATCTGATTTACGACCGGGGCACCCAGTTCGGGCTCAAGACCGGGGGCAACCCCGAGGCGATCTTGATGTCCCTGCCGCCGGTCGCCGCTTGGCCCTGAGCATTCCACCGGGTCCACTCACCGAGGAGAGCGCCGCCATGGACATCAACCGCCTGTCGCCGGGCAAGAATCCACCTCACGAGATCAATGTGCTGATCGAGGTCCCCCTCCGCTCTGATCCGATCAAATACGAATACGATAAGGATAGCGGATTCATCTTCGTCGACCGTTACCTGTACACCACCATGTTTTATCCTTGCAACTATGGCTTCATCCCCAATACTCTCAGCGGCGACGGCGATCCGATCGACGTCATGGTGATTGGGCGGATGCCCGTCATGTCCGGCGCGGTGCTCCGTGCCCGTCCGATCGGTGTGCTCGAGATGGAGGACGAGGCGGGCACGGACGAGAAACTGCTCGCCGTGCCGATCGACAAAATCAGTCAGATCAACCGGAACATCCGGAGCTATCAGGATCTGCCGGAGATCGACCTTGCGAGAATCGCGCACTTCTTCGAGCACTACAAGGACCTCGAGCCCAACAAATGGGTCAAGCTTCTGGGTTGGGGTGGTCCGGAGCGGGCTCAGGAACTGATCATGCAAGGAATCGAGCGGGCGAAGGGCAGGCTCGCCCCCAGCGGCGAGTAGACCTACGTCCTTCGGATGCGAGGCCGGTCTCTCTCGGCGCTCTAGGGCGGAACCCGTCTCGACTCGGGGTATGAACGCTCGCGGTCATCACCCCGTCGAGGAAGCCTCCCCGGGAGCGCGAGCCGTTACCGCCAGCGCATGAATTCGGTCGCGTAGCAGGTCGCCCGCTGCCGCATGCACGAGACGATGCCGCTCGATGCGCGTGCGGCCGATGAACCTGTCGGAAGTCACGCGGACGGCGAAGTGCGTTTCGCCGCCCTCTCGCCATCCGGCATGGCCGTGATGGCGCGCTGACTCGTCGACGATCTCGAGCTCGCTCGGACTCAGTGCCCGCTCCAGCGCGGCACGGAGTTCATCGGTGACGGTCATTCTGCACCCGCCTGCTTCCCAGTGCTCTTCATTCGAAGCTTGCCATGAAACCGTTGGACTAATCGCAAAACCATTAAATTAACTCTCCCAAGTTCAGATTCACACCATTGGTCATAAAACTTATGATGGCGTACATGGGAGTAGCTCCCGCTACGAATTGCTCGCTAGTGTTTTCCCGATTTTCCTTTAACTATTCGTGAAGTGGCGATGCGTAACCTCAGGTCGCGCATCGATCGCAACTCGATCGATCCGTGCCTGGCCTCGCCGGGTCGCTCGGCCAACGCGGGTTCGGCACTGGATCGGAGGGGCCGGAGGTATGCTGGATGGAGACCGTGATGGCAAGTGCAGGCTTGAAGCCGAGGGTCGGCCCCGGGCGCTCGCGGGCGCAGGACGTCGATCGCTACGTGGGCGCGCGGATGCGCGAGCGCAGAATCATGTTGGGTCTCACACAGCAGCAGATGGCGGAGTTGATCGGAGTTACCTACCAGCAGGCACATAAGTACGAGAAGGGCATCAATCGGATCGCGGCCGGCCGGCTGTTCACGATCGCGCAGGCTCTCGGGGTCGATGTGAGCTATTTCTTCGAGGGCATGGACAGCGACCGCACCTTCAAGCCGAC
>JBFWWD010000211.1:0-10326 GCA_050246385.1 Geminicoccaceae bacterium
CGTCCCTGGTCACCTGGGCCATCTGGTTCGCCAAGGCGCTGCAGCTCGCGGCCGCGCGCCGACGGGCGGCCGCGGCCGCGGCGATCCTGACCGAGGCGCCCTCGTTCGCCGAGGCCGGCGGCCACCTGAACGGGCGCCGCGGCGCCGGGCCGGCGCTCTTGCGCGTGGCCGAGCAGGAGCTCGCGGCCTCGGCCGACGTCCCCACGGGCAATATTCAGGAACGGGTCGCCTCCCGGCTCGAGCGCAGCGAGGCTGCGGCCTCGCGCGAGATGCAGAGCGGCATGAACGTGCTCGCCACGATCGGCTCGACCGCACCCTTTGTCGGCCTGTTCGGCACGGTCTGGGGGATCATGAACGCCTTCGTCGGCATCGCCGAGGCGCAGACCACCAATCTCGCCGTGGTGGCCCCCGGCATCGCCGAGGCGCTGCTCGCCACCGCCCTCGGCCTCGTCGCCGCGATCCCGGCCGTGGTCTGCTACAACCGGCTCGCGCGCGGGCTGCAGGGCTACCGGATCAGCCTGCGCGACGCCGGTGCCGCGATCGAGCGCCTGGTCAGCCGCGACCTCGACCGGGCCAGGCTGCACCGTCTGCGTGCGGCGGCCTGAGTGATGGCCGGGCGCATCGATTCCAGCGACGAGCTCGAGGAGCAGCACGAGATCAACGTGACGCCGTTCATCGACGTCATGCTGGTGCTGCTGATCGTGTTCATGGTGGCCGCCCCTCTGGCCACGGTCGACGTGCCGGTCGACCTGCCCACCTCCACGGCCACGCCGCAGGCGCGCCCCGACAAGCCGCTGTTCCTCACTTTGCGCGGCGATCTGAGCGTGCATCTGGCCGAGGCGCCGGTGGCCCGCGCCGGTCTCGCTGCCGCGCTCGACGCGGCGACCGGCGGCAACAAGGACGAGCGGGTGTTCCTGCGCGCCGACCGCGGCGTCAGCTACGGTGACGTGGTGGCGCTGATGAACGAGCTGCGCGGGGCCGGCTATCTGAAGATCGGGCTGGTGGGCCTCGAGACGCCGTCCGCCGCAGCACCGTGACGGGTGCGGCCGCCCTGATCGAGCCGCCTCCGCGCTGGGCGGCCGCGGTCACCGTCGTCCTCTTGGCGCATGCCGTGCTTGCCGCGCTGCTGCTGCGGACGGCGACGGTACCGCCGGTCGCGGCGCCACCGGCGGCGATCCTGATCGACCTGCCCGCCGCACCTCCCGCGCCTGCCGAGCCCACCCTCGATCTGCCGGCACCCGACATGCCGGCACCGGTCGAGATCGAGATTCCCGAGGTCGAGCTGCCGCCGCCCGACATGCCGGCTGCGGTGGTGATCGAGGTGGCCGAGGTGGAGATCCCGCTGCCGGACATGCCGGCGCCGGTGACCATCGCCGTGCCGCAGCTCGACCTGCCACCGCCACCGGAGCCGCCACCGGTCGACCTCGCCAGCATGGTCGAGCCGCTACGGCCGGCGCCACCGCCGCCGCCCAGAAAGCCGCGGCCGCCCGCCGCCGAGCCGCAGCAGGCGCGGCCGTCTCCGCCCGCGGCGCCGGCGAGCCCGCCCGCAGCGCAGACCCCGGCGGCCCAGCCGGCGGCGCCGACCGCCGCGCAAACGCGCAGCCCGTCCACGGCCGTTCCCACCTGGCAGGGCGCCGTGCTGGCCCATCTGGAGCGTCACAAACGCTATCCCCGGCAGGCCCGCCTGCGCCACCAGGAGGGCACCGCCACGGTCCGCTTCACGATCGACCGCGACGGCAATGTGGCTCGGGTGGCGCTGGTCACGTCCTCCGGGCAGGCCACCCTGGACGAGGAGACCCTGGCCCTGCTCGAGCGCGCCTCGCCGCTGCCGCCGCCCCCGCCCGAAGCCGGCCAGCCGCCCCTCACCCTCGCCGTCCCGGTCCAGTTCAATTTGAGATAGGCCGCCTCGCCTGCGCCGCGGATGCGCGGGTGCGCGCCTTGACAGCGTGCGGCAACTATGTAACTGGATAGTTACTTCATGCCCCGAGGCGCACCATCATGGCCACCGTCCGTCTGCCCACCGCCGCGCGTTCCGTCGAGGAGTTCCGGCTCGGGTCGCCCTCGCCTTTCCCGCAGGTGCAGACCGCGACGTTCCCGCGGATCGCCTATGCGGCGGCGCATGTCGTGGCCGATGCACGCGCGGATGTGGCTCCGTGGCAGCAGGCGGCGGTGGACTGGGACGCGACGCTCGCCTTTCGCCATCACCTCTGGAGCCTGGGCTTCAAGATCGCCGAGGCGATGGACACCTCGCAGCGCGGCATGGGGCTGGACTGGCCGGCCGCGGCCGAGCTGATCCGCCGCTCGCTGGCCGAGGCGCGTACCGTGCCCGGCGCCGACCTCGCCTGCGGCGTCGGCACCGACCAGCTCGCGCCGGGTGCCGGGCTGGACGAGGTGCGGCGCGCCTACGAGGAGCAGCTCGCCGTGGTCGAGGGCGGCGGCGGCCGGGCCATCCTCATGGCCAGCCGGGCGCTGGTGGGCGCGGCCCGCTCGCGCGACGACTATCTCGAGATCTATGGCGGCCTGATCCGACAGGCCTCGGAGCCGGTGATCCTGCACTGGCTCGGCGACATGTTCGACCCGCAGCTCAAGGGCTATTGGGGCAGCGAGGATCTGGACGAGGCCACCGAGACCGTGCTGGCGCTGATCGGGCAACATGCCGAGCGCGTCGACGGCATCAAGATCTCGCTCCTGGAGGAGCGGCGCGAGGTCGAGCTGCGTCGGCGGCTGCCCGCCGGGGTCAGGATGTATACCGGCGACGACTTCAACTATGCGCGGCTGATCGCGGGCGACGGCGAGCATCACAGCCACGCGCTCCTGGGCATCTTCGATCCGATCGCACCCGCCGCGGCCGCAGCCTTGGCCGCCCTCGGACGCGGCGAGCGGCAGGCCTACGAGGCGGCGCTCGAGCCCACGGTCGCACTCTCCCGGAAGGTGTTCGAGACGCCGACCCAGTACTACAAGGCGGGCGTGGTCCTGCTCGCTTGGCTCAACGGTCATCAGGACCATTTCACCATGCTCGGCGGGATGCAGTCGGCGCGCTCGGCTCTGCAGTATGCCGAGATCTTCCGCCTGGCCGATCGGGCGCGGCTCCTGCGCGACCCCGAGCTCGCGGCGGCCCGGATCACGACCCTGATGGCGCTCCATGGCATCGCCTGAGTCGGCCGGCAGGCCGCTCGCCTCCGGCCGGTACGCCTTCGAGGCACTGCAGCCCGGCGACCACTGGACCACCGACGGCCTGCTGATCACCGACTGGCACCTCTTGACCTTCGCCGGCCTCAGCGGCGATTTCTTCGCGCCGCACATGGACGACGAGGCGGCCCGGGAGCTCGGCTTTCCCAGCCGGATCGCGCATGGCCTCTTGATCCTCGGCCTGGTCGATGGGCTGAAGAACCGGGCGTCGGTCCAGCTCGCCGCGATCGCGTCCCTGGGCTGGAGCTGGGAGTTCCGCCGGCCGGTCCATCCCGGCGACCGGATCACGGTGCGGATCGAGGTGCTGGGCCTGCGGCCGACGCGCCGCCCGGAGCGCGGCATCGTCCGGCTCGGCTTTTCCGTCCTCAACCAGCACGGCGAGACCGTCCAGGAAGGCGAGAACCGCCTCATGGTGCATCGCGGCTGAATGCAACGACCGATCAGGGAGGGGAACCGATGGATCCGGCGAAGAAGCGCAGGTTCGGACGTGTCGATCTCGACGTCACGCTGATGGGCTATGGTGCTGCACCTATCGGCAACATCTTCCGGCCGGTGACGGAGGAGGAGGCGGCCGGCATGATCCATGCCGCCTGGAAGGCTGGTGTCCGCTACTTCGATACCGCACCCATGTATGGCCACGGGCTGAGCGAGGCCCGACTGGGCGCCGCCCTGCGCTGGTATCCGCGGCACGAGTACGTCGTCTCCTCCAAGGTCGGCCGGTTGCTGACCGCAGCACCCCGGAGGGAGATCGACTTCACGCCCTGGGTCGACGGGCTGCCGTTCAAGATGCGGTTCGACTATTCCTACGATGGCGCCATGCGCTCGATCGAGGACAGCCTGCAGCGCCTGGGCCTCGAGCATATCGACATCGCCTTCATCCACGACTGCGACGTGTTCACCCACGGTCCCCAGCACCAGCCCGGCCGCTTCCGCGAGGCGATGGACGGGGCCTGGCGGGCGCTCGACCGGCTGCGCTCGGAAGGCGTGCTGAAGGCGATCGGCGTGGGCGTCAACGAGTGGCAGGTCTGCCTGGAGGCGCTGAAGCAGCGCGACTTCGACTGCTTCCTGCTCGCCGGCCGCTACACGCTCTTGGAGCAGGAGGCGCTCGACGAGTTCCTGCCGCTGTGCGAGGCGCGCGGGGCGGCGGTGGTCCTGGGCGGCGGCTACAACAGCGGCATCCTCGCCACCGGTGCGGTGCCCGGGGCCAAGTACAATTACGGCCCGGCCCCCGAGGCGATCCTGGCGCGGACGCGGCGGATCGAGGCGGTGTGCGCCCGGCACGGCGTGCCGCTCAAGGCGGTGGCGCTGCAGTTCGTCCTGGCCCATCCGGCGATCCCGACCAATGTCCCGGGCACCCGCACCGTGGCGCAGATGGAGGAGAACCTCGCCGTGTTCCGCACCGAGGTGCCGGCGGCACTGTGGGACGAGCTCAAGCGCGAGGGCCTGATCCGCCAGGACGCGCCGGTGCCGGGCTAGGCCGGCAAGGCTTCCCGCACGCGCCGGTCGTAATCGTCGCCCAGCGCCCGCAGGGCGGCGGCAGCGTCGCCGGCGAAGGCCGGTCCGTGCATCAGGGCGAGGCGCTGCGGCGCGAGTCCGGCGAGCCGGCGGATGGTCGCGCCCATGCCGGGGTTCAGGCTGGAATAGCGGAACAGGTCCTCGGTCGCGATCGCCGGGCCGACGACATCGCCCTCGGTCAGGGCCGGCCCGTTGCCGGTCTGGGTGAACAAATCGCCGCAGAGCAGCGTCCCGCTCGCCTCCTCCAGCATCACCCCGGCGTCCCAGCCGTGCGGGATGTGCGGCGTGTCCAGATAGCGCAGGCGCCGGCCACGGCCGAGCTCGATCACCTCGGAGTCCGCCAGGATGCGTGGCGCGCGGTCGGCCATGTCGTCGAGCGAGACCATGCAGCCGGTCTGCCCGTGCGCCACCTGGGCTCGCGGCGCCACCGCCAGCCACTCGTTCATGGCGCCGCACTCGTCGGCCTCGTAGTGGCCGAACGCGATCCAGCGCAGCCGGTCGGGCGGGATGATCCGAGCCACGGCCTCGCGGACCGCAGGGAACATGCGCCGCAGGCCGGTGTGGAACAGCAGCGGCTCGTCGCCCAGCACGAGGAACTGGTTGAAGGTGAAGCCCGTCGGCGGGGCGATCTCGGCAACGAAGGTCGACAGCCGGTAGATGCCGTCGGCGATCTCGGCGATGCGGACGCTCACGACCCCTCCTCGCCGCGGCGGCGGCACGGTCTGACGGCCCAGCCTAGCGCATCAGCGGGTGCTCGACAGGGCCGCCGTCTCGCTCGCGCTGGTTCCGCTAGGCCGCGCGCCTGCGGGCCATGGCGGCGAGCGCCCGGCGCTGCTGGCGGTTGAGATGGCGCTCGGGTTCGTCCGGCACAGACGTGTCGTTGGCGGGCGGCACCGGCTCGGGTTCGCTTCGCACAGCAGGTTGCGCGCCGAGGCGGCGCTGGCGCAGCGCGTCGAGGGCCGCGCGCAGCGTCGCCAGCTCGCGGCCGATCCGGCCCTGATAGCGCAAGACGGTCGAGAGCTGGCGGAAGGCGGCGGCGCGGGCCGCCTCGCGGGCTGCCTGGTCCGCGATCTTCGCGGCCGCGAACAGCTCGCCCAGCACCTGCGCCTCCAGCCGGTCGCCCCGGATCTCGCGCCACAACGCGCGGACCAGGGCCAGCACCGCCTCGCGCTCGGCATGATCGCGCGGGCGGTACACGGTCAAGAGCTCGGCCTCGTGGGCGGCGAACTCCGCCGGGTCCTCGTCGGGCAGCAGGAAGAAGGCCCGGCCGGACAGGCCGTGGCGGACGGCGTTGAGCGCGGAGCACGCCTTGCCGGCGTCGGTGACGGGGCCGGCGGACAGGGCGCCGTTCAGGCGGGAGGCCTCGGACTGGGCGGGGGAAGGAGTGGCGGGCATGGCACGGGCTCCGATTGGACGGCGGATGCCATTCTCTCCTAGAGCGAGATCATTCTCAAGGAAATTCAACCTATGAGAGCAGTCGAGCGATTGTTTGCCTGAACGGGCTCCAAGCCGCATTCGTGTGGCGGTCCAAGGCAGGAGGCAGCATATTCCGAGTGCCACGGCGATCGGGCCTGTCCGTCCGCGATGGCGTGGAGATGCGATCATGCTCATGCAGTGTCTGTGCAACCTGCTCTGCAGGTGCCTCCCGGGCCGCAGGACGCCGGAGGGGCAGACGGTGGCAGATGCCCCGGCGCCGGTCGCCGACAAGCCTGCCGAGGGCGAACGGCAGCGGGACAGCAAGCGCTCGGGCAATGCGGGCGGGAGATCGACGTAGCCACGACCCGCAAGAAGCGCCCAGACGATCGCGTGCGGCTCGGGAGCCGAGCATCGGGATCGCGACCGGACGGGCCGAGGGCCGGAGAAGTGCGACGTCGTCCCATGCCCACGCGAAGACCTGGTGAGGACACCACCACCGCCGCCGAGATGGCGCGGCTCCACGGTATTGATCCGAAGCGGTTCCGGGCCGCGCTTCGCCGAGCCGGTTTGCAATGGCACTCCCACAATGAGCGATGGGAAGTCGGCATTGGCAGTCCCGAACGTCAAGATATGGAGCGCATTCTGGCCGCCCTCGCGCCGGTTACGACGGACGCCCCGACGAGTGAACATCCGCGGACCGGATCCACATCGTCCGCAAGGGTTTCAAGCGACGAAGGATGGATTGTCGACCTTTGCGATGCTGTTCTGGGCAAGAGGGCGATACGCCAGCACCGCTTTCCATTTCTGTTGGGTGATCCCGGGGCTTCAGGACGCAGGGCATTGCTTCCAGTCGACGCCTTCTATCCCGACATTGGGCTGGTGATCGAGTATCATGAGCGTCAGCACAGCCAGCGCGTGCGCTGGTTTGATGATCGGCCGACTGTCTCCGGGCTTGGGCGCGGTGAACAGAGACGGCGGTATGATGACTACCGCCGGACCTTACTCCCCGAGCACGGCTATGCGCTGGTGATCTTCGACTATTCGGAATTCGAGCACACCGCCGCAGGGCGCCTTCTGCGCACATATCGAGACAGGGAAATCATCACCGCGCGGCTTCGCGATCACGCGAACCGTACCGTAGTGACCGATCGATCCTAGCCTCGGTCCGCCAGTGCTCGCGGTAGCGACGGCGGTCAGTCTGACGAAGGGCCAGCAAGGTCTGCCGTAACCAGGGTCTCTTACCCACCGTCCTGTCGGGCGGCGCCTCGGCCCGCCTCCGCCAGCACCTTCTCGTAGGCGGCGCGCAGCTCGGCGAGGACCGGGCGCGCACCGGGTTGCTCGGGCGTGCCCAGATGTCGGGTGCGCAGCTCCGCCATGAGGGCCTGCCACATGTCCGGGCCACCCTCCTCCAGGAGCTGGGCGCGGATGGCGAGCTCGCGGGTGACCGGCAGGTGGCGGCGGCCCCAGGCGCCGAGCATGGCGAAGACCGGCACCAGCTCGATGGCCTTCTCGGTCAGGCTGTAGATCGCCTTCTGCTTATGGCTCGGGTCGTCGGCCCTGGTGATCATGCCGAGATCGAGCAGATGCTTCAGACGCGCCGACAGGATGTTGGAGGCGATGCTCTCCTCCGACCGCGACAGCAGCTCGCGGAAGTGCCGGCGATTGCCGAACATCATGTCGCGGATGACGATCAGGCTCCAGCGGTCGCCGAAGACCTCGAGGCTGAGATTGATGGGGCAGCCGGATCGTTGCTCGTCGCGCATGGGTCATCCCGAAAAAACCGGTTGCGATATCGCATCGGTCCAGGCATATTGCAACCGGTTGCCGAACGCAACTGGTTGTGGGACGCGGCGAGCAGGGGGACGTGCGATGCGGCGGCTGGTCGTCTGGAACATGATGACGCTCGACGGCTGTTTCGAGGGCAGCAAGCCCTGGGACCTCGGTTTTCACGAGACGGTCTGGGGCGACGAGCTCCAGGCGTTCTCGCTCGAGCAGGGCAAGGAGATCGGCACGCTGCTGTTCGGGCGGCGCACCTACGAGGGGATGGCCGCCTACTGGGCCACGGCCACCGGGCCGGTGGCCGACATGATGAACTCGATCGAGAAGGCGGTGGCGAGCCGCACCCTCGACGCGGCGACGTGGCACAGCACTCGGCTCCTGAAGGGCGATGCGGTCGCGGCGGTCAGGGGTCTCAAGGCGGAGGACGGCAAGGACATCTACGTGTTCGGCAGTGCCGATCTGCTCGCCTCGCTGCTCGCCGCCGGGCTCGTCGACGAATACCGCCTGTGCGTCGTCCCAGTAGTGCTGGGCGGTGGCAATCCGCTGTTCAAGCCGCAGGACCACCAGGTCGGGATGCGCCTGGAAAGCGCGCGCCCGCTCACGACCGGCGGGGTGATCCTGACCTATGCCGTGGATGGGTAGCGAACGGGAGGCGGCGGGCGGGCGCCCGTCACGCCGCCGATCCAGGGTGTCAGCGTCGGATCGGCGGGACGCGCGAGCCGACTACCTCGCCGTCGAGGCGATCATAGTTGATCTAATTCAACTGATAGACTAGACGACAGCTCGAGCCCTCGCCTTCCCACATGCAGGCCGCAGGAGGTCGGGGACGTGAACGCGGCAGAATTCCGCCGATGGCTCGCCAAACAAGGCTGCAGCTTCGAGACCAAACGTTCCGGCTCCGGCCACGTCATCGTGCGACGGGCAGGCCGGAAGAGCGAGCTGCCGATGCATGGCGGCGACAAGCAGCTTGGTAGGGGCCTGATCGAGAAGATAAAGAAGGATCTGGGACTCAAGTGAGAGTGTGGCATGGGTGGCTATCGGATCGAGCTCACGCCAGACGACAACGGGACGGTGCTAGTGACCTGTCCGGATCTGCCGGAGGTGACGACCTTCGCCGAGACCGCCGCAGAGGCGGCGCTGCGGGCCAGGGATGCCATCGAGGAGGCGCTTGCCAGCCGCATGGCGGACCATGAGACCCTGCCCGAGCTTGCGCGCGGCGAATCGGTGGCCTCCTTGCCGGCGCTGACGCTGGCCAAGGTCGAGCTCTATCGCGCGCTGACTGCACGAGGCATCGGGGTGGCGCAGCTCGCCGATCGCCTGGGCGTCCGGGCATCCGCGGCCCAGCGCCTGCTCGACCTCAATCACCCCACCGCCCTGCCGGAGATCGAGGCCGCATTCCGAGCGATCGGGCTCCGGCTCGACATCGAGGTCTCGACGGCGGCATGAGGGGCGCGCGCCGGCGACGATCCGGCGCGGCAGCTAAGGTTCCCAGTCCCAGTCGGGCGACAGGTCGGCCGGGGCGACGAGGCGCAGGGCGGCGGCACCGAGCGCCGAGATCGCGGCCATCTCGGCCTCGGCGAGGGCGAAGTCGAACACCGACAGGTTGGCGCGCATCCGCTCCGCACCGCTGGCCTTGGGGACGGCCACGACGTCGCCCTGCTGGACCAGCCAGCGCAGGGCGATCTGGCCGGGGCTGCGGTCGTGGCGGCGGGCGATCTCGGCGATCACCGGGTCCTGGGCGATGCGGCCGCGGGCCAGCGGCGAGTAGGCGGTGAGGAACATGCCCTGGCCGCGCAGCTCGGCCAGCATCGCGGTCTGGTCGAGGAAGGGGTGGTACTCGACCTGGTTGGTGACCAGCGTGCCGCCGGCTATCGCCTGCGCCTCGCGCAGCTGCGGGCGGTTGAAGTTGCTGACGCCGACGAAGCGGGCCCAGCCGCGCTCGCGGGCCGCCAGCAGGGCCTCGATGGTCGCCGCCATGCCTTGCGGGAACACCGGCCAGTGGATCAGCAAGAGGTCGACCCGGTCGAGGCGCAGGTCGCGCAGGCTGTGCTCGACCGAGCGCAGGAAGTCGTCCGGCGCGTTGCGGTCGGCACGGGCCTTGGTGGTGACGAACAGCTCGTCGCGCGGGAGGCCGGAGGCGGCCAGCGCTTCGCCGACCTCGGCCTCGTTGTCGTAGAGCTGGGCGGCGTCGATGTGGCGGTAGCCGACCGAGAGGGCGGTCGCCACCGCCTCGGTGCCGAGGCCGGGGTCGAGCTTGTAGGTGCCGAAGCCGATCGCGGGGATGCGGCACTCGCCGCGGGCGACGGTGAGCGGGCTCATGCCGCGGCCGCCAGGCGGTTGCCGCGGATCAGGTCGCTGGCCTTCTCGCCGATCATGATCGAGGGGGCGTTGGTGTTGGAGCTGACCAGGCTCGGCATCACCGAGCTG
>JBFWWD010000212.1:0-10238 GCA_050246385.1 Geminicoccaceae bacterium
CAGATCGAGAACGCGATCCTGAATCTCGCGATCAACGCCCGAGACGCGATGGCCGACGGCGGCAAGCTCACCATCGAGACCGCGAACGCGTCCCTGGACGACCTCTACGCCGCCGAGCATGCGGAGGTGAAGCCCGGGCAGTATGTGGTGCTGGCGGTCACCGACACCGGATCGGGGATGCCGCGCGAGATCATGGCCCGAGCCTTCGAGCCGTTCTTCACCACCAAGAACAATGGCGAGGGGACCGGGCTCGGCCTGTCCCAGGTCTACGGCTTCGTCAAGCAGTCCGGCGGGCACATCAAGCTCTACAGCGAGCTCGGCGTCGGCACGACCGTCAAGATCTACCTGCCCCGGTCATGGCGGCCGGACGAACGCTCGGCACCTCGGGCCGCCACCCCGGTCGGGGGGCGTGGCGAGAAGGTCCTGGTGATCGAGGACGACGCCGCGGTCCGCCTGGTCGCGGTCGAGCTGCTGCGGGACCTGGGCTACGAGGTGCTGGCCGCGGCGGGGGCCGAGCCGGCCCTGAACATCCTGGCGAACGGCGCCAAGGTGGACGTGCTGTTCACGGACATCGTCATGCCCGGCCCGATCGGCACGCCGGCGATGGTGCGCCGGGCCCGACAGCTCGTTCCCGACATCGCCGTCCTCTACACCTCCGGCTACACGGAGAACGCCGTCATCCACAACGGCCAGCTCGATCCCGACGTGCTGCTGCTGACCAAGCCCTACAACCGCAGCGATCTGGCGCGTCGGATCAGGCTGGCGCTGGACCAGCGGCCCGAGCCTCCTGGCTCGGAGGCAGCGGCAGCGAGTACCGTCCTGGTGGTCGAGGACGAGTCGCTGATCCGGCTCAGCACCTGTGCCATGCTCGAGGCTCTCGGGCACATGGCCATCGAGGCCGGGTCGGGCAGGGCGGCACTCGATCGGCTCCGGTCCCTCCCCGAGACCGCGATCCTGCTCACGGACGTCATGCTTCCCGACCTGCGGGGCACCGAGCTGATCCGCATCGCCCGCGAGCTGCGCCCGGGCTTGAAAGTCGTGGCATGCACCGGCCACGCGGCCCACCCGGAGCTGCAGGAGATGGCGGACAGCGTGATCGTCCTGCAGAAGCCGTTCACGCGGGACGAGCTGCGGCGCGCGCTCGACCGGTGTCGCGCGGCGCCATCCTGACCGAAGGTCAAACGGGCACGCGCCGCCCGAGGGCGCCAAAAGAAAAGGCCCTCCGAGTTTCCCCGGAGGACCCGATCAGAAATCGAAAAGCCTAGCTCTTGAGCTGCAGATTCTCGGCCGAGCTCTTGCCGTTCCGGCCGCGGACCAGCTCATAGCTGACCTTCTGGCCGTCGCGCAGGCTGTCCAGGCCGGCGCGCTCGACAGCGGAGATGTGGACGAAGGCGTCGGGGCCGCCATCATCGGGCTGGATGAAGCCATAGCCCTTGGTGGCGTTGAACCATTTCACGGTACCGGTGGTCAAAAGGGTAGTCCTCGTTCGGCATAGGTCGTCGCCGGGGCAACGTGCCCTGACGGCGGGCGGTGTCGTCGTCTTTCCTGGGGGCCGCGTCGCGGCGAGAGCAGGGCGGGCGAAGATCTGCCGGTGAGATACGTACAGAATGCGGGACTGCAGTGCAAGCTTGGCATGTCCGGGCGCGGCGATCCCGCCGATGTGCTAGGCTGTCGCCGCTGCAACTTGCCCGGACAATCATGGCGAAGCCCATCTCCCGAAATCTCCGTGCCGTGGACGCCCTGCCCGCATGAGCGGCGCTTCCTCACCGCGTGCGGCAGCAGGCGAGCCACTCGAGGTGCTGCGCACCGTATGGGGCTATCCCAGCTTCCGCGGCCTCCAGGAGGAGGTGGTCCGGCACGTCCTCGCCGGCGGCGATGCGCTCGTCCTCATGCCGACCGGCGGCGGCAAGTCGCTCTGCTACCAGGTGCCGGCGCTGTGCCTGGACGGGCTCACCGTCGTCGTCTCCCCGCTCATCGCGCTCATGCAGGATCAGGTGTCCGCGCTGGCCCAGCTCGGCGTGCGCGCGGCCATGCTCAACTCCAGCCTCGACTTCCGCACCGCCACCGGGGTCGAGCGGGCGATGCGCGAGGGCCGGCTCGATCTCGTCTATGTCGCGCCGGAGCGGCTCAAGGCGCCCGGCTTTCTCGATCTGCTCGCCCGCTGCCGCCTCGCTTTGTTCGTGATCGACGAGGCGCACTGCGTCTCGCAATGGGGCCACGATTTCCGCCCCGACTATCTCGAGCTGCGGGTGCTGCACGAGCGCTTCCCCGCCGTGCCGCGCTTGGCGCTGACCGCGACGGCCGACGCGCCGACCCGGCGCGAGATCGTCGAGCGTCTGGACCTGGGCGAGGGCCGCCAGTTCGTGGCCGGCTTCGACCGTCCGAACATCCGCTACCGGGTGGTCCCCAAGCTGCAGCCCAAGGCGCAGCTCCTCGCCTATCTGCGCGAGCAGGGGGGTGCGAGCGGCATCGTCTACTGCCTCTCGCGCCGCAAGGTCGACGACACCGCCGCCGCCCTGGTCGCCGCCGGGATCGAGGCGCTGCCCTACCATGCCGGGCTCGACAAGGAGGTCCGCGCCGCCAACCAGGACCGGTTCCTCAAGGAGGAGGGCCTGATCATGGTGGCGACGATCGCCTTCGGCATGGGCATCGACAAGCCGGACGTGCGCTTCGTCCTCCATCTCGACCTGCCCAAGAGCCTGGAGGCCTACTATCAGGAAACCGGCCGCGCCGGCCGCGACGGGCTGCCGGCCGAAGCCTGGATGCTCTATGGCCTCGACGATGTCGGTAAGCTCAAGGGGTTGCTCGCGCGGGCCGAAACCACGAGCGAGCGCCAGCGCCACGTCGACCGGCACAAGCTCGAGGCGATGCTGGGCTATTGCGAGACCACGCGCTGCCGGCGTCAGGTGCTGCTGGGCTATTTCGGCGAGGATCTGCCCGACCCTTGCGGCAATTGCGACGTCTGCCTCGACCGGCCGGCCAGCTTCGACGGTACCGAGCTGGCCCAGAAGGCACTGTCGGCGATCTATCGGACCGGGCAGCGCTTCGGCGCCGGTCATGTCATCGACGTGCTGCGCGGCGAAGGCAGCGAGCGGATCCGCCGCCTCGGCCACGACGCGCTGTCCGTGTTCGGCGTCGGCCGCGAGCTGGAGCCGACCGCATGGCGCTCGGTCCTGCGACAGCTCGCGGCCCAGGGCCTGATCGAGATCGACGTCGAGGGCCATGGCGGCATGGGCCTGGCGGGCGACTGTCGCGCCGTATTGCGCGGCGAGCGGCGGATCGAGCTGCGGCGCGATCCCGCGGCACGGCGGTCCGGCGCCAGGACCCGCAGCGCGGCACGGCTCGCCCCGCTGCCCGACGCCGAGGCGGAAGGCCTGTTCCAACGCCTGCGCGAGTGGCGCCTGCGCACCGCCCGAGCGCAGGGCGTGCCGCCCTATGTGATCTTCCACGACGCCACGCTGCTCGCGATCGCGGCGGCCCGGCCGCGCTCCCGGCGCGATCTCGAGGGCCTGCCGGGCCTCGGAGCCGCCAAGCTCGAGCGCTACGGCGATGCGCTCCTGGCATTCCTCGCCGATTGACGCTGCGACCTCATGCGCCGGGTAGCGAGAGCCTGCGGTGGTATGATAGGTGCTCGGGAATCAGGGGAGAGAGAGTTCATGTCCGGCCGGCCCGTCAGCGAGTGCATCAAGCGCGACAAACCTCTGACCGGCTCGGCCGACGAGACCGTGCAGGCCGTGGCGGCGCGCATGGCCGAGGCATGCTGCAGCAGCATCCTGCTCTGCGACGACGACAAGCTGCGGGGCATCTTCACCGAGCGGGATCTGCTGATCCGGGTGGTGGCGGCCGGGCTCGACCCGGCGCGGACCGAGGTCGGCCAAGTGATGACGCTCGATCCCGATCGCATCGAGGCTTCCGCACCGGTGTTCGAGGCGATCCGGCGCATGGACGAGGGCTGCTTCCGGCACATGCCGGTCGTCGACGGCGACCGCATCGTCGGCGTGGTGTCCTGGCGTGACCTGCCGTTCGACTGCCGGACCGACATCGGGCCGGAACTGGAGCAGCGCCACGAGCTGGCCGAGCGGATGTGGTAGGAACGGCTCAGCCGCCCTCCCTGACGGCCTCCAGCACGGCCTGCTCGAGGGCACCGGTCGATCGGCAGGCGGCCTGCTGCGGGTTGCCGGTGAAATCGTTGACGTAGTTGCCGAGGAACAGGGCCCGCACGGCGATCCTGGTCGTGGCCGGCGTCGCCGCGGCGGTGCTGACCGTCACCCGGGTCGTCATCTCGGCCGCGTTCTTCCGTCGGCTGCGCAGGGCCTCGCTGAACGGATCGCGCACGGTGATGGTGGGGCAGTCGGCCCAGCTCGGGTCGACCGCGCCGTCCCCAGTCGCCTCCGCCACCCCGTTCGGGCCCGGCAGTACGCTCAAGGTCAGCCCCTGCGCCTGCAAGGCGGCCGCGGCGCGCTCGAGAATGGCGGCGGGCGCCCCCTCGACCGTACCTTCGGTCGCCCCGCTCGCGCGCGGCTGGATCTCGGCCGATCCGGGCGGCGCCTTGCGCACCGGGTGCGGCGTCGCGCATCCGGCAAGCGCCATCGCCAAGAGCAGGGTGACCTTTGCCGTGCGCATCCTGAAGCCCGCCGCTCGTTCCCGTCGCCGGCCAGTCATGGCAGGCACGGTGGCCCTGTCCAGAGCCTGAGCGCCACGCCGGCTCATCCAAACCGCAGTGCGTCCAGCAGCTCCTGCTCGAGCCGGCCGGTGGAGCTGCAGGCCTGCGCAACCGGATTGTTGGTGAACGGGTTGACGTAGGTGCCGAGCTGCTCGGTGCGCACGGCGACGTGCGTCGTGCCGGGACCGGTCTCGGCGAGGCCCACGGTGGCGCGGGTGGTGACATCGCGTGCGTCGACCCGCGCGCGGCGATTGTTGCGACGTGAGGGATCGGACATCGTGAGCGTGGGGCAGCTGGCCCAGCCACGGGCTACGGCACCCGTCGACATGGCCACGACCGGTCCCGGGCCGGCGGGATTGCCGAGGAGCTTCAGGCCGCGGATCTGCAGGCTGCGCTCGAGCCGCGCGCGCACCTGGGCGGCGGGCATCTCGACCGCCGCGGCATCGCCCTGGATCGGCGGCGGGGTGGCGCAAGCCGCCGTCGTCGCGACGAGGAGGCCCGCCGCCCAGCCTCGGATCCTGCCCTTCACCTCGCAGTCCGCTCGCGCAGCAGGTCGCGGATCTCGCCGAGCAGCACGACCTCCTGGGTCGGCGGGGGTGGGGGCGCCTCGGCCTCATTGCGATCGATCAGGCGGCGGAGGTTGTTGACCTGCTTGACCAGCAGGAACACGGCGAACGCCACGATCAGGAACTTGATCACCGCGTTGAGGAACGAGCCGAACGCGATCACCGCCGCCCCGGCGTCTCGCGCCGCCTGCAGGGAGGGATAGGTCTGGTCGCGGTTGGTGAGCTGCAGGTACCAGTCGGAGAAGTCGACCCCGCCGAGCAGCACGCCGATCGGCGGCATGATGACGTCCTCGACCAGCGAGGAGACGATCGCGGTGAAGGCGGCGCCGATGATGATGCCGACCGCGAGGTCGAGCACGTTGCCCTTGAGGGCAAACTCCTTGAATTCCTTGAGCATATCGACATCCCCCGCTTGGTGTCGGGCAAAGCTACACCGGCTCAGGAGACCGCCGCCAGCTCCTCCGTGCGCCGGGCGCTCCTCGCCGGGCGATGGTCGGCCGCCAGCATGGTGTAGACCGCCGGCAGGACGAACAGCGTGAACAGCGTGCCGATCAGCATGCCGGAGACGATCACAAGGCCGATCGCGAACCGGCTGGCGGCGCCGGCGCCGTTGGCCGCGAGCAGTGGGAACAGCCCGACCACCATGGCGGCCGTGGTCATCAGGATCGGCCGCAGCCGTACCCGTGCCGCGCGCTCGATCGCCGACCGCCGGTCGAGGTCCTCGTTGCGCTGCAGCTCGTTGGCGAACTCGACCATCAGGATGCCGTGCTTGCTGATCAGGCCGATCAGCGTCACCAGGCCGATCTGGGTGTAGATGTTGAGGGTGCCCAGGCCGAGGAACAGCGGCAGCAGGGCACCGCAGATCGACATCGGCACGCTGACCAGGATCACGAACGGGTCGCGCAGCGATTCGAACTGGGCGGCGAGCACGAGGTAGATCACGATCAGGGCGAAGACGAAGGTGATCGCGAGCTGGTTGCCTTCGGTGACGAACAGCCGCGAATCCGACAGATAGGCGTGCTGGAAGTCGGCCGGCAGCACCTCGGCCGCGGTCCGCTCCAGGAAGTCGACCGCCTGGCCCATGGTCACGCCCGGCATCGGCACGGCCGAGAAGGTGGCCGAGTTGAGCTGGTTGTACTGGGTCAGCGCGTTGGGGGCCGTGTCGGTCGAGATGCTGACCACGGTCGAGAGCGGCACGGGCTCGCCCGAGCGGGTCGAGACATAGTACTGCCCCAGGCTCTCCGGCGTCAGACGGTCCGAGCGCGGGACCTGCGGAATGACCTCGTAGGAGCGGCCGTTCAGGTTGAAGCGGTTGACGTAGTTGCCGCCGACCATGACGGCCAGCGTCTCGCCGATCGAGGCCATGGTGATGCCGAGATCGTTCGCCTTGGAGCGGTCGATCTGGATGCGGATCACCGGATTGTTGAAGGCGAGATCGCTGTCGGTGACGATGAACAGGCCGCTCTGGCGCGCCTTCGCCTTGATGTCCTCCATCAGCCGGAACACGGTCTCGTAGCCGGCCGGCGAGCTGATCACCATCTGCACCGGCAGGCCGCCGGTCGAGCCGGGCAGCGGGGGCAGGGAGAAGGCGAACACCTGCTCGCCGGTGATCTCGTTGAGCCTGCCCTGGACCAGCGAATTGAGCTGCTGCTGGCTCCGCTCGCGCTCGTCCCAGGGCTTGAGGATCATGCCGGCCATGCCGCTGCTCGGGCCGCCCTCCATGCCGTTGACCACGAACCGCGTGTCGGTCTCCGGGAACGACGCGAACGCCTTGTCGATCTGGGCGCCGTAATAGTCGACATAATCCAGATTGGCGTATTGCGGTGCCTTGATCAGCGAGAAGACGATGCCCTGGTCCTCCTCGGGCGCCAGCTCGGACTTGGTGTGGGTGAACAGAAAGCCGGTGATGACGAGGACCGAGACGGCGAACAGGGCCGTCACCGGCCGGTAGTCGAGCGTGCGGTCGAGCCGGCGGCCGTAGCCGTTCTCGACCCGCGTGAAGGTCCGGTCGAGGAAATCGGCGAAACGTCCCTGCGAGCCGTGCGGCTTCAGGATCAGCGAGCACATCATCGGCGACAGGGTCAGCGCCACGACGCCGGAGATGATCACCGCACCGGCGAGCGTGAACGCGAACTCGCGAAACAGCGAGCCGGTCAGGCCGGCAAGGAAGCCGATCGGGGCGTAGACGGCGGCCAGCGTGATGGTCATCGCCACCACCGGCCCGGCGATCTCGCGCGCACCGACGAGCGACGCCTGCAGCGGGGTCAGGCCCTCCTCGATGTGCCGGTGCACGTTCTCGACCACGACGATCGCGTCGTCGACCACGAGGCCGATCGCTAGCACCATGGCGAGCAGCGTGAGCAGATTGATGCTGAAGCCCAGGGCCAGCATCAGCATGCAGCCGCCGATGATCGAGAGCGGAATGGTCACGACCGGGATCAGCACCGAGCGGACCGAGCCCAGGAACAGGAAGATGACGACGATCACGATCGCCACCGCCTCGATCAGCGTGCGGGTGACCTCGTCGATCGAGGACTGGATGAACCTGGTCGAATCGTAGACGACCTCGACGGTCACCGTCGGCGGCAGGCCGCGCTGGATCGTCGGCATCAGCTCGCGCACGCCGGCCACGATGTTGAGCGGGTTGCCGGTCGGCGTCGCGTTGACGCCGATGAACACCGCCCGCTCGCCGTTCATGCTGACCGAGGCGTTGCTGCTCTGGGCGCCCAGCTCGATGGTCGCGACGTCGCGCAGGCGGACGAGGGCGCCGTTCGCCGACTTCACGACCATGTCGCGAAAGTCCTCGAGGTCGGTCAGCCCGGTGTCGGCGACGATGTCGACGACGGTGAAGTAGCCCTTGGCCTGGCCGGGTGCGGACTGGAAATTGTTGGCGCGGATCGCGGCCTCGACCTCGGCCGCCGACAGGCCGCGGGCGGCGAGCCGGTCCGGGTCGAGCCAGATCCGCATCGCGAACGGCTGCCCGCCCAGGATCTCGGCCTGCGCCACGCCGGGCACGGTGGCGAGCAGCGGCTGGACGACGCGCGTCAGGTAGTCGGTGATCGCGGGGCCGGTCAGCTCCGGGCTGGAGAAGCCCATATACATCACCGCCGTCGTGTCGCCGGTCGACTTCAGGATGATCGGGTCGTTGGCCTCCTGCGGGATCTGGTACTTGACCTGCTGCACCTTCGCCATGACGTCGGTCATGGCGGTGTTGGGGTCGTAGTTGAGCCGGACGAACGCCTTGACCGTGCTCTGGCCCTGGGCCGAGGTCGCGGTCATGTAGTCGATGCCCTCGGCGGTCGCCACCGCCTGCGAGATCGGCGTGGTGATGAAGCCCTGCATCAGCTCGGCCGGGGCGCCCGGATAGGACGTCGAGACCGTGATCACCGTGTTCTTCAGCTCGGGATACTGCCGCACCGGCAGCTCGAACGCGGCGCGCAGCCCGATCAGCAGGATCAGCAGGCTGACCACGGCGGCGAGCACCGGCCGGCGGACGAAGATGTCGGTGAACCGCATCACCGTCACTCCACCGGAGTCTGGGCGGGCAGCGGCGGCGCTTCCGCGGCGACGGTCACCGGCACTCCGTTCTGCAGCTTGAGCTGGCCGGAGCTGACGACCACGTCGCCGGCCGACACGCCGCGGGTGATCGCGATCCGCCCCTCGAAGGCGGGGCCGGTCTCGACGAAGGTCTGCACGGCCTTGTGCGTCGGCTTGCCCTCGGCGTCCTTGCCCTCCTCGGCGACGACGAACACCGAATCGCCGTAGAGCGTACGGTCGACCGCCGTCTCGGGCACGCTGACCACGCCGGCCACCGGTGGCAGGACCA
Source organism: Geminicoccaceae bacterium (assembly GCA_050246385.1). Lineage (GTDB taxonomy): Bacteria > Pseudomonadota > Alphaproteobacteria > Geminicoccales > Geminicoccaceae > Benzoatithermus. The sequence goes on from JBFWWD010000212.1 coordinate 9,056, forward strand.
CGCGGGCGTTGACGAACATGCCGGGCAGGAGGCGGCGCTCGGGATTGGCGAGCGTGGCCTGGACGCGCATCACGCGCGTGCCCGGATCGACCTGCGGTTCGATCGCCGTCACCTCGCCCTTGAACATCTCGCCCGGGAAGGCGTCGGCGCGCAGCTCCACGGGCTGCCCGACGGCGACGGAGGAGCGGTCGCGCTCGGGCAGGGTGAAGGTGGCGTAGAGCCGGGACAGGTCGGTCAGCGTCACCAGCTGGTCGCCCGGCCCGACATACTGACCCAGCTCGACGCTGCGCAGCCCCAGCTGGCCGGCGAACGGAGCCTTGATCCGCTTCTGGTCGATGATCGCCTGACTGCGGGCGATGCCGGCGCGGGCCTCTTCCAGCGCCTGCTGGTTCTCGTCCATCTTGGCCTGGGTGGCGAAGTCGCGCCGGATCAGCTGCTGCGTCCGCTCGAGATTGGCCTGGGCCAGCTTCTCGCTCGCCTGATAGGATGCGAGGTCGGCCTGTTCCGGGGCATCGTTCAGCTGCACCAGCAGGGCACCGGACTCCACCGACGTTCCGGCCTCGAACGCGATCGATTCGACCCGTCCCGAGACCTCGGGCGAGACCATCACCTCGCGTACCGCCGTGAGCGTCCCGATGCCGTCGAGATAGCGCGGCATCGGGCCGAGCCGGGCGGGCTCGGCCGCCACCGGCGTCGGCGGCGGCACCTGGCTCGCGAAGAAGTCGGCGATCGCCTTGGAGCGGAACCGGTCGAACGCGAACAGCCCGCCGCCGACCAGCGCCAGCAGCAGCGCCACGATCACGAACCAGACCGCGACCCGGCGCCGGGAAGGCTTCGGGCGGGCCGGCTCGGCGCCGCGGTGGACATTGTCGTAGGTGACGGTAGCCATCGTTCCCTCGTCGGCCACTTTTCTAGGCCGCTGCCGAAGCGGCCGGCCGCTGCAGCGCCGCAGCGGCGATATTGGATTCGATCGCGGCGTCGGTCAGGCCGATGCCACGCAGGATGAAGCGCGCCAGATCCGCCGCCAGCTCGTCCCTGCCGCCGCGGTAGGGGTAGGCGTCGCGGCCGCTCAGCCGGCCGAACGCGGTCATGGCGGCGACGTGATAGGCGAACCAGAACGCGTTGTTCGGGTCGTGCGGGCCCGGGCGCAGGTCGCCGGCCCGTCCGGCGGCCTCGACGCAGG
>JBFWWD010000213.1:0-10225 GCA_050246385.1 Geminicoccaceae bacterium
GACGCTTGTCCGTCTTGAACCAGATCTGCGTCGTGTCGATCGTGATGCCCTGGTCGCGCTCCGCCTGGATCGCGTCCATCAGGAAAGCCCACTCGAAGGGCATGCCGCGCTTCTCGGACATGGCCTTGATGGCCTCGAGCTTGCCGTCCGGCAGCGAGCCCGTCTCGTGGATCAGGCGGCCGACCAGGGTCGACTTGCCGTGATCGACGTGACCGACGATGACGATCTTGAGCTGGCGGGTCTCGCGCATGGTCTGGGGCATCTGGGGGCCCGCCTCACATATAGCCGGCGGCACGCAGCCGCTCGAACGCGTCCTCGGACTCGTGGTCCATCGCCCGGCCGGCACGTTCCGGCACCCGGGTGTTCTCGAGCTCGTGGATGATCTCGTCGAGCGTCGCGGCTTCGCTCTCGATCGGGCTGGTGATGTCCTGGTCGCCCAGCGAGCGGTAGCGCTTGCCGTTCTTGGCGAAGTAGAGGTCGATCACCGGGATGTTCTCACGCTTGGTGTACTTCCAGATGTCGACCTCGCTCCAATGCAGCAGCGGGTGCACCCGGACGTGCGTCCCTTCCGGGAAGCTGGTCATGTACTGGTTCCAGAACTCCGGCGGCTGGTCCTTCAGGTTCCAGCTGCTGTCGGCGCCGCGCGGGCTGAAATAGCGCTCCTTGGCGCGGATCGCCTCCTCGTCACGGCGGATGCCCAGGATCAGGCCGTTGAAGCCATGCTTGGCAACGGCCGCCTGCAGACCGAGCGTCTTGCGTGCGGCCGAGCGGGCCGCCGGCGGCAGGGTCGGGTCGGTGGCCTCGACCGGCGGGCACAGCTCGCGGATGAAGTTCAGCTTCCACTCTTCCGCATAGCGGTCGCGGAAGGCGTACATCTCGGGAAACTTCCTTTCGGTGTCGACATGCATCACCGGAAAGGGCACATGGCCGAAGAAGGCTTTGCGCACCAGCCAGAGGACGACGTTGCTGTCCTTGCCCAGCGACCAGAGGATCGCCAGCTTCTCGAGCTTTGCGAACGCCTCGCGGAGAATGTAGACGCTCTCCGCTTCCAACGCGTCCAGGTGATTCATGAGGGATTCCTGAGAGGACGGAAGAGGGTCGATCGGCCCACGCGCCCACGACCGCATCCATCGCACCATCCGGCAAAGACGATCGTCGCGCCAAAGCAGGCCATCTCGCACTTGCGAGATGGGGCCTTATTCACTCGGGCGTGCCGCACGTCAACACGAAGCAGGCTCTGACGTACGCATCGGCTTCGGCCGTGCTCCGGAGAGCACGGCCGAAGCTTGGGCTTACCAGTAGCGGATGCCGCCCGTGTCGACGTGGACGAACCCGGAGCGTGGATAATAGCCGACGCCCCCGGCCCTGAGGGCGACCGCCGCGCGCCGAACCTGGGAGAGCGGCCGGCCTTCCACGCGCAGATCGATCGCCATGGCACGCATATGCAGGCTGTGGGCCGCCACGCCGCGACGGGTCCGGCGCAGCATTGCGTTGGTTTCAGGCGAGCGATAGCCGCAGAATACCTGCAAGGGCCGCTTGATCTCGAGCTTTCGGCGCAACGACCAGAGAAGGTCGAGCAACGCCGGATCCACATCCAGCTCGGTATTGTCGCGCCAGTCCCGCAGATGGTGGGTGGCGGCGATCAGCGCGTCGGGCTGGTAGCGGCCTTCGGCGAAGTAGACCGCCTTCAGCGATTCCCCGGTGTGACAGTGATAGAGATCGACGCTCCGCTCGGGTACCGCCGCTGCGGCGGGATCGCTGGGCAAGGCGACGGACGGGAGGACGAGTGGCAGGGCAAAGCTAGATACAAAGCGTCGTCTGCCGAGACGACGCGGCAAGGCCTGTTCGGTCATTCATTGCCTCTTTGCGAGGTTCATCGTGGGGCAAGCGACCATCGGACCAAGACGGACCGTGGCTGATTCAGCGCACTAAGCAGGCCCCGAACAGGAGTCAATCTTTACGAGAGAATGTTGCATGCGGAGCGCACTGTGGCCCCAATAGCACGCAAAAGGCGACGCGGCTAGAGTTCGGTAAGAGCAGAGCGTACCAAAGCACTTGCTGCCCGGCTGTCGAGCGCATCGCCGTGCCGCTGCTTCAGCGCGGCCATGACCTGGCCCATCGCTCTCGGCGACCGCTCGGGCAAGGCCGCCACGATCGACTGGATGCTGGCGAGGAGTTCTCGCTCGCTCAGGCTGCGCGGCAGATAGTCGGCGAGGATGGCGAGCTCCGCCCGTTGCGAGGCGGCATTCCCGCCGCGGCTCTCGACCAGGGTCACCGTCTCGTCGAGCGACTTCACGAAGGAGCGGACGGTCCTCACCACCGCTGCATCGTCCGGCTGCTTGTCATCCTTGGTGGCTGCCGCATAGAGCGTGCCGAGCAGGTTCTTGCGCATCTCGTCCCGGGCCTTCATTGCGTGAAGGCGGTCCTCGCGAATGCGATCGATCAGCATGACGTAAGCCTCCCTGCCTGCACGCAGGTGCCACGCCGGGGACCAATTGACCAGCCGCAGACAGAGCTCCGCCTGGTCGAGAAGCCCGTCAGCGCAACGCCGCGAGCGTTGCCAGATCGACGGCGAGGCGATGGGGATCGGGTTGCTGGTGCGCGTGCCGGTCGCGCCAGCCGTGCACCGAAGGCCGCTCGCGGCTTGGCGCGAGATGGGCCTGAAGCTGCATGAGCAGCACCAGAACGATGGTGAGGCTCAGCAGGGTGCGATGGTCCATGTGCCGCCTTCCGGTCCAATGACCGACGTTCGGCGGGCATTCTCGAGCCGCAGACGTTAACTTCGTGCAAACGCGAATGCAGCGGGACCCGTTCCAGGCTCGGCGGGTATCCGAGTGGCCGTCGGCGAGCAGTCCTCCGGACCGAACGTCCATGAGGTCACGTTCTGCTGCATGCGGCACTCGGCGAGCCGATAACCGTGCGCCCCGAGCAGGCAGACCCGCGCGCCCAACTCGTAATTCCGGCCGTTGGCACGGCAATGGCACTCGATCCGGTCCGGCGCTTCGGCCCGCCGGAGGTCGGGAGTTCCGGCAGGTGCAGCGATCGTCGTCGCCACGATGAGAGGCAAGGCAGCCAGCAATGTATGGACCATGGTGCCTCCATGGCGCACCCGCACGACCTTCTGCGGATCTGGTGAACCTGATAGCATAAAAGCGCAATCAATTCAGGGGGGAACAGCAAGAGATGAGCATTGTCCGAGCCCGCGGCCGACGCGCGGGCGCTGCTGTCGGTCTGGCAACCGCCCTGCTCGTCATGCTGCCCTTGGACGCTCTCGCCACCGATGCGATCGACGATCTGCCGAACCCGCCGGAGCTGCGCAGTGTCGACGGGATCCTGCGCGGCACCTTGAGCATCGCACCCGCCGAGATCACCGTGCGCGGCCGCAAGATCATCTCCAACGTGATCAACGGCAACTACATGGCGCCGACGCTGCGGGTGCGGCGCGGCGACGTCATCCGCCTGAAGGCCGTCAACGAGATCGGCAAGGCCGAGGTCAACATCGATGGACCGCAGCCGACCAACGTCCACTACCACGGCATGGACGTCTCCCCGAAGCTGCCCAATGGCGACAATGTCTTCATCCGAATCAAGCCGGATCAGAGCCTGCGCTACGATGTGCCGATCCCGAAGAACCACCCGCTCGGCCTGCACTGGTATCATGCGCACGTCCACCACTATGTCGACGATCAGATCGGCTCCGGCGTCTCCGGGATGCTCGTCGTCGACGGGTTCATCCCCGAGCAGTATCCCGAGCTGGTGGGCCTGCGGCAGCGGGTGATGGTATTCAAGGATTTCACCTTCCCCGGCTTCAAGGATGGCGACGCCCGCGCCAAGTCGCTCAACGGCTACGCCGACCCTCCGATCAATGCTCGACCCGGCGAGTGGCAGATATGGGAGCTGGGCAATCTCGGGGCCGACGCCTTCTTCGACATGAAGCTCGACGGTCATGCCCTCTGGGTAATCGAGCGCGACGGCAACCTGTTGCTCGACCCGGTCCGCGCCAGCCACGTCTTTCTGCCTCCGGGCTCGCGAGCGACCGTGGTGGTCAAGGCCGGTTCTCCCGGCGAATACGAGTGGCGGCACCTGAACGTGGACACTGGGCCGGCCGGCGACCCGAATCCCGCGACGCGGCTCGGGACGTTCATCGTTTCCGGGAAGCCGGTCGCAGCGGAGCCGGCGATCCGAAAGCGGCTACGAGTCGGTCCCGCACGCCCCAATCGCATCCAGCCCAATCCGGAAACCGTCGCCAAGCTGCCGGTCAACCGGACCCGCTACATCGACTTTTCGGAGAGCGCCGACGGCGACACGTTCTACATCAACGACAAGGAGTACATGGAGAGCCGCGTCGACACGACCACCCGCGTCGGTCAGGTCGAGCGCTGGGTCCTGCGCAACTACTCGCAAGAGTACCATGTGTTCCACATCCATCAGACCGAGTTCCTGATCACCAAATTCTCCGGCAATCCCGACCAGTATCTCGGTGGCGGCCTGCGCGACGTCGTCAACCTGCCCTACGCCGTCAGCGGCAGGCCGGGCGTGGTGGAGGTGAAGATCCCGTTCACCAATCCGATCATCGCCGGCGAGTTCGTCTATCACTGCCACTTGGTGCAGCATGAGGATGCGGGCATGATGGCGAACATCCGCGTCCTGCCGAAGCAGACCACGGCCGAGCTTCTCTGGGACAAGCTCAGCAAACTCACCGGACTCGACCTGCCGCCGCTCCGCCCGGATCCTTCGCCCGCGCGCGCGGTCGCTTTCGCCGGCGAGATCTGCAGCGGCGACCAGTTGGCGCCGATCGCGCTGGCCCCGGTACCAGTGTTCCCGAGTGCAGCGCCGCCGCCGGAGCGGGCCGGCTAACCGACCCGCTGTTCTCCTGGTACTCGGTCGGGACCCAGCGCCCGATCCAGCCAGGAGCGCAGCTGTGCGGGTGGCATAGCACCGGCGGTACGTGCGATCTCCTGGCCGTCCCGGAACAGGATCAGCGTCGGGATGCTGCGGATGCCGAAACGGCCCGCGATCTCGGCTTCGGCATCGGTGTCGAGCTTGCCGATCCGCACGCCAGGCTCGAGCTCGCGCGCAGCGGCTTCGAGCACAGGGGCCATCGCCCGGCACGGGCCGCACCAGGCAGCCCAGAAATCGACCAGCAGGGGCACGCCGTCCTCGCGCAGGTGGCGGTCGAAGCTGGCCGCGGTCAGCTCGATCGGGCGGCCGCCAAACAGGCGCGCACCGCAGCTGCCGCACTTGGCGGCCATCTGGGGTCGGTCGGTGGGGACGCGGTTGACTGCCGCGCAGTTCGGACAGACCAGATGATGAGAGGCGGGCATCGACGTCACCTCTGAATCGGACTGCTTCCAAGATGGGAAGGGATGACGCGGTCGTCACCTCTGTCCGGGCGAGCCAGCCCGTCTACCTTTCTCGCCATGCCTTCGCCATCCGTGCAGATCGTCCGGTGCAAGCGCGATCGGCGCTGGTGCCGGCCATGGTGCGGCTGCGGACAGGATCTAGGCGCGGCACGGCAGCCCGCTGCGACGGCTGCCGTGCCGCGCATGGAGCGGGCCAAGCCCAACCGGCAGCTTGCTCTGCGCATCTGAACGCCAGTCGGAGAATCCGCATGCACCGGCGTAGTCTGCTCGCCCTGCTCGTCCTGCTGCTTCCTGGCCCAGCGCTGGCGCAGGAATCGGCGAAGCCGGAGGCGAGCGCGGTTTTGGATCTGCTGCCGGCGCCGGCGGTGACCCGGCACACGCTGCAGCTTCCAGACCGTCAGCTCGCCTACTCGGTGGCGGCGGGGACGCTGCCCCTCCGTGACGGGAAGGGTCAGCGGACGGCCGAGATGTTCAATGTCGCATTCACCATCGAGCCTGCCGATCCCTCGCGACCGGTCACATTCCTGTTCAACGGCGGCCCGGGCGCCGCCTCGGCCTTTCTGATGCTCGGCGGCGTCGGGCCGCGGATGGTCGCCTTCGGCAGCGACGGAGATTTCCTGCCGCCGCCCGCCAAGCTCGCCGACAATCCGGATTCCTGGCTGACCTTCACCGATCTCGTGTTCGTCGATCCGGTCGCCACGGGCTACAGCCGCAGCGCCCTGGATGAGGACGAGACGGCGAAGCGGTTCTTCGGGGTCAAGCAGGACGCGGCGGCAATGGCGGCGTTCATCCGCCTCTGGCTCGCCCGCGCCGGCCGCACGCTCTCGCCGATCTTCCTGACCGGGGAGAGCTATGGCGGCTTTCGCGCTGCCGTCCTCAGCCAGAGCCTGCAAGACGATGCCGGCGTGGCGCCGAGCGGGCTCGTGCTGATCTCGCCGGCACTCGACTTCGCCCTTCTGCGCAGCGACGAGCGCGCGCTGCTGCCGTGGGCGCTCGATCTCCCGTCCTTCGCGGCGGTGCACCTCGCCCGGCAGAACACGGACGAAGCGAGCCTGACGGCTCGGCTGCGCGAGGTCGAGGATTGGGCGCTCCACGAATATCTGCTGGCGCTGGCCGCCGGACCGTCCCGACTGCAGCCCGATGTCCTGGACCATCTCGCCACGGTCACGGGATTGCCTCTGCCGCTGGTCGAGGAGCTTCGTGGCCGCATCCCGGTAGGACGATTCGTCAAGGAGTATGATCGCGCCGAAGGTCGGGTGCTCAGCCGGTATGACGGAACCATCGCCGGACCGGATCCTGACCCGACCAGCCCCCTGGCCCGCGGCCCCGATCCCGTGCTCAGCCGGGCGGTTCCCGTCTGGACCTCCGCCTTCGTGCGCTATGTCAGGCAGGAGCTGGGCTACGCCACCGAGCTGCACTACCGCCTGCTGGCCCAGGATCTCGCCGAGCATTGGGACTATGGCACCGGGCCGAGCCGACAGGGCTATGCCGATGCGGTCGACGATCTCCTGGCGGCGCGTGCGGTGCTGCCTTCGCTGCGGATCCTGATCGCCCACGGGCGCACCGACCTGGTCACGCCCTATCTCGCGACACGGTTTCTGCTCGACCAGATGCCGGAGATGGCGGGCAGCCCGGCTGTCGAGCTCGAGGTCTATGCCGGCGGCCACATGATGTACATGAACCCGGCATCGCGCCGTGCCCTCGCAGGCGACGCGGCGGAACTCTATCGGCAGGCTCTCACGGCGAACTGAGATCCCCGCCGGCCGCGCAGTCGAGAGCCGGCGGCCCGGCGGGCTGGACCCGGTCGGCAAGGAACACATGCGAGCCGATCGTGGCGGTCCGCTTCAAGCCGGCGAACCAGGGGCAGCGCTCTGGATCCATCAGCTTCGGATTGACGAAGTACAAGGCCCCACCGGTCGGATCGGGCTTGGTCGGCCCGGCCCTGGCGAGCCGGTGGGCCTCGGCCAACAGCCGGCGGCTGCCCGCATCGCGCAGCTCCAGCATCTGTGGGATGCTGTAGCCCTCGGGGTCGCTGGCGACCCTCCGCAGGAGCGCGGACTGCGCGATCGGCTGGAACTGAGCCACCTGCAGGATCACCGCGCAGGCATCATTGGGGAAGCGCGGGTCCGCCATCCGGTTGCGCACGACCCTGATCACCGCCTCCATTCCCGGCACGCCGTCCACGGCGGCCTCCACATATGCGATCATGGCGAGGCAGCGAGCCTCCCGGCCCGAGATGTCCGCATGCGCCGGCCTGGCTGCGCTCGCCAGCAGTGTCACCGCCAGCGCGAGCACGCGCACCGGATCAAACGGCGATGGCAGGCCTCAATGCGCGAATGGCAGAGGCATAGTCCTGATGCGCGAACACGGCCGAACCCGCCACGAGCACGGATGCGCCCGCCTCGACCGCCAGGGGTGCAGTCGCCGTGGTGATGCCGCCGTCGACCTCGATGTGGATCCCGCGGCCGGCTGTCATCGCGCGCAGACGCTTGATCTTCTCGAGCGTGGCGGGGATCAGCTTTTGACCGCCAAAGCCGGGATTGACCGTCATCACCAGCACGAGGTCGACCCGGTCCAGCACATACTCGACCGCGCTCTCGGGCGTGGCCGGGTTGATCGACACGCCCGCCAGCTTGCCGAGCGCAGCGATGGCCTGGAGCGTGCGGTCGAGATGGATGGTCGCCTCGACATGCACGATGAGCCGGTCCGCGCCGGCTTTCGCGAACGCCTCGAGATAGGCGTCCGTCGGCGAGATCATCAGATGCGTGTCGAAGCACTTGCGGCTGTATGGCCGGAGCGCGCGGATCAGGTCCGGCCCGAAGGTCAGGTTCGGAACGAAGTGACCATCCATCACATCGAGATGGATCCAGTCGGCACCGGCCTCGTCGACGGCGCGAACTTCCTCGCCCAGCCGGGCGAAGTCGGCGGCCAGGATCGACGGAGAGATGAGGACGCGGTCGCTCACTCGTGCGCACTCCAGGGGCCTGCTCAGGCGTCGTGCCTGCCGACGGCCGCCTTGACCATGTGGTAGGCGACGAGCAGCTGCGTCAATGCCAGGGGGTGGCTGACCGCTCGATCGCTCTCGTCATAGGTGCCGACGTTGGCGCGTAGATGCCCGGCCTCCGGGATCAAGGACCAGAGCAGCTCCTCCAGGCTCTCCGCCCGATCGTCGGCGACGTCGCCATTTATCTCCAGCATGTCGACGGGCTTGCCGTCGGCGTCGCGGAGCAGCTCCAGATGCAGGCCGGAGCTACGACCGCGGTCGAGCAGGGGCGTCAGGTCCGGATGCGGCAGCGTCGGCCGCAACATGTGGCGGACGTTGAGGTGTCGGCCGGTCTCCTCCGACTGGCCGGACGGCGGATAGAAGCTGATCACGATGTCGGCGAAGGAGCGCTGCGGCTGGATGAAGACGCGACCATCGTTCTCGCGTTCCCGGATCTGCTGCACCACCTGCTCCGGCGTGTAGCCGCGCTTCGCGACGTCACGCTGCGTCTTCCACCTGACGCGCAGCTCCTCGGCAGGGTCGAGATACAGCTTGACGTCGTAGCACTCGCGCATTGCCCGGCTGTGGTAGCCGAGCAGGCCCTCGACGATCATGTAGGGCCGGGGAGCCACATACTCCGGGGCCGCGAGGCTGCCGTCCCGATGATCGTAGACCGGCTTCAGGATCGGCTGGCCCTGACGCAGCAGGTGCAGATGCTGTTCCAGGATGTCGAGATGGTTGCACGCCGGGTGCAGCGCCGTGAGCTGCATGCGCCCCCGCTCGGCGCGGCTGTAGCGGTGATAGTCGTCGCTGCAGATGCAGGCGACGCGATCGGGACCAAGGATGGCGGCGATGCCCTTGGTCAGGGTCGACTTGCCAGCAGCGGAGTCGCCGACGATCCCAAGGATGACCGGCTGAGCGCGCGCGCCGACGCTCAACGCCGGCTCTCGTGCCAGAGCTGCACCGCCTGAGCACGGCTGCGGACCTGAAGCTTGTCGAACAGGTTGCGGAGATGAAACTTCACGGTATTGACCGACACTCCAAGATTTCGAGCAAGCTCAGCATTGGTCCTTCCGCTGCCCAGATCCGACAGCAGCTCGCGTTCCCTCGGGCTCAGCGACTCGAGCGGATCCTCGGCGATTTCGCTCACGTCGAGGAACGGAAACACCATCTTGCCGCGCGCGACGGCCTCGATCGCGTCCAGCAGGCGCTCCGGAGACTCTCGTTTCGAAACGAAGGCGGCCGCACCGAGCGCCATGACCCGCCGGGGCAGTGTCGGGTCAGGATCGCCGGTGTAGACCACAATCCTTGGCGAATCCGGCTGCCCGCGCAGCGCTGCCAGCACGGCCCGCCCATCGTGATAGGGCATCACCCACCCGATGACTCCGACGTCGAAGCGAATGCGGCGCACGGCCTCCAGGAAACGCTCACCGTCGCTGGCCGCCACCGCGAGTCGGAACCGATCGCTCTGACTCAGCAAGGCCTTGAGTGCGGCCAGCACCAAGGGACTCTTGTCGGCGATGCCGACCTCGATCGGCGGGCTGGCCTCCATGCTCATTGCCGACATCGTCTCCTGTCCGTTCGCGCGGGCGGCGCGCCACCCTGGCGAACGCTGGATAGATAGCCTCCACCACGCTCCTGTCGCAATCGCCCGGGCGCGACGGCGGAGCGATCGCCGTCAGCTCCGCTGGACAATCTCGGTGCGTCGGACCCCGATCGCATCCGCCAGTAGCCGCAGCCGGTCGCCGACGACCTCGCTGTCGGGAGTCCGGCCCGCGGTCCCGACCTCGTGACGCACGACGTCGGCGCCGACGTGCAATCGCGCGGCGGCCAAGATTTCGGATGCGCCGCCCGAGAACCGGTTGCGGAGCAAGTTCAG
>JBFWWD010000214.1:0-10220 GCA_050246385.1 Geminicoccaceae bacterium
CGATGCCGCCGAGCAGGATCGCCAGCGTCTGCCCGATCGAGGCGATGGCGAGCAGCGAGGCCAGCACCAGCATGGCCCGGATGCCGAAGGTGGTGCCGAAGCCCTTGATCAGCAGCATCCCGACGACATGCACCAGAAGTGCGAGCAGCAGGGCGGCGACGGGGCCGGAGAGGCGCACCCTAGGCATGGGCGCGCCTCAGCCTGGTCGAGTTGAGGACGACGGCCAGGGTCAGCACGAGGCCGTAGGCGATCTGCAGGAGGAAGGTCGACACGTTGAAGAAGGTCAGCGCGGCCTGGAGCAGGAAGATCGCAACCGCACCGAGCATCGCCGCGGCAAGCCCGCCGCTGCCGCCGGCGAGGCTGACGCCGCCGAGCGCCACCGCCGAGATCGCGAGCAGGGTCAGGTTGGCGGCGACGTTCGGGTCGGCCGAGCCGATCAGCGCGGTCAGCGAAAGGCCGCCGACCGCGGCGAACAGGCCGGCGACGATGTAGGCGAGGAAGCGGACCAGCGCCACGGGCACGCCGGCGGTGAAGGCGGCGCGGTCGTCGCTGCCCACCGCCATGAGATGCTCGTAGTAGGGCCGGCGCTTGAGCAGCAGCCATGCCGCGGCGACCGCCAGCACCGGCAGCCAGGACCAGCCGCCGGCCAGCGACTTCAGCCAAGCGGGCGCCGTTCCGGCGGGCGAGGGCGAGATGGTGAGCGCGAGGCCGGCATAGAGCAGCGAGGTGCCGAGAGTGGCGACGATCGGCTGGATCCGGACATAGGCGGCGATCCAGCCGTTGAGCACACCGGACGCCAGACCCATCAGCAGGGCGGCCGGCACGATCAGGAGCGGCGAGGTCCAGCCCAGCCCCTCGACCAGCCAGCGCACCACGACGACGTTGACCAGGCCCATGAGCGGCCCGACCGAGAGATCGATCCCGCCGCGGCCGGAGAGGATGGGTGGCAGCGAGGCGCAGGCGGCCAGGATCAGCGGTGCCGCCAGCCCGAGCGTGGCGCCAAGGCTGGCGGGCGAGAATCGGGCGGGGTTGAGCCAGAGATTGAGTGCCAGCAGCACCAGGCAGAGCCCGCCGGCGAGGCGCAGCTCCGGGCGCGCGGCGAGGAGGCGGGTCATGCGGCGCGCGCCTGGCCGAACATGGCGGCGATCACCCGGTCCATGGCGAGCTCGCTGCGGCCGAGCTCCCTGGTCACACCCTGCTCGCGGAACACCAGCACGCGATCGCAGAGCTGCAGGACCTCCTCGATCTCGCTGGAGAGGACCACGAGGGGGATGCCGTCGTCGCGCGCCAGGGTGCGGAAGACCTCGTACAGCTTCAGCCGCGTGCCCAGATCGACACCCCGGGTCGGATCGTTGAGCAGAAGCAGCCGTGGGCCGCAGGCCAGCCAGCGGGCGAGCAGAACCTTCTGCTGGTTGCCGCCGGAAAGCGTCCCGATCGGCGCCGAAGGTGAGCCGTAGACCATCGACAGGCGCTCGCGGAAGCCCGCGAGCAGGCGGCGCAGCGAGCCGCGCCGGATCATGCCCAGTCGCGAGTGGCCCGGCAGGGCGGCGATGGCGAAATTGTCGAGGACGGACTGACCGGGAAAGATCCCGGTCGCACGCCGGTCGCGCGGCAGATAGGCGATGCCGTGACGGGCCGCCTGGGCGAGGCTGGTGACCGGCACCGTCCCGCCGGCGGCGCTCACCGCCACCGTGCCGGCGTGCGGCCGGCGCAGACCGCACAGCGTCTCCAGGAACGCCTCCTGGCCATGGCCCTCGAGCCCGGCGAGGCCCACGATCTCGCCGGGCAGCAGCGACAGGTCGACTGCCGGCGTGGCCGCGCCGAGGCGGACGCCGGCGGCGGTGAGCAATGGTCCGCCGGCCTCAGGCATGGGCGGCGTGCACCCGCAGATGTGCGTCGGGGATCATCAGCTGCAGCAGCCGCTCGCTGTTGACCTGCCCGCGCTCGAGTGTCTCCACCGCCCGGCCGTTGCGCAGGACGGTGACGCGGTCGGACAGGCGGCGGACCTCGTCGAGCCGGTGCGAGATGAACACGACCAGCCTGCCGTCGGCGACGAACTCGCGCAGCGCATCGAACAGCACGTCGCGGTCGGCCACGTCGAGGGCGGCCGTCACCTCGTCGAGGATCAGGATGCGGGGCTTGCGCACCAGGGCACGCGCCAGCACGACCAGCTGCTGCTGGGCGAGCGGCACCTCGCCGCCGCGCGCGGACAGGTCGGGCATACTGCGCGCAAACCAAGCCAGCAGGGTCTCCGCGGCCTCGCGCCTTCGGTGAAGCGGCAGGCGGCGCGCCCACAGGCCGTCATAGCCGAGGAAGATGTTGTCCAGCACCGTGCGCGACGGGGCCAGCAGGACCTCCTGGAACACCGTGGCGATGCCGTGCCGGCGGGCCGTCGTGGGGTCGGACAGGGCGACCGGCCGGCCTTCGAGCAGGATCCGACCCTGGTCCGGCCGGACCACGCCCGACAGCAGCTTGACCAGCGTGCTCTTGCCCGACCCGTTCTCGCCCAGGATCGTATGGACATGGCCGGCGGCCATCGTGACGTCGATGCCGTGCAGCGCCACGGTCTCGCCGTAGCGTTTCGCCACCCCCTCCAGCACGATCATCGCGGCAGCCTGCCTCCTCCCCGACTTCTTCTCGCGCCGCGAGGTCATGCGAAACGCCCTTGGCGGGGCACAGCCTAGGCTGTTAACGTTAACATGCAAGCAGCGGCCGCGCTCAGAAGCGGTTCAATTGGGGGGTCCAATGCTGAAGCACGTCATTCGAGGGTGCAGCGTCACCTGGGCTACGGTCGCCGCGGCCGTCCTTGTCGGCACGCCGGCGTCGGCCCAGTCGATCGACGCGCTGCCCGCAGAGCTCAAGGCCCTCTATACCGACGTGATTCCGGTCGGGCCGTCGGCCTACGACGATTTCAAGATGCCGGCCAAGCCCTGGAAGTGGTGCCACTCCGAATCCTACATGGGCAATCCCTGGCGCGTCAGCATGACCAACGAGCTGAAGCGCCTGGTCGACGGTGCGATCGCGCAGGGCGACGTGGCCAGCTTCGAGCTGTCGGACAGCAACGGCGACGTGCCGCAGCAGATCGCGCAGATCCGCGCGTTCATCGACAAGGGCTGTAGCGTCATCACCACCATCGCCGGCTCCTCGACCGGCCTGAACGACGTGATCGAGGCCGCCTACAAGGCCGGCATCCCGGTCGTGACCACGGCCAGCGCGGTCACCAGCCCCTATGCCGTGAACATCCAGCACAACCACAATGTCTGGGGCTACGACATGGCCAAGGGCATCGGGGAGCAGCTCGGCGGCAGCGGGAACGTCCTGATGGTCGAGGGCATCCCGGGCAGCCCGATCGTCGAGTTCGAGAACTCCGGCGGCTATCGGGGCTTCGCCGAATATCCGAACCTTAACATCCTGGGCAAGGTGAGCGGCAACTGGACCGCCAACGTCACCAAGAACGTGATCCTGCAGACGCTGGCGACCAACCCGGCGCAGATCGACGCGGTGTGGACCACCGGCAGCGAGACCCGCGTCATCGCCGAGGCGTTCGAGGAGGCCGGCCGGCCGCAGCCGCTGATCACCGGCTCGATGTCGGGTGACGCGCTCGGCTACTGGAAGGACCATCAGGACAGCTTCCGCTACTATGGCGGCGCCATCCTGCCGACGATCGCGGCGCAGAACACGTTCCGGGCCGCCCTGCGCCTGCTCGACGGCCAGCAGCCGATCGTCAACACGCTGCTGGTGCCCGTGCCGGAGATCCGCCAGGAGGATCTCGGCAAGTGGGCGGCCCCCTGCATGACCGTCGAGACCGGCTCGATCTTCCCGGTGGCGCCGACCGAGCCGCTGAGCGAGGAGGCCATGAACGGCTATTACCGCAAGGGTGCGGCGACGCCGCTCTACGACTACGCCTCGACCCCGTCCCCCTGCGGCTGAGCGGCATGGACGAGCGTCAGGCGCGCGCCGCGGAGGCGGTCAAGGCGGCCGGGGCGGATTGGGGTGTGCTCGCGAGCGTCGACGGGGTGGCCTATGCCTCCGGCCATGTCGTGCCGGTCGAGGCCGGGCCGTCGCCGTTCGCGGGCGGCCCGACCCTGGCCGTGATCGGCGCGGACGGGACCCTCGGGATCGTCTGTGCCAATGTCGAGGCGGGGGCGGCGCGGGCGGCGCGCGCCGAGGTCACGGAAGTCTATGAGGGCTACACGTTCGACCACGGCGTCGACTACCACCAGGAATGGCGGGACGCCGTCGGCCGGCTGGCGAAGCGGCTGGGGCTGGGCGGTCGCCTGGCGGTCGAGCGCGGCTTTCTGCCGAAGGCCGTGGACGGGCTCCTGGACGTCGACGAGGCGCTCGACCTGACGCCGCTGCTGCGCCGGGCACGCGCGACCAAGACCGAGGCCGAGCTCGCCGTCCTCGCCCGCTGCGCCGAGGCGGTCGCGATCGGCCAGCGCAGGTTCCTCGAGACGGTCCGGCCCGGCCGGAGCGAGCTCGCCGTGTTCGCCGACGTGCGCTGCGCCATGGAGGAGTTCGCCGGCTGCCGGACGCCGATCACCGGCGACTTCCTCTCCGGCGTCGAGCGCACGGCGGGGTTCACCGGCTGGCCGGTGAACCGGACCATCGCGGCGGGGGACCCGGTGATGGCCGATCTGGCGCCGCGGGTCGACGGCTATTGGGGCGATTGCTGCGGCACGACCTGCGTCGGCAAGCCGAGTGCCGCCTTCGAGCGCATGTTCAAGACGTCCAAGGCCGCGCTCGAGCACGCGGTCGGGTTCGTCCGTGCCGGGCGCACCGCCGCCGAGGTCGATGCCGAGATGCGGGCGTTCGTCGGCCGCGAGGGCTTCGCCTACCCGCACCATACCGGCCACTCGATCGGCACCGCGGTGCACGAATGGCCCCGGCTGGTGCCCTACGAGCAGGCCGTCCTGGAGCCCGACATGGTGCTGCTGGTCGAGCCCGGCTGCTACGACCCCGAGGTCGGCGGGGTGCGCAGCGAGTACATGCTGCGGGTCACGCGCGATGGTGCGGAGGTGATGCACCGCTTCGAGCACCGGCTGGCGGTGGAGGTTGCCTGATGAGCCTGACCGGCGAGCAGGTTGCGCGCTATCGCGAGGACGGCGTGCTGTTCCCGTTGCCGGCCCTGACGCACGGCGAGGTCGAAGTCGCCCTCGCCGCGCTGGCCCGGCTCGAGGCCCTGACCGAGCCGGCCCGCAAGGCGGCGCTGACGACCAAGAGCCATCTGCTGTCGCGGACGCTCTGGGACATCGTCCATCACCCGGTCATCGTCGATGCCGCCTCGGCGGTGATCGGGCCCGACCTGCTGGTCTGGGGGTCCGGCTTCTTCAAGAAGCCGGCGGGTTCGCCCGACTATGTGAGCTGGCACCAGGACGCGACCTATTGGGGCCTGGAGCCGCCGGACATCGTCACCGCCTGGGTGGCGCTCAGCCCGAGCACGGTCGCGAGCGGCTGCCTGCGGGTGGTGCCCGCCAGCCAGCACTGGCCGATCATGCCGCACCGCGAGACCTATGCGGACCACAATCTGCTCAGTCGCGGGCAGGAGATCGACGTCGACGTCACCGGCCAGCGGATCGTCGACGTGGAGCTGGCAGAGGGGCAGATGTCGCTGCACCATGTCCTGCTGGCGCACAATTCCGAGCCCAACCGGGCCGACCACCACCGGGTCGGGTTCGCCATCCGCTACATCGGCGGGCATGTCCGGCAGACCAAGGCGGCGCGCGACACGGCCACGCTGGTCCGCGGCCGCAACGCCGCCGGCACCTTCGAGCTGGAGCGGGCGCCGCAGGGCGAGCTGGAGCCCGGGGATCTGGCCTACCATGCCGCGATCGTGGCGGGGGCGCCGCATCTGCCGAAAGCCGTCGCGATGTGAGGCTCAGGCGCTGCTGCGGCGGATGATCGAGAAGCCCAGGTCGCCGACCGGCTCTTCGATCCGCTCGCCGCGCAGGCGTGACAGGAGCAGCTCGCCGGCATAGGTGCCGATCGCGCGGCCGGAGACCCGGACCGTCGTGATGTCGAGGCCGTCGGGCTGGGCGATGGCGAAGTCGCCGAAACCGGCGACCGCCAGCTGTTCCGGCACCGCGACCTCGTGGCGGCGGCAGGCGAGGATCAGGCCCGCGGCGAGGCTGTCGACGACGCAGAAGGCGGCGTCGGCGTCCGGGTGGGCGGCACGGAGCGCCTGCAGGGCCATGGGCCCGTCGGTGATGCCGGCGACGGCGATCGGCAGCGCCACCTCCCGGGGCGGCCCCAGACCCAGGTCGGTCAGGGCGGCGCGATAGCCTTCGAAGCGCATGCGCCCGCGCCGGTCGTCGTCCAGCGCCGTGCCGACGAAGGCGATGCGCCGGTAGCCGCAGGCGTGGAGCATCCGGACCATCGCGGCCCCGGCATCGCGGTTGGAGAAGCCGGCGGCGAGGTCGATCGGCTTCTCCGGCAGCTCCCAGGTCTCGACCACCGGGATGCCGCTGGCGCGCAGCAGGCGCCGTGCCGTCGGCGTGTGCAGATCGCTGGTCAGGACGATGCCGTCCGGGCGGCGGCCGAGGGCGGCGCGGACGAGCTGCTCCTCGATCTCGGGCGAGTAGCCGGAGGCGCCGAGCAGCACGGCATAGCCTTCCTCGCGCAGGACGGTGGTGAGCCCTTCGACGGTGGCGGCGAAGATCGAGTTCTCGAGCGTCGACACGATCACCGCCACCAGCCGGCTGCGCCTGGCCGCGAGCGCACCCGCCATCAGATCCGGCACGTAGTCGAGCTCGGCCACCGCCCGGGCAACGCGGGCGCGGGTCGCCGGCGCCACCTTCTCGGGCGTGCGCAGCGCACGCGACACGGTCATCTGCGAGACGCCGGCGCGCCGTGCCACGTCTTCCATGCGCCGCCGATCAGAGCGGGACGACATCGTCATTGTGATCCCCTGCCGGGTGTCTCCTAGCGCGGCCGCATTGACGCGCCCACGATGTTAGCGCAAACATAGCCTATCGCGGTGCTCGGGAGACACGGGATGCTGAACGACGATCAGATCGGATTCTATCGCGAGCAGGGCTACCTCCTGGTCGAGGACGTGATCGAGCCCGCCCTGCTGGAGCGGCTGCGCGGCGCCACCGAGGAGATGATCGAGCGTTCGCGCTCGGTCACCGCGAGCGACGCCGTCTACGATCTGGACGAGGGCCATTCGGCCGCCCACCCGAAGCTGACCCGGATCAAGGCGCCCCACCAGAACGTCCCCGGGTTCGACGAGGTCATGCATGCGCCCAAGGTGAAGGCGGTGCTGCAGCAGCTGCTGGGCTCCGTCGTGCGGCTGCAGACCAGCAAGCTCAACACCAAGGCGCCCGGCGGCGGGGCGGCGGTGGAGTGGCACCAGGACTGGGCGTTCTACCCGCACACCAACGACGATCTGCTCGCCGTCGGCCTGATGCTCGCCGACGTCGACGAGGCGAACGGCCCGCTCATGGTGGTGCCCGGCACGCATCGCGGCCCCGTGCTCAGCCATTTCCGCAACGGGGTGTTCGCCGGGGCGATCGACCCCGAGGACCCGCTGTTCGACCGCGACCGAATCGTCACGCTGACCGGCCGCGCCGGGTCGATGACGGTGCACCACGTCCGGCTCCTGCACGGCTCCGCGCCGAACCTGTCCGACCGCGCCCGCCTGATCTGCTTCTACGAATGCGCGGCGGCGGACGCTTGGCCGCTGGCCGGCAGCTCGACCGCCGTCGCCGGGCTCGACCAGCAGCAGGTCTGGGACTGGATCCGCTCGCGGACCTTCTACGGCGAGGCCACCGTGTCGCCGCGGCTGGCGGACGTGCCGGCAGTGGTGCCGCTGCCGCCGGCGCCGGACTCGGGGTCGATCTTCAAGATCCAGAAGAGTGCCGGTGCCAAGAGCGCGTTCGCGCCGCAGCAGCATGGGGCCGCGGACGAGGCCGCCTAGTCTGGGCCGAGCATAGCATTTATCGGATTATGGTCCTGTCGCGGAGCGCGGTCCCGGCGAAGCGGGTGCTCGGCTCAGGGCGGGGCCGCCAATCCGCCGGCCTTGGTCACGCCTTCGGCCAGGCGATCGGCGAAGGCAGGCTCGAAGTGCAGGCCGAGCAGCCAGGGGCGCGGGTTCGCCGCGAGATCGGGACGTAGGCGACGCAGCTGGGCCATCGCGGCGGCGGCCTCGGGCTGCATGCCCAGCTGCCCATAGATGGCCGCCCGGGTGAGCAGGCCCATCTGGAACTCGGGCATCTGGATCCTGTCCGCCTCCAGTAGTGCCGCCGGATAGTCGCCCCGGCGGTAATGGTCCCAGGCCAGCGCCATGTGGTAGGTGCCGGGCGGCTTGATCGCCAGCGCCATGGCGCGGCGGACGAGCGGCATGCCGCGCTTCCAGTCGCCCGAGAAGGCGAGCCGGCCGCCGAAGTCCGCGGCGAGATCGGGGTCGTTCGGGTTCAGCGCCAGCATCCTCTCGCCGGTCCGGCGGAAGGCCGCCATGTCCCCGGCGCGAAACTGGAGGACGGAGAGGGCATCGAGCGCCATCTCCTGCTCCGGGTCGAGCGCCAGCGCCCGCTCCACCGCCTCGCGCGCCCTCGTCTCGGCGTCGTATAGCTCCGGGCGGGGGTTGAGCCGGTAGCGCGCCTCGTCGAGATAGACCCAGGCCAGCATCACCCAGGCCGCGGCGTAGGAGGGATCGGCCGCGACGGCGGCTTCCAGGCAGTCCCGTGCCGCCGCATGCCCGGCGGCGTCGATCGAGCGGTAATAGTCGTGCGCCTGCAGAACGCACTGGTAGGCGCTCAGCGAGCGCGGCTGGCGCTCGAGCCATTCGGCGCGGTTCACGATCCCCAGCGGCTGGCCGAGCGTCGAGGCGATCTGGCCCGCGATGTCGAACAGCGAGGCGAACACGTCCTGGGCGGCGTCGAGGCGGTTGTCGGCGCGGTAGGTCCACAGATAGCGACCGGTGGCCTGCTCCTTGAGCTGGACAGTGACGGTGATGCGGTCCGGCGTCTGGCGCAGGGTACCCTCGACGAGATAGTCGGCGTGCACGTGCTCGGCCACGCGCGCGAGGTCGATCGAGCCCTCGTCGAGCGCATGCCGGTAGACGGGCGGCCCGAAGATCTCGAACGAGCGGAAGCGCGCCAGCCGGTCGACCACGTCGCCGGTCAGGCCGCGCGCCAGTCTGGCGGCGTCGGCGCCGCCCTCCAGGACGGCGAAGGGCACGACCAGGATCGCAGGTGCCGCCGTGGCGGGCGGGGCGGGGCCGGGCCAGCGCTCGGTAAGGGCCAGCCACAGCGTGGCCGCGACGGCCAGGGCGAGCAGGCCTGCGGCCACGGGCTGCGGCCGCAGGCGGCCGGCGAGCGTTCCGGCCGGTGCCGCACGCTCGAAGCGCGGCCGATAGGCGCCCTTGGGGATCACGATCCGCCAGGTTGCGGCGGGTGCCACCTCCTCATAGTAGCGGGCCAGGGCCTGCCGCAGCCGGCCGGCCTCGATGCGCACGATCGGGTCCAGGTTGGCGTCGAAGTCGGGCGGCCGGCGGAACACGTCGACCGCGACATTGTAGGCCCGGATGTGCGGGCCGCGGCCCTGCAGCTCCTCCTCGACCACATAGGCGAGAAAGCGCCGGTTGCGCTCGGAGGCGGCGAAGCGCGGATCATCGATCAGCTCGCGCAAGGCCGCGCGCAGCTCGGCGCCGAGTGGTGCTACGTCCTGGCCGGCAGCTTCCGCGGCGGCCGTGCCTGGATCGGCGAGCGCCGCGTCGGCTCCGTCGGCAGGCATCTTCATGGAGCCCATCTCCATCGCCCGGCAGCGAGGACGCGATGCCGCGCCGCCTCGTCTGCATCCTGCCGGCCCTAGCTAGCAGCCTCGACGGCGGCTGTTACCGTAAATTTACCTCGACCCGGGCGGGGAGGGACCTAGCGTGCGGGCGCTCGTCCTGTCGTGGCCGGCCGTGGCCGGGCGGCGGAGGGGCTTGCGGCGCCCTGCCCGCACATGCTGTTCCGGTCTTCGCTTGGGCGGCTCCTGAGGGTGCCGCCCGCCTTTTCCGGGAGCTGGTCGATGCGAACGATTCTGGTCGCGGTCCTGGCGATGCTGAGCGTGCTGCCCGGCGGCGCGCACGCCGCCGATCTGACCTCGTGGAACGAGGGACCGGCCAAGGCCGCCATTCTCGATTTCGTCGAGGCGGTCACCACCGAGGGCAGCGCCGACTTCGTTCCCGCCTCGGAGCGGATCGCGACCTTCGACAATGACGGCACGCTCTGGGT
>JBFWWD010000215.1:0-10198 GCA_050246385.1 Geminicoccaceae bacterium
CCGCGCGAGATCGTGACCGCATCGAAGGCCGGGATGCCCGATCCGGCCATCAATCCGAGGCTCCGTGCGGCAGTCCAGGCGGCCAAGGCGGCGCACATGCCCACGGACAACATCGAGCGGGCGATCAAGCGCGGTCAGGGCGGCGACGCCGAGAGTTACGACGAGGTCCGCTACGAGGGCTATGGCCCGGGAGGGGTCGCGGTCATTGTCGAGGCGCTGACCGACAACCGCAACCGCACCGCGAGCTCGGTCCGTTCCAGCTTCGGCAAGCATGGGGGCGCGCTGGGCGAGACCAACAGCGTCAGCTTCCAGTTCAACCATGTCGGTCAGATCACCTACCCCGCCCCGGTGGCCGACGCCGATGCGATGCTCGAGGCGGCGATCGAGGCCGGTGCCGAGGACTGCGAAAGCTCGGAGGACGGCCATGAGATCACTTGCGCCCCGGACGACCTCGCCGCCGTCCAGGAGCAGCTCGAGGCCCGGTTCGGCCCGCCGGATCAGGCGGCGCTGACCTGGAAGCCGCAGGTCACGGTGCCGGTCGACGACGAGAAAGCCGAGACGCTGTTCAGGCTGCTCGAGGCGCTCGACGAGAACGACGACGTGCAGCGCGTGATCGCCAATTTCGAGGTCTCCGAAGCCGCGCTGGCGAGGCTCGCCGGCTGAGCCCGCCCGTGCTGATCCTTGGCCTCGACCCCGGCCTGCGCCACACGGGCTGGGGGCTGGTCGAGGCGCAGGACAACCGGCTCCGCTTCGTGGCCTGTGGCGCCGTGCACTCCGAAGCCGCCGACGATCTCGCCACGCGCCTGGGCGGGCTCTATCGCGGGCTCGCCGAGATGATCGAGAGCCATCGGCCGCGGGAGGCGGCCGTGGAGGAGACGGTGGTCAACCGCAATCCCCTGTCCTCGCTGAAGCTGGGGCATGCACGTGGCGTGGTCCTGCTCGCCGCGTCGCATGCCGGCCTCGCCGTGCACGAATATGCCGCCAAGCAGGTCAAGCGGTCAGTGACCGGGACCGGCAACGCGGCCAAGGAGCAGGTCCAGATGATGGTGCGCTACCTGCTCCCCGGCTCCGGCAACGTGGTGGCGGACGCGGCCGACGCGCTCGCGGTCGCCATCTGCCACGCCCATTTCCGCGTCGGCCGGGCGCAGATCGCCGCACAGCTGCAGCGCGACGCGGAGCGCCGCGCGTGATCGCTCATCTGCGCGGCGTTCTCGCTGCCATCGGCGACGATCATGCGGTCGTCGACGTGGGCGGGGTGGGCTACCTCGTCGCGATGTCGCCGGCGACGCTGGAGCGCCTGCCGCGGATCGGCGAAGCAGTCGAGCTGCACACCGAGCTGGTGCTGCGCGAGGACGGGATGACCCTCTACGGCTTTCCCGACCCGGCCGACCGGACGTGGTTCCGCCTGCTGCAGACGGTGCAGGGCGTGGGTGCGCGCGTAGCACTCTCGATCCTCGGCACGCTGCGGCCGCCTGAGCTGGCCAATGCGATCGCCGCCGGCGACAAGGCGATGCTGGCGCGTGCCTCCGGGGTCGGCGCGCGCCTCGCCGCCCGGATCGCGGCCGAACTCAAGGACCGGGTCGGCACCCTGCCCCAGCCGGGCCGGCCCGAAGCGGCGCCAGCCGTTGCGGGCGCCTCCGGCGACGCGTTGTCCGCCTTGCTCAATCTCGGCTATGCGCGCGCCGAAGCCTATGCCGCCATCGCCCGCGTCCATGCCCGGCTCGGCGCCGAGCCGCCGCTCGACGTGCTGCTGCGCGAGGGCCTGAAGGAGCTGACTGCGTGAGCGAGCGGATCGTGAGCCCGGCGCCTGCCCCGGACGACGGGGACACCAGCCTGCGGCCGCGCCGGCTCGCGGAGTTCATCGGCCAGGCCCAGCTCCGCGCCAATCTCGGCGTCTTCATCGAGGCGGCCGGCACCCGCGGCGACGCGCTGGACCATGTCCTGTTCGCCGGCCCGCCGGGGCTGGGCAAGACCACGCTCGCCCAGATCGTGGCGGCCGAGCTGGGCGTCGGCTTCCGGCTCACCTCCGGCCCGATCATCGCCCGTGCCGGCGACCTCGCCGCGATCCTCACCAACCTGCAGCCGCGCGACGTCCTGTTCATCGACGAGATCCACCGGCTGCAGCCGACGGTCGAGGAGATCCTCTATCCGGCGATGGAGGACTACAAGCTCGACCTGATGATCGGCGAGGGCCCGGCGGCGCGCTCGATCCGCCTCGACCTGCCGCCCTTCACGCTCGTCGGCGCGACCACCCGCACCGGCCTCTTGACCACGCCGTTGCGCGACCGGTTCGGCATCGTGGCCCGGCTCGAGTTCTACGAGGTCGCCGAGCTCGAGGCGATCGTGTTGCGCGGCGCTCGCCTGCTCGGGCTCGACCTGACGCCGGAAGGCGCGCGCGAGGTTGCCCGCCGGGCGCGCGGCACACCCCGCGTCGCGACCCGGCTGCTGCGGCGGGTGCGCGATTTCGCGACCGTCGAGGCGACGGGCCGGCCGGTGGACGCGGCACTCGCCGACCGTACGCTGCGCCAGCTCGAGGTGGACGATCTCGGCCTGGACAGCATGGACCGACGCTATCTGCGGGCGATCGCCGTCCACTATGGCGGCGGCCCGGTCGGGATCGACACGATCGCGGCCGCACTCTCGGAACAGCGCGACACGCTCGAGGAAACGGTCGAGCCGTTCCTGCTTCAGCAGGGGCTGCTGCAGCGCACGCCGCGCGGCCGTGTCCTGACCCGCAGTGCCTGGCGCCATCTGGGGCTGAGCGCACCCGCGCCCGCATCCGCCGTGGACGACCTGTTCGGGGGCGAGGCGTGACCGGCGCGGACGAGCTGGAGGTCCGGATTTACTACGAAGACACCGACGCCGGGGGGATCGTCTACCACGCGAGCTATCTGCGCTTCGCGGAACGCGGGCGGACGGAGCTCCTGCGCGGGCTCGGCTTCGACCAGCATGCGCTCGCCCGCGATCAGGGCATCCTGTTCGCGGTGAGCCGCTGCGACATGGCCTTCCTGCGCCCGGCCCGGCTCGACGAGCTCCTCGTTGTGCGTACCCGAGTATTGTCAATGAGCGGCGCTCGCATCCAGATGGCGCAGCAGATCGAGCGGGACGGGGTGCCCCTGGTGCATCTTGGCGTGACCTTGGCCGTGCTGCATGCGGCTGCAATGCGGCCTGTCCGCCTGCCCGAGCCGCTGCGAGCGGCATTTGCCCAGATGCAATAGAACGCCGCCAGCCGAGTTCTACCTGGGCGGCAACTTCGACCGTGCTTGACAGCCGGTTCCGCCACGACCATAGGAGCCTCGGCGGCGAACGGGAACGTTGGCGCACTTGCCCGTGTCCACGATGCTCCAGCGCCCACCGATGGCGCTCAAGCCCGCCCGAATGCACCTCCACGGGCCCGCTGAACCATGCAAGACGCGGCGATCGAAACGGTAGGGCTGGCCGGGGCCATTACCGGACCGAGCTTCTTTCACCTGTTCATGCAGGCGGACCTGTTCACCAAGGCGGTGATGCTGGCGCTCCTCCTCGCCTCGGTGTGGAGCTGGGCCGTGATCATCGACAAGTCGTTCCGCCTGATGCGCCTCGTGCGCCGAGCCAACGGCTTCGAGCGCCAGTTCTGGTCGGGAGCACCTCTCGATGACCTTTACCGGCAGCTCGCCAAGCGGCCCGACCATCCGATGGCGCTGATGTTCGCGACCGCCATGGAAGAGTGGCGCGAGTCGCCGCGGACCACCGACGTCGCCTTCAATCGCGGGCTGGTCGGGCGGATCGCGCAGGTGATGGACCTGACGCGCGACCGCGAGGTCGAATCCCTCGAGACCAACCTCTCCTGGCTGGGCACCATCGCCTCGACCGCCCCCTTCGTGGGGCTGCTCGGCACGGTCTGGGGCATCATGAACAGCTTCCAGTCGATCGCCGCCACCAAGAACTCGACGCTGGCCGTGGTCGCTCCCGGCATCGCGGAGGCGCTGTTCGCCACCGCGCTCGGGCTGATCGCCGCGATCCCGGCGCTGATCGCCTACAACAAGCTGTCCGGCTCGATCGACCGCTATGCCAACCGGCTCACCAGCTTCTCCGAAGAGTTCGCGGTCGTGCTGTCCCGGGAGCTGGACCAGGCCAAGGTGGGCTGACGGATGGCGGTCAAGCTGCAGCTTGCGCAAGGTGCGCGCGGGCGCCGGCGCCAGCGGACCACCATGGTCGAGATCAACATGACGCCGCTGGTCGACGTCATGCTGGTGCTGCTGATCGTGTTCATGATCACCGCCCCGCTCCTCTCCGCCGGGGTCTCGGTCGACCTGCCCGAGGCCGACAGTGCTCCCCTGCCCGGCCAGGACGAGCCTTTGAGCGTGACCATCGACGCCAAGGGCGAGGTGTTCCTCCAGGACACGGCCGTGACCGTCGAGCAGCTGGGCCCGCGCCTGCAGGCCGTCACGGGCCGCAACCCGGACGCCCGCATCTTCGTGCGCGGGGACCGCGCGATCGACTATGGGCAGGTGATGGCGGTGGTGAGCGCCATCAATCTGGCGGGGTTCTCCAAGGTGGCGCTGCTGACCTCGCCAGCGCGGACGGCGGCCACGCCGTGAGGTGCGGCCAAGCCTTGAGCGGTGGTGGCTGAGGACGGCCGTGATGGGTCGCTCGTTCGCCGCCTCCACGGTCCTTCACCTGCTGCTGGCGGTGCTGGTGGTGGCGGTCGGGACCTTCGGCCGCGAGCTGCCGCCCGAGGAGATGCCGATCTCGGTCGAGATCGTCTCCGATGCCGATCTCGCGCAATCCTCGCCCCTGCCGCCCAAAGCCCCGCAGGCGGCCGCGGCACCCAAGCCGCCGCAGCAGGCGGCGACGCCCGCACCACCACCGCCCGCGCCCAAGGCTCCGGTGAAGCCGGAGCCGGCCCCGGAATCGCCTCCTCCCCCGGCCAAGGCCGCGGAGAACACGCCCGAACCCGCACCCAAGGCGGAGCCGCCGCCCCCACCGCCGGAGCCCAAGCGGCCAGAGCCGAGCAAACCCGAGCCTGCGCCGAAGAAGGCCGAGCCCGCGCCCGAGAAGCCAAAGCCCGCGCCGCAGAAACCGGAACCGGCACCGGAGAAGCCCAAGCCCGCGCCGGAGAGGCCGAAACCCGCGGAAGCGTCGAAGCCCGTCCCGGCAAAAGAGGCGGCGAAACCGGCACCCGAATCCGAGAAGCCGAAGACGCCGGCGGCTCCCGTCCAGGCCGACAACGATTTCGACGCACTGCTGCGCTCGGTCGAGCAGACCCCAAAGCGGGTCAAGGCCAACGAGACGCGCGCGGGCAAGGGCAGCTCGACCGAGGCCGGAGGCACGGGCAAGCCCGGCACGGCCAAGGTGGCGCAGATCAACCCTTCGCTGCTGGTCGCGAGCATCAGCCGACAGATCACGCCGTGCTGGAACATCCCCGTCGCGGCTCAAGGCATCGGCGGCTTGCGGGCCGAGCTCAACATCGTCCTGGGTCCCGACGGCAGCGTCCAGTCCGTGATACCTACCGACGCGGGACGGATGAGCCGCGATCCCGTCTTCCGCGCTTTCGCGGAGAGCGCCGTGCGCGCCGTGCGCGCCTGCTCGCCGCTCAAGCTGCCCCCGGAGTCCTACCAGTTATGGCGCAACATCATCTTCAACTTCGATCCGTCGCGGATGACCGGGTGATCGGGCGGCGGACGGTCCTGCGCGGCGCCGCCGCCCTGTCGGCCGCCGTGCTCGGCGGGCCGGCGGCGCTGGCGCAGCTCCGGGTCGACATCACCAGCGGCGTCGTGCAACCGGTGCCGATCGCGGTCAGCCCGTTCTCGGGCAACTCGGCGGCGGCGCAATCCGTGGGCAGCGAGATCGCGCAGGTGGTCAGCGACGATCTGCAGAGCTCCGGCCTGTTCGAGGTGATCGACCGGCGCGCTTACATCCAGACGCCCGAGGCGCTGCGCCAGACGCCGAGCTTCGCCGACTGGCGCCAGATCAACGCCCAGGCCCTGGTCAGTGGCAATGTCGACTCGCCGCCGGGCGGCCTGATGGCGGTCGAGTTCCGCCTGTGGGACGTCTTCGCCGGTGAGCAGATGCGCGGCCTGCGCTTCGACGCGCCGGAAAGCCAGTGGCGGCGGATCGCGCACAAGATCGCCGACGTGATCTATGAGCGCCTCACCGGCGAGCCCGGCTATTTCGACACCCGGATCGCCTACATCGCCGAATCGGGTCCCGCGACCAAGCGCGAGAAGCGCGTGGCGATCATGGACCAGGACGGCAATGCCAGCCGCTATCTGACCGACGGCAGCTTCCTGGCGCTCACTCCGCGCTTCTCGCCCGACGGCAACCGGATCGCCTACATGGCCTATCGCGGCGGCCCGCCGCGGATCTACACCATCGACGTGGCGAGCGGCCGCGGCGGCGTTCTCGGCGACTTTCCGGGCATGACCTTCGCCCCGCGCTTCTCGCCCGACGGCCGCTCGCTGCTGATCACGCTGGCGCAGAACGGCAATTCCGACATCTACACCTGGGACATCGCGAGCCGGCGCGCGGTGCGGTTGACCGCGGACGCGGCAATCGACACCTCGCCCTCCTTCTCCCCGGACGGCAGCCGGATCGTGTTCAACTCCGACCGCGGCGGCCGGCCGCTGCTCTACGTCATGGACCGGTCCGGCGGCGGGCAGCAGCGGATCAGCTTCGGCGAAGGGCGCTACGGCAGCCCGGCCTGGTCGCCGCGCGGCGACCTGATCGCCTTCATGGTGATCAAGGGCGGCATGTTCAGCATCGGCGTGATGCGCCCCGACGGCAGCGACGAGCGGCTGCTGACGCGCAGCAGCCTGGACGAGAGTCCGACCTGGGCACCGAACGGGCGCGTGATCATGTTCAGCCGCCAGAGTGGTGGCCGCAGACGCCTGTTCACCATCGATGTCAGCGGGTACAACGAGCGGCAGGTGTCGACACCCACGGACGCGTCCGACCCGGACTGGTCGCCGACGCTGCCCTGAGCGGATCACCACCGAGCCGATGACTGCCGACCGTCATTTCTCTCCCGCCGCCGGCATTGCCCCCGGCAGCGGCTTTCGTCGTGCACCACCTTGCGGGAACAACACGCCATGATTGCTCGCTTTCTTGTCATCGCGGCCACCCTCGTGCTGCTCTCCGCGTGCAGCAGCTCCGACGAGCAGCTCGCGGACAGCGCCGGCGCGGGCGGCACCGCCGCCGGTGCGGGCATCGGCACCACCGACACGACCGGCTTGGGCAGCCCGACCGATCTCGGTGCGGGCGCTGTCGGCACAGGTGCCGCAGGCGCGATGGGTCCCGGCACGCAGCACGACCTCGAGGTCAATGTCGGCGACCGCGTCTATTTCGGCTACGACAGCTCGATCCTCGACGATCAGTCGCGCGCGACGGTGGAGCGCCAGGCCGCCTGGTTGCAGCAGTTTCCCGCCGTGACGGTGACCATCGAAGGCCACACCGACCAGCGCGGCACGACCGAGTACAACCTCGCCCTCGGCGAGCGGCGCGCCAACGCGGTCAAGCAGTATCTGACCTCGCTCAACATTGACCCGGCGCGTGTGCTCGTCATCTCCTACGGCAAGGAGCGGCTGGCCAACCCCGCCGAGACCGAGCAGGCCTATGCCGAGAACCGTCGTGCGGTGACGGTGGTCAACATCACCGCGACCAACTGATCGTGCCCGCCGGGACCGGACACCGAGGTCGATGATGATGTGGCGCATCCTGGCGGTGCTCAGCCTGGCGATCTCTCCGGCCTGGGCACTCGAGCCGGCCGGGAACCTGCGCGACGCGGCGGCGCGGGCCGCCGCCGAGCTCGCCCAGGTCCGGCTGGCCCAGGCGCAGGATCCGGCCCTGCGCGCCGCCGGCCTCGAGATCCGGATCCAGCGGCTGGAGGAGCAGCTCCGGCAGCTCACCGGCCGGATCGAGGAGGTCGAGCACGCCCAGCGCCGGACCTCCGACCGGATCGACCAGCTCGTCGCGGATCTCGATGCCCGTCTGGGCGGCCGGCCCGTCGCGAGCGGTCAGACCGAGCCCCCGCCATCGCAGCAGGCCGCGGCAGAGCCGGCGCCGACACCGGGGCGGGAGGCATCGCCTTCGATCATTGCGCCCGACACCGCCGCGCAGCAGGGACACGTCCTCGGTACCATTCCCCAGGAGGCGGCCGCCAACCCGCCCAAGCCGAATCCGCAGGCGGCACTGGCCCCGACCGGAGCGGACGGCGGCTACCGGCAGGCGCTCGACTTCCTGCAGGCCGGCAACTGGGCCCTGGCCGAGCAGGCGTTCAGCAACTTCGTGCAGACCTATCCCGACGATTCGCGCGTGCCGACCGCCTCCTACTGGCTCGGCGAGACCTATCTGTTCCGCAAGGACTACCCGACCGCGGCGTCGGTGTTCGCGCGGAACTACCGCACCTACGGTCAGGGGGCCCCGCGGGCGCCGGACAACCTGCTCAAGCTCGGCGTCGCACTTGCGGCGATGGGCGACAAGACCCGCGCCTGCCAGACCTTCGCCGAGCTGGCCAAGCGTCATCCCAAGGCACCGGCGCCGATCCTCCAGGCGATGACCCGTGAGAAGACCGCCGCCGGCTGCAGCTGAGCCAGCCGGCCCGGTAACATCCCCTGAGTTCGAGGCGCTCACGGCCGCATTCGGACCGTTCGAACCCGAGCCCCGGCTCGCGGTGGCGGTCTCGGGGGGGCCGGACAGCTCGGCGCTCGCGCTCCTCGCCCGGGCATGGGCGGCGGAGCGCGGCGGAACGATCGTCGCCCTGATCGTCGATCACGGTCTCCGGCCGGAAGCCGCGGGCGAGGCGGCCGGCGTCGCCGAACGTCTGGCGGACCGCGGGATCCCGACGCGGATACTCGCCTGGCACGGACCCAAACCGGCCACGGGCATCATGGCGGCGGCGCGCGAGGCGAGGCTCGCGCTGCTCGCCGAGGCGTGCCGTGAGCAGAACATCCTGCATCTCCTGCTGGCGCATCAGCGTGAGGACCAGGCCGAGACGGTGGCGATGCGATGCGAGCGCGGCAGCGGGCCGGCGGGCCGGGCCGGCATGGCCACCGTCCTCGAGCTGCGCGGCCTGCGCATCCTGCGCCCGCTCCTGTCGATCCCGAAAGCGAGGCTGATCGCCACCCTGGACGCGGTGGAGTGGCCCTGGGTCGAGGATCCGACCAATCGCGACCCACGGTTTCGACGTGCGCGCCTGCGTCAGACCGGTGGGCTCGATGTCGACGCACTCTGGCAGGAGAGCGCGGATCGTGCGCGTGCGCGCCAGGCGCAGGACGATCGGATCGCGCTGCTCATCGCCAAGGCCGTGCGTCCGCACCGGCTCGGCTTTGCCAGCGTCGATCTCTCGGCTTGGCAGCGACTGCCTCCGGACGGGCGCGCGGCGGTGCTCGCCCGCCTGCTGACAAGCATCGGCGGGCGACCCTATCCGGTGGGCGGCGCTTCGCTGGATGCCGCCGCGACACGCGCGGGTCACACGAATGTAACCCTCGGCGGGTGCATCATGCTGACGCGGCCAGGTCGCTTCCTGGTCTGCCGGGAGGCGGCGCGGATCGCGGAACGGGCGGATCTGGCCGGTGGCGACCGTGTGAGGTGGGACGGCCGCTGGGAGCTGCAGGTCTCGCGAGCACCCGCCCGCCTGCAGATCCGCGCCCTCGGCCTGCAAGGGCGCGCGGCCCTGCCGGCGAAGCTGCGAGCGGCCCTGCGGCGGGCGCGCATTCCGGCTGCGGCGCTGGAATCGCTTCCCGCCGCCTGGGTCGGGGACCGCCTCCTCACTTGCCCACCGCTGGAGACGGCAGACACGGGCAATGGGGACGTTTCGATCGCTGCGGCGTTTCGACCGTCGTATCCGCTTACCGTCGCGCGGTTCGCCGGAGTTAATGTTGTTTCAAATCCGCAATCGCCTATTTATCGTCGGTAAGCCGGCTCCGATCCAGCGTCGGAGGTTCCGTCTGCCCCGGTCGAGTAGTGGGATGCCCGGACCAACTTCGAGGCGCACGCAGTGAATAATTTCGGCAAGAACCTTGCCCTCTGGGTGATCATCGGCCTGCTGTTGATCGCCTTATTCAACCTGTTCCAGGGTCCGACCGCCCGCGGTCCGCAAACCAGCCTCGCTTTTTCGGAATTTCTGTCCGAGGTCCAGGCCGGCCGGGTCACCGACGTCGTGATCCAGGGCGATTCGATTTCCGGGCACTTCCAGGACGGCCGGTCGTTCTCGACCTAC
>JBFWWD010000216.1:0-10198 GCA_050246385.1 Geminicoccaceae bacterium
GGACGCCAAAACGAATATGAGTGAGCTTGCCCAGAAACCGAGCTGGCTCCAGATGACGCTGATACTGCGCCACTCCTCGGTTCCGACGCGCATGCGGCCGATCGTCCCGAAGACCAGTCCGGCGGCCACGACCGCGACCACCCCCGAGACATGGAAGTAGCGCTCGGCGACCGCATAGGTCAGATATGCCAACGCAACGCTCAGGGTCACTTCCGCCGGCCCACCTTGGTCGATCCGGGAGACCAAGAGGCCTGCAATCCGACCCAGTATCGCGCCGACCAGCGCACCACCGATGAACTCCATGATCAGCTCGGTGCCGATCTCGCCGACCAAATCGAGCTCGTCCATGCCCGGCGAGGCAGTGATCACGACCAGCAGCGCACTGAAGAGCGCGATGGCGGCGGCATCGTTCAAGAGGCTCTCGCCTTCGACCAGGAGGACGAGTCGGCGCCTCGCCCCGACCTCGCGGAACACCGCGGTTACGGCGCTCGGATCCGTGGTGGCGATGATGGCCGCGACCAGCAGGCAGGCGCTCAGGCTGAGCGAGGACACCAACCACACAGCAAGACCGCCGAAGGCCGTCGTGATCAACACGGCCACGACGGCAAGGATCAGGATCGGGCCGATGTCGTCGAGCAGCTCACGGCCATCGATCTTGGTCGCCGTGTCGAACAGCAGGATCGGGAGAAACACCCACAGCAACACGTCGGCGGTGAGATTGAAGTCTCGGAGCTGGAAGAGAAAGTCGCGCAGGAAAGGTGCCGGAAGCGCGTCGAGCAGAACGTCGGAAAGGCCCAGCATCGCACCGATGGCACAGCCGAGGCCGGCGAGCAGCACGGTGTAGGGGAGCCTGAGCCGCGCAGCGAGCCGCGGCAGGAATGCGATCAGGCCGAGGAGCCCGGCGATGTCGAGCACGACCCCGCCTGTACCTTCCATGTGTCCCCGTCCTCTGCCGATTGTCCGGGAAGGGCATACACGGATCGCGGTGTTCGAGGAAACACCTGCTCGGCTTGACGCAGCGGCCGCCAGACCGCACAAGCCGCGGCATGTCAGATCATGACGTGATTGTCGTGGGTGGCGGCCACGCCGGGTGCGAAGCCGCTGCCGCGAGCGCACGGATGGGCGCTCGCACCCTCGTGGTCACCCAGCGGCTTGCGACCGTCGGCGCCATGTCGTGCAATCCCGCGATCGGCGGACTGGGGCGCGGTCATCTCGTGCGCGAGATCGACGCTCTGGACGGGCTTATGGGCCGTGCCATCGACACCGGCGGCATTCAGTTCCGGCTGTTGAACCGCAGCAAGGGACCTGCCGTGCAAGGCCCGAGGGCTCAGGCCGATCGTGCGCTGTACGCGCGCGCCATTCTGGAGCTGCTGCGGGCGACGCCACGCCTGTCGCTCCTCGAGGCGGAAGTCGAGGAACTGCTCCTTCACGACGGCAAGGTCGCGGGCGTGGTCGTGAATGGTGGCCGCGAGTTGCGCGCCGGCGGCATCGTGCTGACCACGGGAACTTTCTTGCGGGGCGAGATCCACCTCGGCGAGGACCGCTGGCCAGCTGGCCGGGTTGGCGATCGCGCCTCGGTGCGGCTTGCCGAGAGCCTGCTGAGTCACGGCCTTCGGCTCGGCCGGCTGAAGACCGGCACGCCGCCGAGACTCGATGGCAGCACTATCGATCGATCGCATCTGACGGTACAGGCCGGGGACGAGCCGCCGGTGCCCTTCTCCTACATGACGGATCGGCTGCCCAACAGGCAAACGGTGTGCTGGATCACCCACACGACTGCCGAGACGCACGCGCTGATTCGGGCCAACCTGCATCGTTCGCCGGTCTTCTCCGGTCAGATCGGCGCATCCGGTGTCCGCTATTGCCCATCTCTCGAAGACAAGGTGGTCCGCTTCGCGGACCGGGAGCGGCATCAGGTTTTTCTCGAGCCGGAAGGCCTCGATTGCGGCGTCGTCTATCCGAACGGAATTTCCACCTCTCTGCCCGGAGAGGTTCAGGCGGCCATGGTCGCCACCATTCCCGGGCTGGAGCGGGCCCGCATTCTTCAGCCGGGTTATGCGATCGAATACGATCACATCGATCCGCGCGAGCTTGATCCGACGCTCGAGCTGCGATGCCTGAGGCGCTTGTTCCTGGCGGGCCAGGTCAACGGCACGACCGGCTATGAGGAGGCCGCCGCTCAGGGACTGATCGCCGGAATCAACGCTGCGCTTGCGGCCGGAGGAGGCAGACCAGAGTTCGTGCCGGACCGCTCCGAAGGTTATCTCGGCGTCCTTGTCGACGACCTGACGACGCAAGGTGTCATCGAGCCCTATCGGATGTTTACCTCGCGGGCCGAGTACCGCCTCACGCTCCGGGCGGACAATGCCGACCTGCGCCTGACACCGCGGGGCGAAGCTGTCGGCTGCGTCGGACCAGATCGTTCCAGCAGGTTCGCGGTCAAGTCCGCGGCTCTGATCTCCGCCAGGTCACAACTCGGCGCCTTGTCCCTGACTGCGGCTGCGGCGCGCGCCCGGGGACTGCAGGTGAATCAGAACGGCATGCGCCGCTCTGGGTTGGAGCTGCTCGCTCTGCCGGGTGTCGACATCGCCCGTCTCGCGGCCATCTGGCCAGAACTCGCCTCGATCAGAACCGACGTTGCCGAACAGCTCGAGATCGAGGCTCGCTATCGCGGTTATCTGGATCGGCAGACGGCGGACATCGCTGTGTTCCGGCGCGAAGAGGGGCTGCAGTTGCCGCATGACCTCGACTTCTCGGGTATCGGCGGCCTCAGCGGCGAGCTGCAAGCGGCTCTGGGGCGAACCCGACCGACCACCTTGGGCGCGGCGGCGCGAATGCCCGGAATGACCCCTGCCGCACTCACACTGCTCTACCGCCACGTGCGGCGCGCAGCCTGATCGTCATGGTCGGGCTGTCACCGGACGAAGCCGGAGCGATCCTTGGTGTTTCACGTGAAACACTGGAACGGCTGCAGGTCTATCTCGACCTGCTCGAGCGGTGGCAGCGCCGGATCAATCTCATCGGTAAGACAACTCTTGCCGATCCATGGCGGCGCCACATTGTCGACTGCGGCCAGCTCTGGCGTCGCTGGCCTGTCCAGTCGGGGCGGACGGTCGATCTCGGCAGCGGGGCAGGGCTGCCGGGGATCATTTTGGCAATATTGGGCTCGCCGGAGGTTCATCTGATCGAGAGCGACCAGCGCAAGGCCGCCTTTCTTCGCGAAGCGGCCCGTGCTTGTGATGTTCAGATCACCGTGCATGCTGAGCGGATCGAGGCCGTACCGCCCTTGGCCGCGGATGTCGTCGTCTCACGTGCGCTGGCGCCTTTATGCCAGCTTCTCGCCTATGCCGAACGACATGTGCATTCCGGCACCACCTGCCTCTTTCTCAAAGGCCGCAACGCCCGGAACGAATTGACCGAGGCCAGTCGCGCCTGGACTATGAACGCGAGCTGGGCAGCGAGCTTGAGCGACCCCGACGGCCAAGTGCTGACCCTGAGAGAGATCCGCCGTGTCTGAAGCCGAGAAGCCCGGACCGGCTGTGCCCGGACGCATCCTGGCAATTGCCAACCAGAAAGGCGGTGTGGGCAAGACGACCACCGCGATCAACCTTGCGACGGCACTCGGCGCAGCGGGACGGCGCGTACTGCTCATCGACCTCGACCCACAGGGCAATGCCAGCACCGGCTTTGGCATTGCCCGGGCCGACCGACGAGTGACCGCTTATGACGTGCTGCTCGGCTCGGCGGGCTTCGAAGCCGCGGTCCTACCCACCGCGGTGCCCCAGGTCGATCTCGTTCCATCCACGGTGGATCTGTCGGCGGCCGAGGTCGAGCTGGTGGGCGACGGACGTCGGGCCTACCGTCTGCGCGACGCGTTCAAGAGCCTGAGCGTGCCCTATGATCACGTCCTGATCGACTGTCCGCCTTCGCTCGGCTTGCTTACCGTCAACGCACTTGCCGCCGCACATGCGGTGCTCGTGCCGCTGCAGTGCGAGTTCTTTGCCCTGGAAGGCCTGAGCCTTCTGCTACGAACCATCGAGCGGGTACGGGGCAGCCTCAACCCCATTCTTCAGATGCACGGCGTGGTCCTCACGATGTTTGACCGGCGCAACAACCTTTCCGAACAGGTCGCGCGCGACGTTCGAAGCTTTTTGGGCGATCGGGTCTACGAGACGGTGATCCCGCGAAATGTGCGCATCTCCGAGGCCCCCTCGCACGGGCGGCCGGTGCTGCTGTACGACTTCCGCAGTGTGGGCGCGCAGGCTTATGCGCATCTCGCCGGCGAGCTTCTCCGGCGCGAACGGCGGCTCGCAGCATGACCGGAGACGCCAAGGCGCCACGGCGCGGGCTAGGGATGGGTCTGTCCGCCCTGCTCGGCGGTGGCGAGGACCTCGGTGGCGGTACGGTCGAGCCCCCGCGTCGCGTTCCGATCGAGTTTCTTCGTCCATCGCCGCTGCAGCCGCGACGTCGGTTCGACGAGGACGAGCTGGAGGTGCTGGCACAGTCCATTCGCGAGCGCGGCGTGCTGCAGCCTCTCCTGGTGCGCCCCGCCAAGGACGGCGCGGCAGGGTACGAGATCATCGCAGGCGAGCGGCGATGGCGCGCGGCGCAGCGAGCGGGTCAGCACGAGGTGCCGGTCGTGCTGCGGGAGCTGTCCGACCGGGACGCCCTCGAGCTGGCGCTCATCGAGAACCTGCAGCGCGCCGATCTGTCTCCGCTGGACGAGGCGCATGCCTACCGGCGGCTGATCGAGGAGTTCACCCATACTCAGGAGGCAGTGGCCGAAGCCGTCGGCAAAAGCCGCAGCCATGTCGCCAACACCCTGCGTCTGCTCGCGCTACCGCCAGCGGTTCACGAGCTTCTCGATCAGGGCCGGATCTCGGCCGGACATGCGCGCGCTTTGATCGGGCAACCGGAGGCAGACAAGCTGGCCCAAGACGTCATCGAGCGTGGTCTGACCGTGCGCGAGACAGAGGCTCTGGTCCGCCGCGCGGCCGAGGTGAGGGTCCAGCAGGGAAGCTTTCGCCAGGTCGACCCCAATGCGGCCGAGCTCGCTCGGCAGCTCACGGCCAAGCTTGGTCTGGAGGTCGAGTTGAAGTCGAGAGCGAAGGGTGGCTCGATCACGATTCGGTACCGCGACCTGACGCAACTGGACGCATTGCTACGTCGGATCGCCTGAACGGATCGTCTATGGCAGCGCATTGCGGTAGGCTTGACCGACTTGCACGGGATCCCAGAGCGGCGCCCCGGTCGTCGTGGCATATTCGGTCGCATCGTAGGGGACCACGTCCAGGCCCAGATCGCGCGCGGTCAGATGGCCCGTCGCGGCCACCAGCCTGTAGGCGGCGACGATCTCGTCATGATGGGCACCGGCCAGCGCGAGCTGAGCATCGAGCAGCCGTTGCTCGGCACCCAGGACGTCGAGCTGGGTCCGAAGTCCCTGCGTCGCCTCTCGCGCCAACCCGTCACGCGTGGCCCGCGCGGCATTCACCTGCGCCTGATCGGCGTCGATCGAAGCTCGAGCGGTCTGGACGGTTCGCCAAGCGCTGACGGCGTCCTGGCGTGCGGCGATCTGTTGTCCGTCCAGTTCCAGACGACGCTGCGCCAGCTCCTGCTTGGCACCCCGAGCCTGCGATTCCGCAAGGCCGCCGTCGAGCAAGGGGATATTGACCACGAGCTCGCCCGAGGAGATCGGATAGCCGATACTGCCGACCGCGGCGAGGCTTGGAGCCATTTGCGCCCGTGCCGAGCGGACGGCATCGTGCGCAGCATCCACGGTGTACCTGGCGGCGGCCACCGCAGGATTGTCCGCGGAACCAGCCACGGCTTCGTTACGCATCGCGGGCAAGCCACGAGGCACCTTTGGCGGCATCAGTCGATCCGGCGCCGTCCCGGTAACGCCTCGAAAGATCTGCTGCGCAAGGTCCAGATCACCCTCTGCCTCGCTCAGACGCGCCCGGCCCTGCGCCGCCTGCGACTCCGTCGCCGCCACGTCCGGCTGTCGCAGCTCGCCTGCCGCCAAGCGGCGCTTGACCGAACTGAGCTCAGCCGCGAGCTCTCGCGCATGCTCGCGGCTGACCTCGACCACCTGCTCGTCACGGAGCACATCCACATAGGCAGTCGCGGCACGCAAGAACACGTCCTGCTCTGTCCCGCGTAGTGCCGCGAGCCCTGCTTCGATTCTTGCCCTTGCGCCTGCGACGGCGGCATCCGCGCGCCCGCCGGTCCAGATGGGTATGTTGACCGAAACCGCCCCGATCGGTCCAACGCGGGTTTCTGTCTTGCTGCCGTTGGCCGAATTGGTCGCCGTGGTGGCGCCGTTCGTCGCGCCGACGCCAGCCTGGGCTTGGACCGTCGGCCTGCGAAGAGCCAGCGCTTGGGGCACGCCTTCATCCAGCTTGCGCTGGGCCGCACGTGCGGCAGCGAGTTGAGGGTTGTTGACGTAGGCACTCGCCAGTGCGTCTTCCAGCGTCATGCCGCAAGCGGGGAGGGCGTGAAAGTGGGCGAGCGCAACCGCGCCGACAAACGCGACAAGATGATTGCGGGCAGGCTTGTTCATTCGCGTCGGAGCGCCTCGGTCGGATCGAGTGCAGCCGCACGGCGTGCCGGATAGAGGCCGAAGACCAGCCCGACGGCTGCGCTGGAGAGGATGGCGACGCTCACGGCCGCAGGACTGATGATCGCGGGCCATCCGGCCAGCAAGGCGGCGAGATATGTGCCGGCCACGCCGACCGCGACGCCGAGGGCACCCCCGGCCAACGAAAGCGTCGCCGCCTCGATGAGAAACTGGCGAAGGATATCGACCTGGCGCGCGCCGACCGCCATCCGAATTCCGATCTCACGCACGCGCTCGAGAACGGAAACCAGCATGATGTTCATGATGCCGATGCCCCCGACGAGCAGTGAAACCGATGCGATGGCCGCGACCAGCGTCGCAAAGGCTTGCGTTGATGTTTCCTTGATCGCCAGGACGTCGGCGAGATTCTCTATTGAGAAATCGTCCGGCTGCTCGTTGCTCAGGCGGTGACGCGAGCGCAGCAGTGCCTGAACGTCCGCCTGCACGGAACTCAGGTCGGACTGTTCATCAGCCTTGATCAGGGCGGTATCGATCGCTTCCCAGCGAGCGCCGCCACGGCCGAGGAGACGCGCCGTCGCGGTGCGCAATGGCACCACGAGCAGATCGTCCTGATCCTTGCCCGAGGTGGTCTGGCCTTTCGAGGACAGCACCCCGACTACCCTCAGGACCGCATTCTGGGCGCGTATGCTCTGGCCAATAGGATCGGCGTCGCCAAACAGCACTCTGGCCAGGGTCGAACCAACAAGGGCGACATCTCTTCCGGTCGCGAACTCCTCGGAATCGAAGTCGCGACCATCGCTCAGCGGCCAGTCACGCGCGGCGAGAAAGTCCGGCCCGACACCATAGACGGCGGTAGACCAGTTGTTTCCCGCATGCACCGCCTGCACACCACCTCGAACGATGGGAACGGCAAGAAGGACGCCCGGCACCTCATGCGCGATCGCCTCGATATCGGCGCTGGTCAGATGTATGCCCGCGGCCGAGACATGAACGCCACCAGCGGTCACTGCACCCGGCTCGATGACGAGGAGGTTGGAACCGAGGCTCTTGATGCGAGAAACGACGAGCTCGCGCGCTCCTGAACCGACGGCGACGACAATGATTACCGCCGCCACGCCGATGATGATCCCGAGCGTCGTCAACAGGCTGCGCGTAGGGTTCGCACGAAGTGCCTCGAGTGCGCTGCGAATCGCATCGAGGTAGGTCATGCCGCAGATCCACGGGGTAGCGGTCCGGATGAAACCAGCCTTTCGTCGCTGGCCACCATGCCGTCGTGCAGGCGGACCAGCCGCTCCGCATAGGCGGCAACGCCCGGGTCATGAGTGACCAGGACAATGGTGCGGCCTCGACGGTGCAGCTCCTGAAAGAGCGCCATCACCTCCTGCCCGGTCTTCGTGTCCAAAGTTCCGGTGGGCTCGTCCGCGAGCAGTATGTCCGGGTCGGCCACCAAGGCCCGCGCGATCGCCACGCGCTGCTGCTGGCCACCCGACAGCTGCGTCGAACGATGCTCGAGCCGTTCCT
Organism: Geminicoccaceae bacterium; assembly: GCA_050246385.1. Taxonomy (GTDB): domain Bacteria; phylum Pseudomonadota; class Alphaproteobacteria; order Geminicoccales; family Geminicoccaceae; genus Benzoatithermus. The sequence continues at coordinate 8,099 of JBFWWD010000216.1, forward strand.
CCAGCCCCATCTCGACCAGGCGTGCCCGTGCGAGCGCCTCACGCCTGCTTCGGCCCACACCGGCATAAATCAGGGGCAGCGCGACATTCTGCACCGCCGTCCCACGTGGCAGCAGGTTGTACGACTGGAAACAGAAGCCGATACGGCGATTGCGCAGCCGGGCGAGAGCAGCCTCGTCGAGACATGCCGTGTCCTCACCCGTAAGGCGGTAGATTCCGGCGGTGGGCCGGTCCAGGCATCCCAGCACGTTCAGCAAGGTCGATTTCCCGGAGCCGGAAGAACCCATCACCGCGACGAACTCCCCGCGGCGTATCTGCAGGCTGAGCCCGGCCAGCGCGTGGATCTGTTGACCTCCGACGGTGTGGGAACGCCAGAGATCGGTCGCCTCGACGACGAGGTCGCGCACGGCCTAGAAGCCGAAGATCGACTTGTCGCGTGACCGCGCGTTCGGGCGGCTCACGGTACCAACGATCACGGCATCGCCTGCGGACAGATTTCCGGCCGTCACCGAAGTGTAGACCTCATCACTTTGTCCAGGCTGGACGGTGTGGCGGACTGGTTCGCCGTCTCTGCCGGCGGTCCAGACGGCGGGCGGTCCTCCGCCCGCCATGCCCGGGGGCTTGAACCGCAAGGCCGACGTCGGCACGCGGAGGGCACTGGCATCCTTTCCGGTCGCAATCGAGACAGTGGCGGTCATTCCCGGCAGGAGCCGTCCGGCGGGGTCGTCGACTGCGAGTTCTACATCGTAGGTCACGACGTTCTGCGATACCTGGGGCGAATGCTTCACGAGCGTCACAACTGCCGGGAAGTTTTCGCCAGGGTATGTGTCGACGCAGAAGGACGCGGTCTGACCACGCTGGATTCTTCCAATGTCGGCCTCGTCGACATTGGCGTGAAGCACAAGTCGATGCGGGTCGCTCGCCACCGTGAACAGAGGGGCCACGCCCACATTCTGGCCAACCACCACCGAATGGTCGAGGATCGTGCCATCCATCGGCGCGCGCATGGTCATCTCGTTTACCTGCAGTTCCGCATCGTGGACCGCAGCCTCGTGGCTCGCCAGTTGGGCCGCCACGTTCAGCATCTGCGCTTGCGCCACCGCGACATCGCTGCGCGCGATCTCGGCCGATGCCTGCGCTTCGCGCACGCGGGCCTCGGCGGCGATGACGCCGGCCAGCGCCTCATCATGCGCGCTCGCGGCCTTCAGCGTCTCCACCTTCGCGGCGTCGCCGGTCCTGGCGAGCGCCGACAGGCGATTCATATCCCGAGCGGCATCTGCCGCAACTTCTCGGGCATGCGCGAGATCGGCCTGGGCGGCGGCTAGGGTCGCGTCAGCATTCTCGACCATGGTCCGGGCACGGTCGCGCTGGCTGGCCGCAATGTCCACGGCACGGTGCGCGACCTCGAGATCCGTCCGTGCCAGATCGAGCCGTGACCGCTGCTGGCTGGCGTCCATTTCCGCCAGGATCTGGTTGGCATTCACCTTCTGGTTGTCAGAAACCAGAACTGCCGTGACGGTACCCGGAACGGCAGCACCGACGAGGAGCTGCCGCTCGGGCGACAGGTTCCCGGACGCTCGAACCGAACTCACCACGTCGCCGCGATCGACAACTGCCAAGCGATAGCGCCCTGGGCTCGGTCCGACGCTGGCGTCGAGATGCTGCAGACCCACCGCACCGGCACCGACCGCTACCACTTGCCAGGACGATCGCGATCCGGGCACGCATCAGGCATTCCCGACTGGCAGCCACGGGAATTGGGCCGCTCACAGGTCGCAATGTAGCGATGCATCATGACCACAGCGCGGGGAGTTCATGAAATCGCCGTTAGGGCAGCACAGCGAAATGGCCGACAAGCTGAAGCCACAATGCATAACTTTCAGTGGATAAGTCCCATACATAGTAGCTCGCGCTGTTGACAGCAGCCACATGTTGATCGCCTATGCTGCGCGTGGAGAATAGATGGAGACCCCGTGTCTCCGGCACTGCGGCGGCGATCAATAGCCATGGGGCCCGACATCGCGTCGTTGTGACGAGAGCCACGGCCCGCTTGCCCGACTAGAGCGTTGCGGTGCCAGAGGCGCAAAGCCCGGCGCCTTCG
>JBFWWD010000217.1:0-10185 GCA_050246385.1 Geminicoccaceae bacterium
AAAGCCACGCAAGATGCCCCGGATGCTCAGCTCAACGTCCAGGAGCTTGGCTTGCAAGAGCTTGCGCCCGACCAGCAGGGCCCGGATCTCCTGCGCCGGCGGTGACTTGCAGTGCACCGGCCGGAACCAGCCCGTCGATGGCGTCGCCATCGACCAGCAGCTGGGCGATGCCGCGGGCGTCCTTGCGATCGGTCTTGACCACCATCGCCGAGAGCGCCGCCTTCACCTGCCGGGTCTCGAGCAGCACGGTCTCGAAACCCGCCTTCGTCAGCCCGGCATGCAGCCACTGCGACAGCGGCCCGGCCTCGAGACCGATCCGGGTCACCGGCAGACCAAGCTGGCCGAGGAACCGGACCAGCGCCTCCGGCTCGCTCGGCACCTTGGCCTCCCGGACGATCCGCCCGGCCCCATCCACCACGCACACGCTGCTCTGTTCCAGCGACACGTCGATCCCGGCATAATGCTCCATAGGCTGTCTCCCGATGATGCATGGGGCCGATCCGTTCGGACCCCGCTCACACCATCACTCTGGGAGACAGCCGCCCCGCCGGGCACTCCAGCCCAGGCCCATTACGGCATCTAGCAGGCAAGAACTGCTGTTTCGCCGAGTCTACAGGAAAGCGACCTCCGCATGCAGGCCACTGGCGAGCAGAGACAGGGCGCATGCGACGGCGAGCAGCACGGGTTGTTGATCGCGGCGGCAAAGCACGTCCGCTGCGATGCCTTAGGGCGGCTGAGATGCGGGAATATCAGGAGAGTGTGCGCATGACGAGCGACAGCTTGCGGCTGGAACGGAATGGAGCGGTGCTGACGCTCGTGCTGAACCGTCCGCAGCGCCAGAACGCCATCGATCGGGCGACCTGGGTCAGCCTCGCACGATGCTGCGAGGAGCTCGACCAGGATCCCGGGACCCGGGCGGTGATCCTACGCGGCGAAGGGGCCGCGTTCTCCTCGGGGGCAGACATCCGCGAGTTCGCGGAGGTGTTCGCGGACGAGGGAGCCGCTCACGCCTACAACGAGCTCGTGCAGAATGCCCTAGGGCGTCTCGAGCGGCTGACCAAACCCACGATCGCGCAGATTCACGGAAACTGTATCGGAGGCGGCTGTGCCCTGGCCATTGCCTGCGATCTGCGCTTTGCGGCCGACGGCGCCAAGCTGGGCATCACACCGGCGCGCCTCGGACTGGCCTACAGCCTCGGCGATGTGCGAAGACTCGCAGCCCTCGTCGGCCCGGCCAGAGCGAAGGACCTGCTGTTCTCGGCGCGTCTGATGGGTTCCGCGGAGGCGCAAAAGATCGGTCTCGTCGACCATGTGGTGCCCGGCCACGAGCTGGAGGCGGCGGTGCACGACTATGCCCGCGGCATCGCCCAGCTGTCCGGCAACTCACACCGCGTGATCAAGGCCCTGCTCGGCCTGGTCGCGTCGGGGCAGATGGAGGAGAACGCTCACACCCGCGCGTTGCGTGACGGAGCGGTATCGCACCCGGACTTTCTCGAGGGCCGTCGAGCTTTCCTGGAGCGTCGGCCGCCGTGCTTCGCCTGATGTCCGAACCTAGAAGTCCAGAGTGATGACCACGGTATCGGAATAGGTGCCGGCCGCGACGGACTGACCAGCCGGAATCTTGCCATATACCGAGACGTTGCCGGAACCGGCCGCCGCCAAGGTCACGAGGCGCGAGTTCGCCCCCTGCCCGAACACCTGGGTACGGGCCGAGTCCCGATAGATTCCATAGGCGAGGAGGCCGCCGCTGCCATTGCTCAGCCTGCGGGCGGTCGGAGAGCCGCTGCCACCGCCGTCAAGCTGAAACCGCAACTGACCGGCCGGACAATTGCTGTATGCGATCTGAGCGAAGCCGTTCAGATCGGTCGGCTGTCCGCTGGTGTAGCTGCCGAAATCGAGCGTCGCGCCGGAGACGGTGCAGGCGGGCTGAACCACCACCGTCACCGCCAGCGTGCTTGTGAGCGTGCCCGCTTCTGCCGGCGCCAGCTGGACGAGCAACAGGCCGAGCGCAACCGCCATGCCTCGACGCGAAGGCGACATCCTCGGATCCCCCGTCTTCTGCCGGCCGTCGGCCGAACCGTGCGGAGTACACCATGGCAACGGTTAACCTTGGCTTACCGCCAAGGGGCGCATAGAAGGCCGCAATGACTGTTCCCGTCCGCGAACGTGGCGCCGCTCTCGTGCTGGTGCTGGTGTTCACGACGGCCATGGCCGCCGCCGCCGTTGCGTTCCTGGCTGGCCGTCAGACCGACGCGCTCACCCTGCGCGGTCAGCTGCAGTCGGTCGAGGCCGATGCGATGCTGAACGCCGCCCTGCAGGAAACCGTGGCCGTGCTGGCCAATCGCACACCCCGACAGATCGTTCCTCCCCAGCTTCAATGGACGGTCGACAACGTGGTCATCACGGTTCGGATCGAGCGCGAAAGCGGCAAGGTCGACCTGAACAAGGCGCCCGATTCACTCCTGCGCGCGTTGCCGATGGCGCTCGGCGCCGACGAGAAGCGGGCCGAAGCGCTGGCTGCGGCGGTACAAGACTGGCGGGATGAGGACCAGAAGAGTCGCGACGGCGGTGCGGAAGACAGCGACTACCGTAGCGGCTCTTCCGCTGCACGAGGCTCGCCGGACCGTCCGATGGCCAATCCGGCCGAGCTTCTCTACCTGCGGGGGATCGACCGCGGCGTCTGGGCGGCGCTGCAGCCCTATGTCACCGTCTACTCCGGATCAGCCAGCCCCGACGCGAAAGAGGCACCGCCCGCCGTGCGAAAGGCGATGCAGATCGCGCGCGGTCTTGCTCGCGACGAGCCGAAGACGGATGCGGCCGATCAGGAAGGGGAATCGGCCAGCCCGGCCACAGGAGACGGCGAGGCGGCGGATGCGAACCGAGTTGGACACGGCACGACGGACTCCAGCGTCGGCGCGATGGCGGCCCGCTCTCGATTCGCCTCGACGCCGGGCCAGGACAGCTCCGGCTCAGCCAGCTCCGAGGTGGAGGCTGCGACGGACGCGGATGCGGGCGGAGGCGGCGATGGCGGTGCAGAGAGTGCCCAGACTGTTCGCCTGGACGTGCGCTTCCCCAACGGCTACGAGGCTGCGGCGAAGGCGGTGATCGCCATGTCGGGTACCGGCTCAGAGGGTCCGCCCTTTACTGTACTGAGCTGGACACCGGTCCTCCGGGCGCAAGGTGAAGGATCTTGATGGCGCTCGCCCGACCTGTGGCCCAGGCTACGTCCGGCGGCTTCCTCGACTGGTGGGTTGGAGAACTCCGGGTCCTGTTGCCGCGGCGCTGGCGCGAGACCACGCAGCGTCGCTTCGGCGTGGTCCTGGTGCTCGAGCGCCCGTATCTGCGCGTCTACGAGCGGCGCGGCAGACGCCTCGCCATGCTGGGCAGCATCGTGTTGCCCGATCCTACCGCCGAGGCCACGCTTCCTTCAATCGAGCCACGTCTGCGGCGCTCGATCGACCGAAATCGCGACGACACTGTCCTCGTGCTCGGCGAGGACGATGCTCTGATCTGCACCGATTTTCTGCCTGCAGCGGCCGAGAGCGATCTGGCTCGGATCATGGGTCACAAGCTCGACCTGCTGACGCCCTGGTCAGCCGACCAGAGTTATGCAGCGCAGAAGGTGCTGGGCCGGCGCCGCGACGGCATGCTCGAAGTCCTGCTCGCGGCGGCGTCGCGAGAGCGGACGGACCTGCTGCTGCGCCAGCTTGCCGGTCTGGAGGTGCATCCTGCCGCAGTGGACGTGGCGTTGCCGGGTTCGGACCAACGCAGCGCCGGACTCGATCTGCTCCAGAGGGGCGCCGACGAGCGACGCGGGCCCAGACTCCTGGCGATCCTGCTCTGGTCCGTGCTGATCGCGCTCGGGGCGCTTGTGGGCCTGATCGGCTGGCAGATCTATGAGCGCCATCAACTTCTGCGCGAGCAGACTGCGCTCGCGACCGGCCTGGAGCAACGGCTCGCCGACCTGCCCGACCTGCGCAACCGTATCGATGCGTTGCGGGCGCAGGCACGGTTCTTCGCCGACGATCGCAACAGTAGACCCTCTCCCCTCCTGGTGCTCGAGATCTTGAGCCGTCTGCTGCCCGATGCCGTCTGGCTGACCGAGGTGACGCTGGACGGCAGAGAGCTTTCGATCTCCGGCTTGGCGGAGGATGCCTCAGCGCTGATTCCGTTGGTGGAGGGAGCGCCCGAGTTCGAGCAGACGCGCTTTCTCTCGCCGAGCACCCGGGTAACCGTGCCCGATCCACACGGCGGCGAGCGACAGGTCGAGCGCTTCGCACTCCGGGCCGTGGTCGATCCCGGCGCGGAGCCGAGGCTGTGATCGATAGACTGTCTCCGCCGCAGCAGCGAGCGCTGGCGCTCCTGCTTCTGCTCCTGGTTTTGGGCGTGATCGCCGCGGCCGTGCTCGCTCCGTTCGGCTATCTGCGCAACGAGGAGCGCGCGCTGGAGCAGGGTGCGCAGCGGGTCGCCGAGTTGCAGGCAAGGCTGCCCGGGCGGGAGGAACTGCTGGCGCGAGAGCGAGAGCTGCAAGGCACCGTGGACGCGGAACGGACCCTTCTGCCCGGGAGCACGCCGGCTGTCGCAGCGGCTCAGCTCCAGGGCGACCTTGCCGGGCTCGCCGCGGCGATGGGAGGCGAGATCACCACGGTCCAGATCCTGGAGCCGGAATCGACGCCGCCTTTCGCGCGCATCGGCTTGCGGCTGAGCCTGAGTGGCGACATGGCGACGGTTCGCGATTTTCTCTACGCGGTCGAAACCCGCGAGCCGATGCTCATCGTCCGCAGGATGGATCTTTCGGTCGCCGCCGCAAGCGAAGGATCGTCGGCAGAGAACCCGCCGCTAGCCGCCACGTTCGAGATCTACGGCTACGCGCCGGGCGCGGTTCTGCAGTAGCGGTCGATCTTCGCTGGGCCCGGCATGGATCGACCGGGTGGTTCGCCCTTGCCCGTTGTCGTCGGGTATGACACGCGTCCGATCGATCCGATCCGATGAGGAGTGCGGGATGGCCGTGGTGACATACCAGCGTGGCGACAGCGACGAGCGACCATGGGGCCGATGGGAGGTGCTCGATGTCGGGGACGGCTTCGCCGTCAAGCGAATCAGCGTCAAGCCGGGCGCGATCCTCTCGCTGCAGCTGCATCACCATCGCGAGGAGCATTGGACCGTCGTCCGAGGCCGGGCGCGCGTCACCCGTGGCGACGAGACCTTCGACCTTGCGCGCAATCAGTCGGTGTTCATCCCTCTCGAGACCGCCCATCGGATCGAGAATCCCGGCGACGAGGTGATGGAGTTCGTCGAGGTCCAGGTTGGCGACAAGCTCGATGAGAGCGACATTGTCCGACTCGAGGACCGCTACGGGCGCAGCTGAACGCCCCCGCCGGTGCGCGCGTGCGACGCGCCCCCGTTGCGTGCGTCCTGTCACATCCGTATCTTTGGATCTTTGGCAGCTTGTCTTGATGCTGGCTCGTCTGCCGGATGTTCGTGACAGGGAATCGAGCGAGGGAAGTTGACGATCAGAGGCATTGCGGCGGTTCTGGTGATCCTGCTGGCGGCTGCGCAGGCGCAGGCGCGGGCGGCGTGGAAGCCGTCGGTGCGCGGTCCGTTCGACATCCAGCTGACGAGTCCGTTCCAGCTGACGCGCAAGGCGGCCATGGTCGCCTTGGGGGCCGTCGAGACTTCGCCGACACGGCTTCAGGATCTGCAGTCGCGCGGCGTGCGCACGGTCTGCGTCATCAACGCCGGAGCCTGGGAGAACTGGCGCCCGGACAGTGGCGCTTTCGACAAGCGTCTGGTGGGCGCCCCGCTAGCCGGCTGGCCCGCTGAGCGGTGGCTCGACATCAGGGCGCTGGATGCGCTGGGTCCGGTGTTGGCGCGACGTCTCGACCTGTGCCGGGACAAGGGCTTCGACGGGGTGCTGCTGCGCAACCTCGACGGCTACCGGCATCGCTCGGGCTTTCCCCTGACCGCCAACGAGCAGGTGGCCTACAATCGGATGGTCGCGAAAGCGGCGCGCGAGCGCGGGCTGGTTGTCGGCCTGATGAACACCGGTGACCTCGCCGCGGATCTGGTGGACAGCTTCGACTATGCGGTCGCGGAGGGCTGCTTCGAAGATCGCGACTGCGCCGACTACCTGCCTTTCAGGCGCGCGGACAAACCGGTCTTCGTGGTCGAGTACACCAACCTGCAGCGCAAGATGGACAGCTATTGCGTCGAGGCGGCCCAGCTCGACGTCCAACTGGTCTTCAAGGCCCAATCCCTGAATGGCAAGCTCCACCGGCGCTGCCCGTAGCTCATTCCTCCGGGATCACACTCGGCACACGCAGGCCGCGAGCAAGCAGATAGACCTCCGAGGACTCCGCTCGGGTGGCCTTCGGCCGCACGATGCGACTGGTGCCGAACAGCGCCTGTGCCTGCGGCATCAGCGCGGCCTCGCCGCCCTTGATCAGCTTGAGCAGGCAGCTGCCGCCGGGCGCCAGCGCGTCGCCTGCGAACTCGAGCACGCTCTCGCCCAGGGCCTCGGCGCGCAGACGGTCGACTGCCCGCCGTCCGGTGGTCGAAGCCGCCATGTCGCTGAGCACAAGGTCGGCAGGACCACCGAGCCGCTCGCGCAACCGCGCCTGAACCTCAGGCTCGAGAAAGTCGCCTTGAATCAGCTCGGCGCCGGCGATCGGCTCCATGGCGACAAGGTCCACGGCTATCACGCGACCACCGCGTCGGACCGCATACTGGGTCCAGCTGCCCGGCGCCGCGCCAAGCTCGAGGATTCGGCTGCCACGACGCAGCAGACCGAAGCGCTCGTCCAGCTCCTGCAGCTTGAAGACCGAGCGAGCACGCCAGCCCTGCTGCTTGGCCTGATGTACGTAAGGGTCGTTCAGCTGCCGCCGCAGCCACTGCTGCGAGCTGGTGCTGCGTCCGCGTGCCGTTCGCAGCCGGGTCTTCAGCGGGCGGTCGACGCTCATGCCGCCGCCTCATCGCGCCGAAGGACAGGGCCTAGCGTCAGCCCCAGCAGGGCGTTGAGGATGCCTTCGCGCAGGCCGCGATCGGCGACCCGCAGCCGCTCGACCGGCCAGCAGCGATGCACGGCTTCCAGGATGGCGCAGCCGGCCACCACGAGGTCGGCGCGATCCTGGCCGATGCACGGATGGGCAGCGCGCCCGGCCTCGTCGAGCTCCCGCAGCATCTGCGAGACACTGTGGATCACGGAGAAGGGCAGCGAAAGGCCGTCGACCTTCCGCCGATCGTAGCGACGCAGGCCGAGATGGACCGCAGCGAGGGTGGTGACCGTCCCGGACGTGCCGAGCATCTGCAGCTCGGGCCCGTTCTGACCCAGAGCCGAGGCGGGAAACCGATCGCGAGCGGCGAGCTGTTCCGACGCGTGCGCCACCATGCGCTCATAGGAACCGGCCTCGGCACCCGCGAACGTCTCGGAAAGCGTGACGACGCCGAGAGGCATCGACAGGGTGTGGCCCGGCTCCTGGCCAAGTCGATGCTCGCGCCGATCCACCCACATGATCTCCGTGCTGCCACCGCCGATGTCGAGCATCAGGAGGCGCTCCGCCTGGGGATCGATCAAGGGCAGACAGCCGAGCATGGCCAGACGCGCTTCCTCCTCGTGCCCGAGCACCTCGAGATCGATACCAGCCGCCCGGCGCGCCAGGCGCACGAATTCCTGTCCGTTGGCGGCCCGGCGGCAGGCCTCGGTGGCCACGCAACGCATGCGGGCGACGCGATGACGGTCCATGATCCGGCGACACACCTTGAGAGCCGCGAGCGTCCGCTGGACGGCCTCCTCGCCGAGGCGACCGCTTGCGGCAAGACCCTCACCCAGACGCACGATCCGGGAGAAGCTGTCGACGACGTGAAAGCCGTCGCCTGTGGGTTCCGCCACCAGCAACCGGCAATTGTTGGTGCCGAGATCGAGCGCGGCCATGCGTCGACCGCGCATGGCCCGCTCCTCCAGCGGATTCCGCTCCTGGCGATCGGCTGCCAACATGGTCTCGCCCGTGACAATTCCGACGAATGTAGGGTCGGAAGGCCCTGCGGCATAGAGGCAACGGATCGACCGCCTCAAGCCGCGCTCGGCCCTTGCCATGATCCAGGCCGCCCGGTACGCCGCTGCCAGTGTGCTGCCGGGTCGATGCGGCAGCGGCGCGGGAGCCGAGATCGCATGGACGAACGCGTGGCCGCGCAGAGGGCGCCTTTGACGAGCGAGATGGAAATGCGCAGAGCCGATAGTTGTTGCTGCGGCGGCCGCAGACGCGCCCGGGTGTCGGGCGAGGGTACCGCCAAGGCTTCGCCCGCATGACAGGGCGCTTCGGTGCCGGCATCGTCGCAGGTGGTCTTCTCCTCGGCCTCTCCGCCTGCAGCGGCGGTACGTCGCCACCTGCCCCATTGTGCCCAAAGGTCGGGATCATCAGCGGGCTCGAGCATCAGGAACACACGGCTGAGAACGGAGAGACGATCTATCGCGCGGCGATGGAGAACGTGGACGGGGCCTGCCAGAGCGACGGCGATGACCTGGTCGTCGAGATCGCCATCGATGTCGTTGTTCAACCAGGACCCGCGCTCACCCAGACCTTGGTCGAGCTGCCTTATTTCGTGGCGATAAGCGAGCCAGGCGGCTCCATGCTGGATCGCCAGGACTATGTCGCGCGAGTCGAGGTGCCACGCGGCGCCCGCCGGGCGGGAGTGACCGAGGCGTTCCGTCAGCGCTTCATAGGCCGACAGGCGGGAGCAACCGGCTACGAGGTGCTGTTCGGCTTCTCGTTGCCGGAGGCGGAGGCCATGCGGCAGTACCGGGGCGAATAAGCAGCTCACTCGTCGCTGACAGGTGCGGCAACAGACCGGAAATCTGCGGGCGCACCGACCCGCCCGCTCGCTCGCTCAGGCGGCTATGGTCACCTGGGTCTGCTCTCCGAGCCCCTGAATGCCGAGCCGCATGGTCTGGCCGGGTCGCAGATAGCGCGGCGGCTTCTGGCCCATGCCAACTCCCGGCGGCGTGCCGGTCGAGATGATGTCGCCCGGTTGCAGGCTCATGAACTGGGAGAGGTAACTGATCAGGAAGGGCACCTTGTAGACCATCGTCCGCGTTGAGCCGTCCTGATAGCGGTGGCCGTCCACCTCCAGCCACATCGGCAGATCCTGAGGGTCGGAGACTTCATCCGCCGTGACCAGCCAGGGCCCGATCGGACCGAAGGTGTCGTGGCTCTTGCCCTTGGTCCACTGCCCGCTTCGCTCGGCCTGGAAGGCGCGCTCGGACACGTCGTTGACGACGCAGTAACCGGCAATGTGCGAGAAAGCCTCATTTTCGGCGATGTAGCGCCCGGCAGTGCCGATCACCACGCCGAGCTCGACCTCCCAGTCGGTCTTCTCCGATCCACGTGGAATCTCGACCGGATCGTCCGGGCCACAAACCGCGCTTGTCGCCTTCATGAAGATCACCGGCTCCGGCGGGACATTCAGGCCCGATTCGGCGGCATGGTCAGCATAATTGAGCCCGATGCAGATGAACTTGCCGACCGCTCCGACGCAAGGCCCGAGCCGTGGCCTGCCGTCAACCAGGGGCAGAGTGGTCGGATCCAACGCGCGAATTCGGCTCAGGCCATCGCGGCCCAGCACGTTACCGGCGATATCATCCACCTGCCCCACGAGACTGCGGATGCGACCATCGCCATCGAGGAGGCCCGGGTTCTCCCGTCCCTTGGCGCCGTAGCGCAGCAGCTTCATTCCGTCCTCCCCATCTTCCAGCGACGCCGCGCTAGTCAGCACGGGCGAGGGCCGCTGGCAAGCGGGTGCGGCCTACTCTCGACCGACCGCGGCGGGCGCGCCGGCATCGACCTTGCTCAACCCGCTGCGGGTTGCCCAAGGTCGGTACCGGCGAACAAGGCGGTCGGCTGAGCTCGCAGGCCGGGATGCGGGGTCAGACTTCGCTGTGCCCGACCACCGCCAGCTCGGGATTGGAGAGAGCGCGAGCAAGATTGCACAAGGCTTCCTGATGCTTGCGGTTCGGCATCGAGATGAAGTTGCGCGCCAGCTCGAGCAGCATCCGCTGCTGCGGAGTCGGCTTGAAGGTGCGGTCGCTGTCCATGCCCTCGAAGAAATAGCTCACATCGACCCCGAGAGCCTGCGCGATCGTGAACAGCCGGCCGGCCGCGATCCGATTGATGCCCTTCTCGTACTTATGTG
>JBFWWD010000218.1:0-10091 GCA_050246385.1 Geminicoccaceae bacterium
ATGGCATCTATGTCGGCCCCTCGGATCTCGGGGCCGCATTGGGCTGCCCGGCCGTCCTGGATCCTACCGAGCCCAAGGTCGTCTCGGCCATCGAACGCATCGTGGCCGCCGCCAAGCGCGCTGGTCGCTTTGCGGGCATCCACACGGCCACTCCCGCTTATGCCCGGCGCATGCACGAGCTCGGCTTCGATTTCGTGTCGCTCGCCTCGGACTCCCGCCTGCTGGCGCTCAAGGCCCGCGAATCGATCGCGGAGATTCGGGGCGAGGCGAACCCCGTCGGGATGGTGCGGAGCTACTGAAGCAGAACGGGTCAGGGTGCGAAGCCCCGGAGCTGGTCCTCGGCAACCGGACCCACCACGGCGTAGTCCAGCCCGTCGGCTCCCCAGCTCAGCTCGCGCAGAGGTTGCTCCACCGCGACATCGGCCGGCGCGGCTCTCGGGCCATCGGAGAGACGGACGAACAGCATGACGGTGGCCGCTTCGGCGGGACTGTCGCTGGCGTAGATGACTGCCGCTCCGGGAGCGCCCTCCAGGCCGGCCCGGCTTACGCCCACGAGATGATATCCGACCGGGGCGTTGACCGGCGGCACTGACCGGCCAAATTCGGAAGCGAGCCATGCGTCGGCCCGGTCCGCATCGCTGGTGGCCAGATCGGGAGCCTCCGTCCGTTGCTGGTCCAGATATGCCTTCGCCGCCCAGCTGGCGACGGCCACCGGGTCGCGCTCGCCGCGCGCCAGCTCGTAGACGGCGCCCAGCGCCATGGCGATCAGGACCACGCCAGCGACCCGGGACGCCGTGGCGCGGCTGGGCCGCATGCGTGGACGCGGGCTTCGGTCGGATAGTCGCGGCAGCTCGAATTGTGTGGGCGGCCGAGCAGCGAATGGGCGCGGGACGCTTGGCCTCGTCAGCGCGAGCAGCCGCCCCTCACCAACCGATTCCTGGCTGCCGACCAGGTCGAGGGCAAGTCCCTCCCATACCGAGACCGGCTCCTCGAGCGCGCGGAAGCGGGCCTGCGTCTCGCGCTCGAATTGTCGCAACCGCTCCACCCGAGCTTGGCAGCCGCTGCACAGCACCAGATGACGTCGCAGCACGGTCCGCCGCCCACGACTCAGCCGCCCGTCGAGGTAAGCCTCAAGGTACCGCTCGAGGTCCCCGCACCGCATGCCGACCTCCCCCTCGCGTCCGGCTGCTCGTCCGGATCACGCCCCGTCAAGCGTACCTTACCGATCCCGGCAGCCGAGTCCTAGCGACTGTCCATCAACCCGCAGGCCAGCGCAACGGTCGATCGCGCAAATTGCCGTGCCGGTCTCGTCCGCCGACCGCTGCCGAGCGGTCACGCCCCGTCGTTTTCCTGTTGCCAAGGCGAAGACGCCCCGGGAACATGGTCGTCGGGAGCGGAGTCTCACTGTCCGCTCCGAAGGACAAGCCTGGGAGGCGACATGGGGGTGAAGACGACGGCGCGGAACGTCGCTCTGGTCGGTGCCAGCGGCTCGGGCAAGACCACCCTGCTCGAGAGCATCCTGTTCGTCGGCGGTGCGATCGGGCGCAAGGGCAGCGTCGCCGAGGGCACCACGGTCGGCGACAGCAGCGCCGAGGCGCGGGCCCGCCAGATGAGCACCGAGGTCAGCGTGGCCGGCGTCGCCAGCCACGGCCTCGACTTCACGTTCCTCGACTGTCCGGGCTCGGTCGAGTTCGTCCAGGACGCCTATGCCGCGGTCATCGGTTGCGATGCTGCGGTGGTGGTGGTCGAGCCCGTTCTCGAGCGGCTGATCGTGGTCGCCCCGCTCCTGCAGTTCCTCGACGCTAACGCGATCCCGCATCTGGTGTTCGTCAACAAGATGGACCGGTCGGAAGTCCGCTATCGCGACATCCTGCAGACCTTGCGGGAGCTCAGCACGCGGCCGGTCGTGCCGCATCAATACGCCATCGGCCGCGGCGACGATCTGCTGGGCTATGTCGATCTCGTCAGCGAGGAGGCGCACGCCTACCGGCGAGGCCAGCCCTCGGACGTCATTCCGGTTCCGGCCGAGTATCTCGAGCGGGAGCAGGCGGCCCGACGCGAGATGCTGGAGACCCTGGCCGACTTCGATGACGATCTGATGGAGCTGCTGCTCGACGACCAGGAGCCGCCCACGGAGCTGATCCTGCGCGACCTGCGCAAGAGTCTGGGTGCCGATCAGGTCGTGCCGGTGTTCATGGGCGTGGCCGAGCAGGACAAGGGCATCCGGCGCCTGCTTGAGGCGCTGGCCCAGGAGGTCCCCGAGCCCGAGGTGCGGCCGGCCCAGCTCGGCCTCGCGCCCGAGGGCGGCGCCGTCGTCCAGGTGCTCAAGAACTATTATCTGCCGCATGCCGGCAAGCTGTCGCTGGTCCGGGTCTGGCGTGGCGACGTCAAGGACGGCACCACGCTTGGCGACATGCGCGTCGGCGGCGTCTACCGGATCACGGGCGGGCAGCAGCAGAACGTCGGCTCGGCGTCGGCCGGTGAGATCGTGGGCCTGGCACGCCTCGACGGCGCGCGCACCGGGGCAGTGCTGTGCAGCGCCGGCGGCGAGAGCCTACCGCAGCCGCCGGCGAGCCGGCCAATGTACGCCTTTGCCGTCACGGCGGCAAACCGCAACGACGAGGTGAAGCTCTCGGGCGCATTCGCCAAGCTGACCGACGAGGATCCGGCCCTGCAGGTCGAGACCGACCCGGAGATGCATCAGACGCTGCTCTGGGGGCAGGGCGAGATGCATCTGCGCGTGGCGCTCGACCGCCTGAAGAACAAGTACAATGTCGAGGTCTCGCCACATCTGCCGCGAACGCCCTATCGCGAGACCATTCGCAAGGCAGCCCATGCCCACGGACGGCACAAGAAGCAGTCGGGCGGTCACGGCCAGTTCGGCGACGTCAAGCTGGAGATCAGGCCGCAGCCGCGCGGCGAAGGTTTCCAGTTCGAGAACAAGGTGGTCGGCGGCGCCGTCCCGCGGCAGTTCATCCCCGCGGTCGAGGCCGGCGCGCGCGAGCATCTGGCGAAGGGCCCGCTGGGCTTTCCGGTGGTCGACGTCGCGGTCACGCTGCACGACGGCCAGTTCCATACCGTCGACAGCAACGAGCTCTCGTTCAAGCTCGCCACGGCGCAGGCGCTCAAGGACGGGCTGCCGCAGTGCGAGCCTGTCCTGCTCGAGCCGGTGCTCAGCGTGACCGTCTCCGTGCCGTCCGACTATACCTCGAAGGCATTGCAGCTCGTCACCGGCAAGCGCGGGCAGATCATGGGCTACGAGGCCAAGCGCGACTGGAACGGCTGGGACGAGATCAGCGCACAGATCCCGCAAGGCGAGATGCACGATCTGATCGTCACGCTGCGCTCCTTGAGTCAGGGCACGGGATTTTTCGAGTGGTCCTTCGACCATCTGCAGGAGGTGCCGGACCGGCTGGCGCAGTCGATCGTCGACAAGCACAAGGATCTCGCGGCATAGCGACGGCCGGCCGGCGCCGATCCGGACCGGCCGGTCAGTCGAGGACTCCCTTGCCCGCGAGCGCCCGTCCGGCACGCCTGCGTTTCCTGCCTGGATGGCTGAACCGGCGGCGCGTGCTGCGGGTGCTGCTGTTCCTGGCGCTGTCGCCGACGGCGCTGATCCTGGTCTATCGCTTCGTCCCGCCACCGGTGACGCTGCTGATGCTGGTCCGTCTGGCCGAGGGCGAGAGCCTGGAGAAGAGCTGGCGCCCACTCGAGGAGATCTCGCCGCGGCTGGCGCAGGCGGTGATCGCGTCCGAGGACAATCGTTTCTGCGAGCATTTCGGGTTCGACTGGCGCGAGATCGGCGGCCAGATCGATCGAGCGCTCGCGGGCCGTTCGACGCGCGGCGCCAGCACCATCACCCAGCAGACCACCAAGAACGTGCTGCTCTGGCCGGGGCGCGATCCCGTGCGCAAGCTGCTCGAGGCGGCGTTGACGCCGCAGCTCGAGCTGTTGTGGGGCAAGCGGCGGATCATGGAGGTCTATCTCAACGTCGCTGAGACCGGACCGGGCCTCTATGGCGCCGAGGCGGCCGCCCGGCACTATTTCGGCCGCCCGGCAAAGGACCTCACGCGCCGGCAGGCGGCCCTGATCGCCGCGATCCTGCCGAACCCGCGGGTCTGGTCGCCCGCCAAGCCGACCTCCTACATCAGGCGACGCGCGGACGTGATTGAGCGCCGCATTCGACAGCTCGGGCCGCTGCTCGACTGCGTCGGCTGATCTGACTCAGGCGGGGTGAAAGCTCTGGACGAGGCTGCCGGCCACCAGCGCCCAGCCGTCCACGAGCACGAAGAAGATCAGCTTGAAGGGCAGCGAGATCATGACCGGCGGCAACATCATCATGCCCATCGACATCAGGACCGAGGCGACCACCATGTCGATGATCAGGAACGGCAGGAAGATCAGGAAGCCGATCTCGAACGCGCGGCGCAGCTCGCTCAGCACGAAGGCCGGCAGGAGGATGCGGAACGGCATTTCGGCTGCGGTCGGGGTGGGCTCGAGTTTGGCGATCTCGGCCAGCACGGCCGCGTCCTCCGGGCGCACCTGACGCAGCATGAATGTCCGCAGCGGCTCGCCGGCCCGCTCGAGCGCCGCCGTCTCGTCGATCTCCTCGGCGATAAGCGGCTCGATGCCGTCGCGGTAGCTCTGCTCCAGGGTCGGAGCCATGACGAACAGGGTGAGGAACAGGGCAAGGCCGACCAGGACGCTGTTGGGCGGGGTCTGCTGCAGCCCGATCGCGGTACGCAGAAAGGAGAGCACGATCACGATCCGGGTGAACGAGGTCGCGAGCACGAGGATCGACGGCGCGAGGCTCAGGATCGTGATCAGCAGCACCAGGCGCAGAATCTGACCGGAGATGCTACCGCCGGATTGGCCGAGGTCGAGATTGATCGACTGTGCCGAGGCAGCGCCGATCAGGGCGAGCCATAGGCCGGCCGAGCCAGCGATGAGCATGGCCCACAGACGGCGTCGCATCAGGCC
The DNA here is from genome assembly GCA_050246385.1 of Geminicoccaceae bacterium. Taxonomy (GTDB): domain Bacteria; phylum Pseudomonadota; class Alphaproteobacteria; order Geminicoccales; family Geminicoccaceae; genus Benzoatithermus. The sequence goes on from JBFWWD010000218.1 coordinate 4,981, forward strand.
GGATCGCCGTTTTCAACGAGCGCGGCTCGCGCCGGCTCGAGCGGAACCACGCCTTGGGCGCCGATCGCCAGCACGAATTCGTCCGTCCCCCGGCGCACCACGACGAGCCGGTTGCGTGCGTCGAGGGGAAGCGAGGCCGCCAGGATCAGGGGCTCGCCAGCGATGCGCATGGCGGCGGAACGCGACGTGAACCGTCGGGCCGCCAGCACCAGCGCGACCACTGCAGCGAGGGCCAGGAGCGAGCGCCCCAGCGCCGTCAGCTCGGGTGCCAGGGCGGTCACGAGCCGGCCGAGCCGGCGCCATAGGAGCGCCGCGCCCGACGGTGGCGCTCGAACGCGGCAAGCCGAGCCCCCGCCTCGGCTCGCTCCAGCTCCAGCTGCCCAACGAAACCCATGAGCTCGTCGAGCAGGGCGATCAGTGTCGATGGAGCGGCTCGCGTCGCCTCCGCGGCGACCTCCGCGAGCTGACTGGACAGATGCGCGAGCTGCGCGTCATGACCGGCGGCGATGCGCCGTCGCGCTTCCGCCAGCGCGGCGCAGACCTCGACCAGCGCCCGATCACCCATCGCAAACCCCGCCATGGCTCCACGGGCGCGCAGGTTAGGACCATATGGTTAATCGACCTTTACCGGAACGAGGAGCGCATGGCAGTCCAACCCCTGACCGAAGAGGAGATCCGGCGCTACGCCCGGCACATCGTCCTGCCCGAGATGGGCGGCGTGGGCCAGACGCGGCTCAAGTTGGCTTCCGTCCTGGTCATCGGCGCCGGCGGTCTCGGCAGCCCGCTGCTCCTCTACCTCGCCGCGGCCGGTGTCGGACGAATCGGCGTGGTCGACGACGATCGGGTCGATCCCTCGAACCTGCAGCGCCAGATCCTGTTCTCGACCGAGGCCGAAGGTCGGGCCAAGGCCGAGGCTGCGTTGGAGACACTGCGCCGCCTGAACCCCCTGGTGGAGCTCGAGGCGCATACGCTTCGTCTGGGTGCCGCGAACGCCGCGGAGCTGGTCGCCGGCTATGACCTCGTGGCGGACGGCAGCGACAATCTCGCCACGCGTCTGGCTGTGCACGACGCTTGTCGCAGCTTCGGCCGCACGCTGGTCAGCGCGTCGGTCCAGGGCCTGGACGGGCAGCTCACGACCTACAAGGCGCACCTCGGCAGCCCTCATCCCTGCCTGCGCTGCTTCGTTGATCCCGAGACCGGCGAGGAAGCGCTGCCTTCCTGCGCCCAGGCTGGCGTCCTGGGCCCGGTCGCCGGGGTGCTCGGGACCCTGCAGGCGGTCGAGGTCGTCAAGGAGCTCGCCGGGATCGGCACCTCCCTCTCGGGGACGATACTCCTCTATGACGCGGCTGCGGCCAACTTCGACCGGCTGCGCTTGCGGCGTCGTGCCGCCTGCGACAGCCGAGACTGCATGTTCGCGTGAGCGGCGGACATGCCGCAGCGTGAGGAATCCGCTAGCCTTAGAGGAGGTTAGGCCTAGGCCAGGGTGCAGGTTCGGGTTGCGCCCGCACGATGGGCTGGGGTAAGTGGCGCCGCATCGTGATGGGAGATGCCGGGATGGCCGAGGGCGGATCGGACCTTCCGGCGGGCAATGGTGGAACGTGCGACATGACCCTTGAGTCAGCCACGCCAGACGATACGGCGCCCGTGTCCGACATAATTCCCGGCAACTATCGGCCGTCCGAGGACGAGCCCTACATGAACGCCCGTCAGACCGAGTACTTCCGGCGCAAGCTGATGACCTGGCGCGACGAGATCCTGCGCGGCTCGGACGTCACGCTGAAGCAGCTGCGCGAGGAGGATATGCGGTTGCCCGATCAATCGGACTGGGCGTCGGCGGAGATCCAGCGCAGCTTCGAGCTGCGCACCCGCGATCGCGAGCGCAAGCTGCTGAGCAAGATCGATTCGGCGCTCAAGCGCATCGAGGACGGCAGCTACGGCTATTGCGAGGAGACGCAGGAGCCGATCGGGATCCGGCGGCTCGAGGCTCGGCCGATCGCGACCCTCAGCATCGAGGCGCAGGAGCGCCACGAGCGTCGGGAGCGGGTCTACCGGGAGGACTGAGGCGGCAGGTTCGGCCCGGCAGCTTTTGCCGGCCGGGCAGCTTTTGCCGTGCTGCGTTCGGGTGGCGCCGAGCCAGATCGCCTGAATCCGAGGCATTCGACGGTGGCACGGTGGTTGCATCATACGGCTGCCATGGACGTCCTGCCCGCTCAGCCGCTCGTTCAGGCTCTCCCGCTCGACGGGGCAACGCCTCCGCCCGGTGACCCGGACAGCGATGATCCCTTCCTCGCCCTGCTCGCTGCGCTCCTGCAACCGCCGGCCGTGCCGGCCGCCGCCGCCGCACCACTACTGCCTTTCGACCAGGAAGCAGCCGATCTTACCGCCGCGCTTGCTCCAGCTGCATCGCCCATGGCGGTATCCGTCCACTCCATGGAAGTGCCGGTCGAGGTCCCTGCAGCGAAGGCGCAGTCCGCGCCCGCCTTGGCTCCTCTGCCCGAGCGGCTTCCTGTCCAGCTCGAGGGCGTCGAGGCTGACGAGCCGACCAGCCTCGACTTTGCTCAGCCGACGGCGGGCCTATCCACTGGCGAGGCGCAGGCAGGCAACGACGCCGCCGACGGCTGGCTCGAGCTGAGCAAGGCTGCCAAGCCTGCAAGCGAGGAGCGCAGCCCCGAGACGAGGTCAGGAGGCCGGTTGGCGGAACCAGGCGGCGCGGACGACGGCGCCGGCCTGGTGGCGAATCCGCAAACGGCCCATGACGCTTCGTCCGAGGCGCTCGTCCAACTGCGCACGCCCAACCCGAAGACGGAGCATGCGGATCGTGGCGCCGCCGAGCCGGTCCCGCCGCAGCTGCCCGATGGCGGGCCGACCCTAAATCCTTCCCTTGTGCGCTCCTCACCCGTTGCGGATCCATCCGCCGCGGCGCAGGGCCCGATCGCAACCCCCTCGATCACGTTGCCGAGCGCGGACCACCGCGGACGCGTGGTGAGTGCCCGACTCGTCCTGTCCCAGGAAGATGGCGGCAGCAGTGTGCGGATCGATCTCGAGCCGGCCGACCTGGGTCGGGTCGAAGTAGCCCTGCGCGTGGACGATGCCGGGCTCGCCTCCGCCATCTTCACGGTCGACCGGCCGGAGACGCTGCAGCTTCTGCAGCGTGACGCCCGCGCCGTCGGCGAGCTGCTGGGCTCCGCCGGGTTCACGGTCCAGCAGGGGGCCCTCGGCTTCACCTTGCGTGATTCGCCCGGTGGCCAGCAAGGTTTCGAGCGGGGCGAGCGGAGTGGCCGGAGGGCGTCGGTCCGCGGCGGTCTCGCCGCCCCGGCTCGTCCGTTCACGAGCCCCCGGGGACTGCTCGACCTGCGGGTGTGAGATGATCGACGACAGCACGCGAAGGAGACGTGGATGGCCGTGAGCGCGGTGACCGGCAGTGGCGCCGACACGGTACGGGGCTCGGGCCAGAGCCTCGCCGCCAACTTCGACAATTTCCTGAAGCTGCTCACGACGCAGCTGCGCAACCAGGACCCGGTGGCACCGATGGACACCAATGCGTTCACCTCGCAGCTGGTCCAGTTCGCGTCGGTCGAGCAGGCGATCAAGAGCAACGACAGGCTGAAGGAGCTCGGCGAGCTGATTCAGGCCAGCGGCACGACTTCGGCCTTGAGCATGCTGGGCCGCGACGCCGTCGTCGGCACCGACCGCGTTGGTCTCGGGACCACGGGCGATGCGACGATCCGCTATCGGCTGCCCGAGCCCGCGACCCACGTGACGGCAACCGTCGTCGATACAAGCGGCCGGATCGTGCGTACCCTGGCCGGCACCACCGCTGCAGGAGAGAATACCCTAACCTGGGACGGGCTCGACGGTGCGGGCCAGCGCGCGGCCCCGGGCACCTATCGCATCCAGCTCGACGCCGTCGAAGCCGACGGCACGGCCATTGCGGTCGAGCAGTATCTCGCCGGCACCGTGGAGGCGATCGAGCCCGATGCCGGGGCGATCTCCCTGATCGTCGCCGGCGCCAAGGTCTCGCTCAACGATGTCCGGGCGGTGCATGCGCCGGCTGCGGCGTGAGTCGCTCTGCCAACATCCTAGGGGAAGCACGGCCATGAGCCTGTTCGGTTCGCTGTTCTCCGGTGTGTCGGGCCTCAACGCGCAGAGCCGCGCGATGGGCATGATCTCCGACAACATCGCCAACGTGAGCACCACCGCCTATAAGGGCGCGAAGGCGCAGTTTGAGAACCTGGTCACGCGCAGCCGGGGCAGCAGCAGCTACAGCCCGGGCGGCGTGCGCGCGCAGAGCTTCTACACCGTGGCGACGCAGGGGCTGATCCAGAGCAGCGCCTCGCCGACCGACGTCGCTATCTCGGGAGCCGGCTTCTTCGTGGTGACCGCACCGCCGGATGGTCAGGGCGAGCAGCTCTACACCCGAGCCGGCTCGTTCACGCCCGACTATCAAGGTGATCTGCGCACCACCTCGGGGCAATATCTCCAGGGCTGGGCGCTCGACGCGAATGAGCAGATCGTCGACGTCAACACCCTCGAGAACGTCAACATCCGCAGCATCAACGGGCTGGCCGCCGCGACCACCAACGTGGAGATCGGCGCCAACCTCGACGCGGATGCGACTCCCTATGCCGGCCCGTTGGCGGCAGGCGACCTCGCCGCCTGGTCCGCTTCGGGCGGTACGGCCGGCGTGCAGCCGACGGTCACCCGCGACGTCCAGGTCTATGACAGCCTCGGTCGCTCGCACGATCTCACGCTTTCGTTCCTGCGTGCCGGCACCGCGAACCAATGGATCGTCGAGGTGTCGGCGGCCGTCGCCGACATCGACCCGGCCGTGCATCCGAACGGTCTCCTGGCGAGTGGAACGCTCTCATTCAACGGCGACGGCTCGCTGGCCGCCGCGTCCCTGACTCCGGTGCTGTCGGGTATGCCGAATGCGCCGGTGGACGTACAATGGGCTGCAGCCGACGGTGCCGACCCGAGCACGCTCGCCTTCGATTTCGGCGAGATCGGCAGCGTCGAAGGCGTCAGCCAGTTCGCCAGCCCGACCAACGTGGCCTTCGTCAATCAGAACGGGGCCGAGGTCGGCGAGCTCAGCGCCGTGAGCATCGATGCCG
>JBFWWD010000219.1:0-10066 GCA_050246385.1 Geminicoccaceae bacterium
GACCTGCTACCGCGGCCGCGACATCGACGCGAGCGAGACCCGCGACGTGTTCGGCCGGGGCGCCGCGCGCGAGGTCGACCGCATCCGGGACGAGGCAGGAACCAACCGGATCTACCGGGTCAGCAACAAGGTGGTCTGCGATCGCCGCAGCAAGACCTGCTACAAGAACGGCCACCCGGACAACAGCGAGACCAAGGACTTCTTCGGCCGCAATCTGCCGCGCTGAAGCGGCATCAGACCATGCTTGGCAACACGCGGTCCGGCGGGCGGTGACCGTCGCTGAAGGTCTTGATGTTGATGATCACCTTCTCGCCCATGTCGATCCGGCCCTCGATGGTGGCGGAGCCCATGTGCGGCAGCAGCACGACATTGTCGAGCTGACGCAGCTTGGGATTGATCGCCGGCTCGTGCTCGAACACGTCGAGCCCGGCCCCCGCGATCTTGCGCTCGCGCAGCAACCGGGTCAGCGCCTGCTCGTCGACCACCTCGCCGCGGCTCGTGTTGACGATGATCGTCTGCGGCTGCAGCAGCGCCAGCCTGCGGGCGGAGAGCAGATGGAAGGTGGCGGGCGTATGCGGGCAGTTGACGCTGATCACGTCCATCCGCGCCAGCATCTGGTCCAGGCTCTCCCAATAGGTGGCCTCGAGGTCCTGCTCCACGCTCGCATGGACTCGGCGGCGATTGTGGTAGTGGACCGAAAGGCCGAAGCCGCTGGCGCGCCGCGCCACGGCGCTGCCGATGCGGCCCATGCCGACGATGCCGAGCCGCTTGCCCCAGATCCGATGCCCGAGCATCGAGGTCGGACTCCAGCCGGCCCACTCGCCGGAGCGGGCCAGCCGCTCGCCCTCGGCCAGCCGCCGCGATACGGCCAGGATCAGCGCCATGGTCATGTCGGCGGTGTCCTCGGTCAGGACGTCCGGCGTGTTGGTCACCGTGATCCCGCGATTGTAGGCCGCCTCGACGTCGATATTGTCCACGCCCGTGCCATAGTTCGCGATCAGGCGCAGCCGCTCGCCGGCATGAGCCAGGATCGAGCTGTCGATCCGGTCGGTGACCGTCGGGACGAGCACATCGCAGCTCCTCACGGCCTCGATCAGCGCAGCCTTCGCCATCGGCTGGTCGCCGGTGTTCAGGCGGGAGTCGAACAGCTCCATCATGCGCGTCTCGATCACGTCCGGCAGCTTGCGGGTGACGATGACGGCCGGGCGGGTGCGTGGCATGAGGAGCCTCCTGCGGGGCTGGACGTGAGCGGAGCCACTAGCAGAAAGCAATCGGCGGCTCAAACCGTGGTCGCGACAGCGAGAGGCTTCAAACAGTGGCTGGCCGCTTGTATAGGCAGATGCTTGTCCAGCCAGGGGGAACACTTTTCGTGATTTTTCCGTATTCTGCTCTCGGACGTCTGGTCATGTTGCTGACCGTGGTCTTCTCGTCCGTGGCGGCGGGACAGGAGAGCGCGGCGCGCAGCGTCGGACCGAGCGGGTTGCCGCTGCCCCGCTTCGCATCGCTGGCGTCCGCGGAGGTCAATGTCCGGACCGGCCCGACGACGGATCACCCGATCCGCTGGCTCTACATGCGGCGCGGACTTCCGGTCGAGATCGTCGAGGAATCGGATGTATGGCGCAGGATCGTCGACCCGGACGGCGAAACCGGCTGGGTGCACTCGAGCCTGTTGTCGGTGCAGCGGACGGTGATCGTGACCGGCTCGGGCATTCAGGATCTCCGCCGCTCCGCGGCGTCGGACGGCCGCGTCGTGGCGCGATTGGAGCCGGGCGTGGTCGCGAGGCTCGACGAATGCGACGGCGGCTGGTGCCGCGTCGAGGTCGGGGACGAGCGCGGCTGGCTGCCGCGGGAGACGATCTGGGGCGCGGGGACGGGCGACTGAGCCCGGCCGTCAGCCGGCGCTGCGGATGCGCACCACCACGTCGATGCGGTCGATCACCTTGCCGGGCGGCGGCTCCGGCAGGAGCGTGAACTGAATCGCGCTCTCCGGCACGTCGATGATCTCGCCGGTCGACTTGTCGAAATAATGGTAGTGCGAGGTCGGGTTGGTGTCGAAGTAGCTCTGGCCGCTGCCGGCGACGACCTCGATCATCAGACCCGCCGCGGTGAACTGGTGCAGCGTGTTGTAGACGGTGGCGAGCGATACCGGGATGCCGGCGGTGCGGGCCTCCTGGAACAGTTCCTCGGCGGTGACGTGCCGATGCCCGTTCTCCAGCAGCAGCTTGGCCAAGGCGACCCGCTGGCGGGTCGGCCTCAGGCCGCTGTCCTTGAGGCGGCGGATGACGGACAGATTGGAACGGTTCGACATACTCAGGCTCGGATAGTCTGGGCCACAAGGTTTACGGCATACAGCACCGATTTGGTCCACTTTCGGCTTGGGGTCAAGCACCCGGACTTCAGAGACCCGTGAGAATGCGACGCACCAGTTGCTTTACGGTCGGCACGAACCCGTTGGCGTAGAAGGGATCTTCGCGGAAGCGATAGACATTGTGGCCGGCAAACATCAGTTGGTCGTCGATCGGCGCACCTCGCCCGTGCGCGATCTCCTGCAGCGTCTTCTGAATGCAGAACGACCGCGGGTCCGCGAGCTTGCCGGTCGTGTGGTCGCCATGGTCGGTCCAGTTGCTGAACCGGCAATGGCTGAGACAGCCCATGCAGTCGGCCTGGTCGCGACGGATCTCGCGCGCCCGGCTCGGAGCGACGAACACCAACGTCTGGTCCGGAGTGCGCATCGGCTGGGTATAGCCCTCGGCGAGCCAGGCACGTACCCGGGCCTCGTCGTCGCTGGTCAGATAGACGCCGTGCCCCGAGCGGCCGTAGGCGAAGAAGCTCTCGCGACCATTGGCGGGATCCGAGCTCTCCGAGAACTCCACCTGCCGGTCCGAGCGCGCGACGAGCTCGTCGAGGAAACGATTCTGCACCGCGGACGAGTAGAAGCCGGTCGGGCTGAACCGATGCAGCAGGACGTCCCCCGGCAACAGGTCGAGCAGGCGCTTCTTCCAGCTCTCGGGAATCGGGCTCTCGCGGGTGAGCAGCGGTCGGGTACCGAACTGGAACGCGACCGGGCCGAGATCGGGATTGCCGATCCAGTCCTTCCAGTCCTTGAGATGCCACACGCCGCCCGCCATGACGATCGGAACGTGGTCGAGACCGACCGTCCGCATCAGCCGGCGTAGCTCGAGAACGCGGGGGAAGGGCGATTCCGCCGCCCGCGGATCCTCGTTGTTGGACAGTCCGTTGTGACCGCCCGCCAGCCACGGATCCTCGTAGACGACCGCACCCAGCCAGTCCTGGAACTTGTGGTAGGCACGCTTCCACAGGGCGTTGAAGGCGCGTCCCGAGGACACGATCGGGTAGTAGTGGACGCCGTAGCGGGCGCAGATCTCCGCGAGTCGGTAGGGCATGCCGGCGCCGCAGGTGACACCGTGGATCAGCCCCTTGGCCCCGTCCAGAACACCCTGCAGGACACGCTCGCACGAGCCCATCTCCCACAGGACGTTCATGTGAACGCGGCCCTCGCCCTGCCGCATCTCGTGCGCGATCCGAGCCTGGCTGATGCCGCCCTTGATCGAGTAGGCGATCAGCTCCTCGTGGCGCTCGAGCCGGTCGCGGCCCCGGAACACGAGCGGGACGTACTCGCCATGATCGTCAAGCACGTCCGCGTTGACGCCGGAGAACGTGCCGACACCGCCGGCCCCCGCCCAGGCGCCGGCGGAACGGCCGCTGCTCACCGCGACGCCCTTGCCGCCCTCGATCAGAGGCCAGACCTCGAGGCCCGAGATCACCATGGGCTGCACGACGCTCATCGCTTCGCTCCTTCGCCCCGTGCCGCCGGCCGAGGCCAGCGGCACGGCATCCTCCCCGAACAGCAGGCTATTCGCCGCCTCGCCGGCGGCGAAATCCGCCCTCGCGGCGCTCCCCCCGATCACCGTCCCCCTCGCGTGGAGGCCGCGGCGGCCGCGGCTGGACCTCGAGCGGCTCGCCCGTGACCTGGTCGACAGCGCGCATGCTCAGCTTGATCTTGCCACGGTCGTCGATCGCCAGGACCTTGACCTTGACCATGTCCCCTTCCTTGAGGACATCGCTGACCTTGCCGACGCGCTCGTTGCTGATCTCGGAAATGTGGCACAGGCCGTCAATGTTCCCGAGGATGTTCACGAACGCGCCGAAATCGACGATCCGCGCCACCCGGCCGTCGTAGATCGTGCCCACCTCCGGGCTCGCCGTCAGGCCGCGGATCCAGTCCACGGCGCGCTGGCTCGCCAGGGCATCGGTCGAGGCGATCTTGACCGTGCCGTCGTCCTGGATGTCGATCTTGGTGCCGGTCCGCTCGGTGATCTCGCGGATGGTCTTGCCGCCGCCACCGATCACCGCCCCGATCTTGTCGGTCGGGATCTGGATCGTGGTCACGCGCGGCACCGTCTCGCGCATCTCGGGCCGTGGCATGCCCAGGGCCTTGGCCATCTCGCCCAGGATGTGGATGCGGCCCTCGCGCGCCTGCTTGAGCGCGGTCTCCATGATCTCGGGCGTGATGCCCGCGATCTTGATGTCCATCTGCAGCGAGGTGACGCCGATCTCGGTGCCGGCGACCTTGAAGTCCATGTCGCCGAGATGGTCCTCGTCGCCCAGGATGTCGGAGAGGACCGCGTAACGCTCCCCTTCCTTGATCAGGCCCATGGCGATGCCCGCGACGGACCGCGGCAAGGGCACACCGGCATCCATGAGCGCCAGCGACGTGCCGCACACCGTCGCCATCGACGAGGAGCCGTTGCTCTCGGTGATCTCCGAGACGACCCGGATCGTGTAGGGAAACTGATCCTTGGCCGGCAGCAGCGGTCGCGTCGCGCGCCAGGCGAGCTTGCCGTGGCCCACCTCGCGACGGCCCGGCGAGCCCATGCGGCCGGTCTCGCCCACCGAATAGGGCGGGAAGTTGTAGTGCAGCATGTAGTGCTCGCGGATGTCCCCCTCGAGCGCGTCGATCAGCTGCTCGTCCTGGCCGGTGCCCAGGGTCGCGACGCACAGCGCCTGGGTCTCGCCGCGCGTGAACAGGGCCGAGCCGTGGACGCGCGGCAGCACGCCGACGACCGCTTCGATCGGCCGGACGGTTCGCACATCGCGGCCGTCGATGCGCCGACCGCTATCGAGGATCTGGCCGCGGACCACGTCGGCCTCGAGCGACTCGAACAGCTCGCCGACCAGCACGGTGCGGCTGGTATCCTCGGCGCAGAAGAGCTCGATCGCCCGCGCGCGGATCGCGTCGACCTTCTCGTGGCGCGCCTGCTTGAGGGGCTCGGAGTAGGCGACCTGCAGATCGGCCGCCAGCTCGGTGCGCATGGCGGTCTTCAACTCGCCATGATCGGCCTCGGCCAGCGCCCACGGCTCCTTGGCACACCCCTGGGCAAGCTCGATGATCAGGTCGATCACCGGCTGGAACTGCTTGTGGCCGAAGACGACGGCCGCCAGCATGATCTCCTCGGTCAGCTCCTTGGCTTCCGATTCGACCATCATCACGGCGTCGCGGGTGCCGGCAACCACCAGATCGAGGTCGCTCTTGCGCGTCTGCTCGATCGCCGGGTTGAGGATGAACTCGCCGTTCATGTAGCCGACGCGAGCGGCCGCGATCGGGCCGAGGAACGGCACACCGCTGATCGTCAGCGCCGCGGAGGCCGCGACCATCGACAGGATGTCGGGATCGTTCTCGCCGTCATGCGCGAGCACGGTCACGACGACCTGCGTCTCGTTCTTGAACTGCTCGGGAAACAGCGGCCGGACCGGACGGTCGATCAGCCGCGAGGTCAAGGTCTCCTTCTCGGACGGCCTACCCTCGCGCTTGAAGAAGCCGCCCGGGATCTTGCCGGCCGCGAACGCCTTTTCCTGGTAGTTGACCGTCAGCGGAAAGAAGTTCTGCCCCGGCTTGACGCTCCTGGCAGCGACCGCGGTGGCGAGCACCACGGTCTCGCCGAGGCTCGCCAGCACGGCTCCGTCCGCCTGGCGCGCGATGCGCCCGGTCTCCAGAACCAGCTTGCGCCCGCCCCAGTCGGTTTCCTTACGTGTGATCTTGAACATTCCGTTACCTTTCTGGGCGGGCGGCAATCAGGCCCACCGCGTGTGGAGCGCGCCCGACAACTCACGGCCGCCGGCGCACGCTCCCACGCCGCGCACTCGGCTCGCGCCTCGTCAGCGCCGCAGGCCCAGCCGCTCGATCAGCTTCTGGTAGCGCGGCTCTTGGGTCCGCCGCAGATAGTCGAGCAGGCGGCGGCGCTGACCCACCATCATCAGCAGGCCGCGGCGCGACGCGAAGTCCTTCTGATGCGCCTTCAAATGCTCGGTCAGGCTGACGATCCGATCCGTCAACAACGCCACCTGGACCTCCGGCGAGCCAGTGTCGCCCTCGTGGGTGGCATAGTCGGTGATGATCGACTGCTTGCGTTCGGCAGTGATGCTCATGCGTGATTTCCGGTCGGCATCGGGCCATGTCGAAAGACGCGCACCGGGCTGAGCTCCATGCCCTCGAGACGGGCCAGGGCGATGAGCTCGCCCGCCCGCATCGCCCGGACGGTCGCCGGCTCGATCAGCACATCGCCCATCAGGGCGGGTGTGATGCGAACCGGCTGGCCCGACCGGAGCCTGAGCGCCTGCGGTTCCGTGACGGCCAGTGCCGGGATGCCGGCCAGCGCGGTCGTCATCGGAACCAGAACCTGAGGCAGGGTGTCGTCCTCGACGATCCGTGCCAATGCATCGAGCGAGACGGCGTTGCTCGCGTTGAAGGAGCCGACCGCGGTCCGCCGCAGTGCCGAGACATGGGCATGGCAGCCCAGAGCCTCGCCGAGATCACGGGCGATCGCGCGGACGTAGGCGCCCTTGCCGCTGGTCATGCGGAACTCGGCGTGGTCGGCATCGACCCGCCGGACGAGCTCCAGCTCGTCGATCCGGATCTCGCGCGGCGCCAGCTCGACGGTCTCGCCGCGCCGGGCGAGGTCGTAGGCGCGCTCGCCCTGCACCTTCACGGCCGCATAGCGCGGCGGCACCTGCATGATTAGGCCGGTGAACCCGGGCAGAGCCGCCCGGATCTCCTCGTCGGCCGGACGCCGCTCGCTCGTCGCGGTGACCACGCCGGCCGCGTCATCGGTATCGCGCGCCTCGCCGAAGCGCAGGGTGAAGTCGTAGCCCTTGCGGGCATCCATGATGTAGGCGACGGTCTTGGTCGCCTCGCCCAGGGCGATGGGCAGGATGCCCGTCGCCAGCGGATCGAGGGTCCCGCCATGCCCGACCTTCTGGGCCTGGGTCACCCGCTTGATCTCGTTGACCACCTGGGTCGAGGTCATACCGGGCGCCTTGTCGACCACGAGCCAGCCGTTGATCGGGCGGCCGGCAGACTTACGTCGGCCCATCCGCGTCCTCCTCGTGGCTCGGCGTGGCCCGATGCGCATCGTGGAGCAGTCGGTCGATCCTGGCGGCGTGCGCGAAGGTCTCGTCGGCCACGAAGTGCAGGCGCGGCGCATACTTCAGATGCATCTGCCGCGCGAGCCAGCCGCCGAGATAGGACGAGGCCTGCTGCAGCGCCGCCGCCACCTCGCGGCTCAGCTCGCCGCCGAGCTCGGTCGTGAACACGGTGGCGCTCTTTAGGTCGCGGCTGACCCGCACCTCGGCCACGGTCAGGCTCCGGCCCGCCAGACGCGGATCGCGCAGATCGCCGCGCAACAGCTGCTCGGCGAGCAGATGACGCATCTGCTCGGCCACGCGCAGCTGGCGCTGCGAAGGCGCGTATTCGCCGCGGTTCACCATCGACTGGCCACCCGGCAGCAGGACCCCGAGATCGGATCGGGGCGGCGGAGATCGGTCACAGCGAGCGCGCGACCTCCTCGATCTCGTAGGCCTCGATCACGTCACCCTGACGGATGTCGCCGTAGTTCTCGATCGACATGCCGCACTCGAAGCCCTCCTTGACCTCGCGCACATCGTCCTTGAAGCGCCGCAGCGAACCCAGGACGCCGTCGTAGATGACCACGTTGTCGCGCAGCAGGCGCACCTTGGAGTTGCGGCGGAACAGCCCGTCCACGACCATGCAGCCGGCGATCCTGCCGATCTTGGGCACGTTGAAGATCTCGCGGATCTCCGCATGGCCGAGGATCGTCTCGCGCGATTCCGGCTTGAGCATGCCGGACAGGAGGCCTTTCACCTCGTCGAGCAGCTCGTAGATGATCGAGTAGTAGCGGACCTCGACCCCGTCGCGGCGGGCCATCTCGCGCGCCTGCGCATTGGCACGGACGTTGAAGCCGAGGATCGCCGCCTTGGACGCCGCCGCCAGGGTGACGTCCGATTCGGTGATGGCGCCCACGCCGCCGAACAGGATCCGCACCTTGACCTCGTCCGTGCTGATCTTGTCGAGACCGGCCGTGATCGCCTCGAGCGAGCCGTGCACGTCCGACTTGACCACGAGCGGCAATTCGCCGGTCTCGCCGGAACGGAGCTGGGAGAACATGTCCTCCAGCGTGCCGCGCGCACCGGTGGCGATCACCTGGGCCTGGTCGCGCCGCTTGCGCTGCCGGTATTCGGTGATCTCGCGGGCCCGCTTCTCGTTCTCGACCGCCGCCAGCAGGTCGCCCGGCTCGGGGACGCCGTCGAGACCGAGGATCTCGACCGGCGTCGACGGGCCGGCCGATTCCACCGTCTGGCCGCGATCGTCGAGGAGCGCGCGCACACGGCCCCACTGCGCACCGGCGACGACGATGTCGCCGACCTTGAGCGTGCCGCGCTGGACGAGCACCGTCGCGACCACGCCACGACCGCGGTCGAGCTTGGCCTCGATGATCGTACCGTGCGCCTCGCGGTCGGGATTGGCCCGCAGGTCGAGCAGTTCGGCCTGCAGCTGCACGGCCTCGATCAGCTTGTCGAGATTGGTGTGCTTGATGGCGCTGACCGGGATGCCGAGCACGTCGCCACCGAAGTCCTCGAGCACGACGTCGTGCGTGAGCAGCTCCTGCTTGACGCGGTCCGGATTGGCGTCCGGCCGGTCGATCTTGTTGATCGCCACCACCATCGGCACGCCGGCCGCCTTGGCGTGGCTGATCGCCTCGACCGTCTGGGGCATCACGCCGTCGTCCGCGGCCACCACCAGGATGACGATGTCGGTCACCGAGGCGCCGCGTGCGCGCATCGCCGTGAAGGCGGCGTGGCCCGGAGTGTCGATGAAGGTCACCGGACGGCCGGAGCCGATGTCGACCTGATAGGCGCCGATGTGCTGCGTGATGCCGCCCGCCTCCCTGGCGGCGACATCGGTCGAGCGCAGCGCGTCGAGCAGCGAGGTCTTGCCGTGGTCGACATGGCCCATGACCGTGACGATCGGCGAGCGCGGCTGCAGATTCTCCTCGACGTCCGCGGTGCCCTCGAGGCCCTCCTCGACATCCGCCTCGCTGACGCGTCGCACCCTGTGCCCGAACTCGGACACGACCAGCTCGGCCGTGTCGGGATCGAGCGTCTGGTTGATCGTCGCCAGGATGCCGTTCTTCATCAGCACCTTGACGACCTCGGCGCCGCGCACGGCCATGCGCGCGGCCAGATCCTGGACTGTGATGCTCTCGGGCAGGACGACCTCACGGACAACGAGCTCCGAAGAGCCCATGGATTGACGCCGCTCGCGCTCGCGCTGGCGGCGGAGTGCGGCAAGGCTGGGGCCTCGCCGCTCGACCAGCTCGGCATCGCCACCGAGCACGAGACGGTCCAGACGCTTCGGCACGGCGGTGTCGCGATCCGTCCGGCGCGGCGCCGGACGCTTCTCGACCTTGCCGCCGCGCGCGCGGCGGCGATCGTCGCTGCTCTCCTCCTGCAGCTCGCGCGGGCCGGGACGACGCACGCCGTCGGTCGGAGCGGCCGGTGCCTCGGCCACGCCCGGCCGTGGACGAGCGGCCGGAGCCGCAGCACCACGGGCCTCACGCTCCTTCTGCTTGCGCTCTTCCTCGGCCAGCAGCTTCGCCGCCAGCTCCTCGGCCTTGCGGCGCGCTTCGACCTCGCTGCGGCGGCGCTGCTCCTCGTCGGCCTTGCGCTAGGCGGCGGCCTCTTCCTCGGC
>JBFWWD010000220.1:0-10052 GCA_050246385.1 Geminicoccaceae bacterium
GCCACGACGCCATCCTGAAGAAGCTGGTCTCGGTGATCGCCGCGCCCGTCGCGTACGACTGGCTGTTCCCGGACCGGCTCCAGGCCGGCGAGCACGCGCTGATCCTGATGGTGGCGGACTTCGCCCTGGATGCCGTCGAGGAGGCGCTCTCGGCCTGGCCGGCGCGGATCGCGCATCGCGGCCACCTCGACGAGGTGCCGCCTTTGGCCCAGCCGCTGTTCGAGTACAGCTGGAACCACACCACGCTGCACGCGCTCAAGCACGACCGGACGATCACCTACCTGCAGACCCTGTTCCCGCCGCCGCGGCACCTGGAGAAGGTCGCCCAGATGGCCGGCGAGTTCGGCGACGAGGTGCCGCTGCATCTCGAGTTCGTGCGCTTCGGCGGCGAGATCGCCTGCTTCGGCCTGCAGCTCGTCCGCTACACCAGCGACGAGCGCCTGCGGGCGATCATCGACCGCCACAACGAGGCCGGCTGCCCGATCTTCAACCCGCACGAGTACACGCTGGAAGGCGGGGGGATGAAGAAGGTCGACCGGGCCCAGCTGGCGTTCAAGCGCGAGGCCGACCCCTTGGGCCTGCTCAATCCCGGCAAGATGATCGGCTGGGACAACCCGGCCTACGACGAGAGCCACGACCGGCGGTTCCTGTACGAGAACGATTGATCCGAGCTCACGGCAGGATAGCGAACGCCCGGGCGGGGAAGCCGAAGCCGTTCTCGACCTTGGGCCAGGTGACGACGATGACGGCACCGGTGGCGGGGACCTGGTCGAGATTGGCCATGACCTCGATCTGGTAGTGGCCGTTGCGCAGGAGCCAGGTCTCGGAGTCCATGGCAGCCGTGATGTCGGTGTCGAGCGACTCGTGGCCGATGGCCACGACGCCGCGTTGCTCGAACAAGGTCCTGACGACATCGAACGACCAAGCGGGGAACGGCTGGCGCTTGAAGTTGGCCGGATCGGCGGTCCAGTCCTTGGACATGTCGGTGCGCAATGCGGCGAAGGAGCCCTTGGGCACGGGGCCATGCTCCTTCTCCCAGGCCTGCAGGTCGGCCAGGCTGAAGGCGTGCGCGGGATCGGCCGCCTGATAGGGCGTGTCGTCGAGCACCACCAGCGGCATGATCATCTGGTCGAGCGGGATCTGGTCCATGGTCTGGCCGCTCGGGTCGAAGTGCGCCGGCGGGTCGATGTGCGTGCCGTACTGGCCGACCATCGAGTAGAAGGTGGTGCGGAAGCCCTCCTTCTCGATCGTGTAGGGGGTGTGCGTGGTCGGGTCGGCGGCGGCGGTCATGGTGGCTTGGCCGAAGCCTGCCCACACGGGAGTGTTAACGCCGAAGGTATGGGTCAGGTCGACCTTCTTCTTGCTCGCGATCACCGCATAGGCGTCCGCCAACGACGTCTCGGCCGCGGCCGGAAGTGCCGCCGAGACGCAGGCAAGCGCGAGCCATACGACGCGCGCCGTCGAAACCGCTTCGATCATGGCAACTCCTCCCCGCAAGGCTACTCGTCAGTCATTGCGCCGCTCGCGCAATCGCGCCAATGGAAAACGGACCAGCTCCTGCAGCAGCTCGGCCAGGCACCCCGCGGCGTGGTCGAGCACCGCCCGGCCGGCCTCCGCGGTGGCGGCCGTGGCATCGCCGCAGGCACCCTCGCCATGCAGGTCCTGGGTCTTCCAGCCGAGACCCGAGGCACCGAGCGTGCGCAGCCGCGGATAGTCGAGATCGTCGGCGACGGTGACCGGCACGAAGTCCGCGGCGGCGGCCATGTCGACGAGGTCGGGCCGGACGGCGAGCATCATCGAGGTCTCGACGGCACCGGCATGGATGCCGTGGCGGATCTCGGCCGGCGCGAACAGCCCCTCGGGCAGGCCCCAGGAGAACCAGTTGGCGGCGACGGCGAGCATGCCGTGGTCGATGCGCAGCTCGCGCGCCACGATCTGCATCACCTGCGGCTGGCCGCCATGGCCGTTGAACAGGAGGAGCTTGCGCAGGCCTGCCCGCCGCACCGACGCCCCGAGCTCGCACCAGAGCCGACCCAGGGTCTCGGCCGAAACGGTCAGCGTCCCGGGAAAGTCGACATGCTCGTTGCTCTTGCCGACCGGGCTGGTCGGCAGGACCAGCACGGGCGTGCCGTCGGGCAGCCGCTCGAGCGCACGTCGCACGACCGCGTCGATCAGACAGGTGTCGACCGCGACCGGCAGATGCGGCCCGTGCTGCTCGATGGCACCGACCGGCAGGACGGCGACCGTCGCCTCGGGGTCGAGCGCGCGGAACTCGGGGCTCGTGAGATCCTCCCACCGGCCCGGCAGCCGCAGCACCACTGGTTCCCTCCGGTGGACGTTCCCTGAGCGGAATGGACATGGCATGAGGTTCCGCAAGGAACAAGCCAGGACGGAACGCGCGATGCGCCTCGAGCACCTATCTCCGCCGGAGGTGCGCCCCCCGTTCGGGCGCTATCATCAGGCGGTCGCCGCGACGGGCGCGGAGCGCCTGCTGTTCGTCTCCGGCCAGCTCGGCGTGCGGCCTGACGGGTCGGTACCGCAGGAGATCGAGGCGCAGGCCGAGCAGGCTTTCGCCAACATCGAGGCCTGCCTCGCCGCAGGCGGGTTCGCCCGAGAGCAGATCGTGCGGCTGACCGTCTTCCTGACCGAGACCGAGTATCGCCACGGCTACATGCGCGTGCGCGACGCCTGGGTCGCGGACCCGCCCCCGGCCTCGACGCTGATCATCGTCAAGGCGCTGGCCCTGTCGGCCTGCAAGGTCGAGATCGAAGCGATCGCCGCCGCCTGACCGATGCGGGTCCTCTACGTCTACTGCCACCCCGTACCGGAAAGCTATCACGGCGCCCTGCGCGCGGTGGCGCTGGCCGGGCTCGCCAAGGCCGGTCATTCGGTCGATCTGTGCGATCTCTATGCCGAGGGTTTCGACCCCGTCCTCGGCCCGGCCGAGCGGCGCAGCTACCACGATCTCGAATGCAACCAGCGCGGCCTGGAGAGCTATGTCGACCGGCTGCGGCGCGCCGAGGCGCTGGTGGTGCAGTTCCCGACCTGGTGCTTCGGCGCCCCGGCCATGCTGAAGGGCTTCCTCGACCGGCTGATCCTGCCGGGCGTCGCGTTCGACCTCAACGACCCCAGGCGCGTGCGGCCGCTCCTGCGGAACATCCGCCAGGTCGCCGGCGTCTCGACCTACGGCCGCTCGCGCTTCGCGGCCTGGTACATGGGCGACCCGCCGCGCAAGCTGGTCACGCGCTATCTGCGCTGGTTCGTGGCCCCGTCCGCCCGGGTCCGCTATCTGGCACTCTACGACATGAACACCGCCACCGATGAGAGACGCCGCCAGTTCCTGGAAGCCGTTCAAGTCAGCATGGATCGGTTCTGATGCGGGTGCTGCTGGTCCTGTCGCACCCGGTGCGCGAGAGCTTCGCCCACGCCGTGCAGCGCAGCGCGGTCCAGGGGCTGCAGCGGGCCGGCCACGAGGTCCGCGTGCTCGATCTCCACGCGCTGGGCTTCGATCCGGTGATGAGCGCTCAGGACCGCATCGCCTACCACACGCCGGGCGAGAACGAGGCGGCGGTCGCCGAGCACCTCGCCCACCTGCGCTGGGCGGAGGGGCTGGTCTTCGTCTACCCGACCTGGTGGTACAGCCTGCCGGCGATGCTCAAGGGCTGGATCGACCGCGTCTGGGTGCCGCACGCCACCTTCGAGCTGCCCGAGGGCCTGGCGCCGATCAAGGGCCGGCTGCACAACATCCGCCTGGTCGGTGCCTTCTCGACCTACGGCTCGCCCTGGTGGTGGGTGCGGTTCGTGATCGGCGACCCCGGCCGCCGCATCGTGCTGCGCGGGGTCAAGCCGGTCTGCCATCCGCGCTGCCGCAGCTTCTGGCTCGGCCATTACCGGATGGACAGCTCGACGCCGGAGAGCCGGGCGCGCTTCCTGCAGCGGGTGGAGGCGCTGGCGGCACGGCTTTAGCCCGGCCTCGGGCATCAGCCCGCTGCAGGAGCGGGCGATGGCGATCAGGAGCCGCGGGCGCCCGCGAACAGGATCGCCGTGACGATGAGCGTCGCGGGGGCGAGTTCCACATGGGTCTGGTAGCGCCCTAGCCTCGAGACGAGGCGTAGGGGATAGGACTCCTTGACTCCAGGAGAGACGCAGATGAGCAGCGCCCTTCCCTCCTTCCGCTATCGCCTCGAGCAGGAGAAGCCCCGGTTGGGGCCGGGTGGGATCACCCGCGGCGCTTCCGTGCGGGAGTTCCCGGCGAGCATCGGCATCGCCGGCGTCTCGATGCGGCTGGAGGCCGGCGGGATGCGCGAGATGCATTGGCACGCCAATGCCGCGGAATGGGGCTACGTGATCTCGGGAAGCTGCCGGACCACGATTCTGCATCCCGACGGCAGCTATGCTGCCGATGACTTCTACCCCGGAGACGTCTGGTATTTTCCGCGCGGCTGGGGTCACTGCATCCAGGGCCTCGGGCCGGACGAGTGCCATTTCATCCTGATCTTCGACAATGGCGACTTCTCCGAGGATCACACGTTCAGCGTCACCGACTGGATGTCCCGCACACCGCCGGCGATCCTCGGCCAGAGCCTGGGCTGGAGCCTCGATCAGGTCGGCAAGCTGCCCAAGGGCGAGGTCTATTTCGCCAAAGGCCCCGTGGTGACCGACAGAACGGCGGTCAGCACCGCCCGCAAGGACCCGGCGCTGGTCGCGACCCATCGCTATCCGCTCGGCGCCCAGGAGCCGCGCCGAGTACCGGGCGGGGGCCTCCAACGCACCGTCACCGTCGACGAGTTCCCCATCTCGACCACGATGGCAGGCTCGCTGTTGGAGATCGAGCCGGGTGGCCTCCGTGAGCTGCACTGGCATCCGGGGGCGGATGAATGGCAGTACTACATCAAGGGAACGGCCGAGATGTCGGTCTTCCTGGCGCAGGGAACGGTGGTCACCGAGCAGTTCGAGGCGGGCGACGTAGGCTACGTGCCGATGGGAGCGGGGCACTACATCAAGAATACCGGTCCCGGCCCCCTCGCGGTCCTGATCGGGTTCAACAATCCTCGCTACCAGTCGAACGATCTCTCGGCATGGCTCGCCACCAATCCCTCCGACATTCTCGCCACCAATCTCGGTATCTCGGAGGAGCTAGCTCGCAAGCTGCCGAAAGAAGGGCATTTCTTGATCCCCGAAGCGGCCCCGGGCTCGTAGCGCACGGTCTCGTCCCACACGGGTGACAATGAGCCGCCGGCGGCGGCCACACACTCAGTCGAGATCGAGGCATCGGCGCAGAAAGCCCTCGATCAGCTCGAGGACCTGCGCTGGCGCCTCCTGATGTGGCGCGTGGCCGATGCCGGGCAGGAGGACGGTCTCGACCGGTCCCGCGACGGCCCGTGCGATGGCGTCGACCTGCGCCTGCGTGCCGTACTGGTCGGCCTCACCTTGGAGCACGAGCGCGGGGCAGATGATGGAGGCGAGCTCGGCCTCGATGTTCCAGGCCCGGAAGGCCGGCGACAGCCAGCGGTCGTGCCAGGCGCGAAACAGCTTGTCGGTCTTCTCGCCATGATATCGTGCCAGCCGCGTCGCGAGGTCGGTCTCGGCATAGGCCCGCCCGGCGGCCTGGATGCCGGCGACGGTGATGTCCTCGACGAAGACGTGCGCCGCCTCAGTCACGATCGCAGGTGGGCGCTCTGGAAACCTGGCGGCGTAGAGCAGGGCGATGGTGCCGCCGTCGCTGTGGCCGATCAGGACCGGCTCGGCCACGCCCGCCGTCTCGAGCACGGCCGGCAGGAACAGATCCGCCTCGTCGTGCAGATAGCGGAGGCCACGCGGGCGATCGAGCGGCTCGGACTGGCCATGGCCCCAGCGATCGTAGACCAGACCGGGCAGGCCGAGCCGCTCGCACAGGCGCGTCGGAAAGTCCCGCCACAGCGCGATCGAGCCCAGGCCCTCGTGCAGGAAGACCAGCGTCGGGCCGTTGCGCGCGCCCTCCGGCTGCAGCTGCTGCAGGGCCAGGTTGCGACCGCCCGCCTTGATCACTGTCCGGTTACGCTGCACGGTGGCTCGTCCTCCGCTGCGACCGAGGGGGGTGTCGCGCGGCCTGGGACTGGAGTCAAAGCATGTCCGATCTGTTCCGGCTCGACGGCCGCGTCGCGCTGGTGACCGGGGCCTCACGCGGCCTCGGCTTCGCCATGGCCGAGGCCTTGGCGGCTCACGGCGCGCACGTCATCGTCAACGCCCGCGACACGGCGGCGGTGGCGTCGGCGGCCGAGCGGATCGGTGGCGAGCCGATGCCGTTCGACGTCAGCGACGGGCCGGCCACGCTGGCGGCGATGGCGGAGATCGAGCGGCGGCACGGCCGGCTGGACATCCTGGTCAACAATGCCGGCGTCCAGCATCGGGTGCCGATCACCGAGTGGACCGACGAGGACTTCGAGCGGGTGCTGGCGATCAATCTCACCGCCTGCTTCCGCCTCGCGCGCGAGGCGGCCCGGCTGATGCTGCCGCGTCGCTCGGGCCGGATCATCTCGACCGGCTCGGTGGGTGCTTTGCTCGGCCGGCCGACCATCCACGGCTACATCGCCGCCAAGGCCGGGCTGCACGGGATCACGCGCTCGCTCGCGGCCGAGCTCGGCCCGCACGGGATCACGGTGAACGCGCTGGCGCCCGGCTACTTCGCCACCGAGCTGAACACCGCCCTGGTCAACGACGAGGCGTTCTCCGCCTGGGTCTGTAAGCGCACGCCGCTGGGCCGCTGGGCGGAGCCCAGGGAGCTGGGCGGCGCGGTCGTGTTCCTCGCCTCGGACGCCGGCTCCTATGTCAGCGGGCATGTGCTCGCGGTCGACGGGGCGATGAGCGTGACGTTGTAGCTAGCGCCGACCACCGCGCGGCGCCCGCGTCGGCGCCCAGAACTCGGGCGGCCTGCCGCGCAGCCAGCGCACGAAGCGCCATATCTCGGGGTGGCTGCGGATCGCTTCGGGCGTGGCGTAGAGCTGGGCCAGCTCGCGCTCGCTCCAGAGCGTGTGCAGCTTACGATGGCAGATGCGGTGGACGGGCGCGGCGACGCGCCCGCCTTCCGCCCGCGGCAGGAAATGATGCCGGTCGACGCTGGGGCCGGCGATCATCGGCCGCCCGCAGATCGGGCACGGGCCGAGCTCGGGTGCGAACTCAGGAGACGAAGCCGCGCGCGATCGCGTCCGCGAGCTTGCCATAGTCGCCGTCGAAATGGTGGCCACCCGGGGTCTGGATGATCTGCGCGCCCTTCAGCTCCGGCAGCATGCAGGCCGAGTCCGTCTCCTCGGCACCGTAGAAGCACTGCACGATGGCGAGGGGCATCTTGGCGAGCTCCGGCACGGTCGGCAGCGACCCTTCATGCGCGTCGACCCCCAGCCAGCCGGTGACGTGGATCTCGAAGTCGGCCGTCCGCGACAGAGCGAGCAGGGAGATCCGCGCCAGTGCCGCGCGCTCGGCCTCGGGCAGGCGGTTGACCAGGAACGGCAGCACGTCGGCCCCGAACGAGTAGCCGATCAGGACGATCCTGCTGCGGTCCCAGACCTGCCGGTAGTGGGCGATGATCCGGGCGAGGTCGGCGGCGGACGCTTCCGGCGTCCGCTCCGTCCAGAAATAGCGCAGGCTGTCCACACCGACGACGGGCATGCCCAGCTCGTGCAGGCGGCCGGCGATGTCCTTGTCGATGTCGCGCCAGCCGCCGTCGCCCGAATAGACGATCGCCATGACCTCGCCGGGCGCCGTGGGCGGCAGCTCGACCAGGGGCAGCGCGGCCACGGCGTCGGTGCCGGCCGCTTGAAGGGCAGGCTCGATCAGCGCCAGCAGGCGGTCGGCGAGGCCGCCCTCGGGTGCCGGCACGAGCGCGTCCTCCGCCCCGGCGGCAGCCGCGAACTCCTGCGCGGCCTGCGTGTCGTCCGGCAGGGGAGTGACCCGCCACCATCCGGGCAGCGGATGCGGCCCGTAGTCGAAACCGCCTGCCGGGTCGGCGGACACCGGCGCGCCGGCGCACAAGGGAAAGCGCGTGTCGATCCGGGTCGTGAACCCGTCGCTCGCGGCCCCCGCGAGGGTCGCGTCGGGGGCCTGCGCCAACGCGGCGTAGGCGACCGCGCCGCCCATGCCGGTGCCGGTGACGATCGGCGTGAGATAGCGGTCGCGGCCGCCGGCCGCCTGGATGCGCCGGCTCGCCTCCTCGATGTCGCTGACCAGATAGAGGCACTCCCGGCCGAGGCCGTCCTGGCGCCGGAGGAACGGCGCCAGCGCCACGGGTGCGACGATCAGGCCGCGCTCGACCAGGCGGTCGATGGCGAGCCTGAAGTCCGCGCTCGGGCCGTCCCGGTCCGAGAACAGGAACACGAGCCCCTTGGGCTCGCCCGCCGGCCGGCGCACCTCGATCGTCCCGAGCGTCAGCCCGTTGATCGTGCCAAGGTCCTGGGCCGCCGCGACCCCAGCCCACAGGCAGGCGAGCAGGAAGAACAGGACGGGTCGAACGGAGATCATCTCGACATTGCACCGGCGCCTTGGCTGGCCCAATAAATCGCCGGCTTTGCCTGGGTTGGGAAGTCCCGGATGGCGGCGAACAAGGTGACAGTGCCGGGACCTGAGCCTGCGCCGGGGCGGAGCTGGCAGAGCTTCGTGGCCCCGACGATCACGCTCGTCCTGTTCCTCGCTGCCGCCTGGGCGATCCACCACGAGCTGCAATCCTTCAGCTTCGCCGAGATCGGCGATGCGGTCGCAGCGCTCCCGGTCTCCAGCCTGGCGCTCGCGCTGCTGGCGGCGGCCCTGAGCTACGCCGTGCTGGCGCTCTACGATCCGCTGGCGCTGCACCATGTCGGCCGCCCGCTGCCGTTGCGCCAGGGGGCGCTGGCGGGCTTCATCGGCTACGCCTTCAGCCATGCCATGGGGCTGCCGCTGCTGACCGGCGGCGCCGTGCGCTTCCGGCTCTATTCCGGCTGGGGCCTGACGGCGCCGGACATCGCGGGCGTGGTCGCCTTCAACAGCCTGACCCTCTGGGTCGGCGTGGCGGCGATGCTCGCCCTCGGCGGGCTCATCGCTCCCGGCGAGGTCGGCGGCCTGTTCGGCCTGTCGGCAGCCGCGACACGCCTGCTGGGCGTCGGGCTCGCGGCGCTGCTGGTGCTCTACGTGCTCGCCGGCCTGTGGGTGCGCAGGGCCGTGACCTGGCGCGACTGGTCGTTCGACTGGCCGCGCCCGCGCGTTGCGGCGGCACAGCTGGTGCTCGCCGCCCTCGACTGGTCGCTCGCGGCCCTGACGCTCTGGCTCCTGCTGCCGCCGGTCGGCATCGGCTTCTTCGCCTTCGCCGGCCTGTTCACGGCCGCGGCGATCGTCGGCGTCATCAGCTATGTTCCGGCCGGGCTCGGCGTCTTCGAGGCGGTCCTGCTGGTGGCGCTGCCCGAAGGCGCCCACGCGCCCGGCGTGGCGGCGGCGCTGATCGCCTACCGGCTGATCTACTATCTCCTGCCGCTGCTCGTGGCCGCGATGGTGTTCGCGGCCCATCAGGCGCGGGCGGGAAGCGCCGTGATCGCCGGCCGGCTCGATCTCGCGCGGCGCGGCGCGGAGCTGGTCCTGCCCAACCTGCTCGCCACGCTCGTCTTCGTGGCCGGCGCGATCCTGCTGATCTCCGGTGCCACGCCGACCGTGCCCTCGCGGCTGGACTGGATCGCGCCGATCGTGCCGCTGGCGCTGATCGAGCTGTCGCATTTCCTGGGCAGCCTCGCCGGTCTCGCTCTGCTGGCCCTGGCGCTCGGACTGCGCCGGCGGCTGGACGGCGCCTGGTGGGCCACCGCCGTCGTGCTCGCGGCGGGAATCGTGTTCTCGCTGGTCAAGGGCGGCGATTGGGAGGAGGCGCTCTACCTCGCCGTCGTGCTCGGCGTGCTGCTGCCGTCGCGGCGGGCGTTCTACCGCCGCAGCACGCTTCTGGCCCAGCGCTTCTCCGCACCCTGGATGGTCGCGATCCTGGCGGTGCTGGTGGGCACCACCTGGCTGGGGTTCTTCTGCTACCGCCATGTCGAATACACGCACGATCTCTGGTGGCAGTTCCT
>JBFWWD010000221.1:0-10000 GCA_050246385.1 Geminicoccaceae bacterium
CCGCACTGGGGCCCCTATCGCGGCCCGCTCGACCTGGACCTGCTGCGCCGCGCCCTCGACGGCACCCAGATCGACGGCAAGACCCTCACCTGGCTCGACAGCCACGCCTTCGCCGAGGCCTGCCGGAGGGGGGAAGTGGACCGGAAGGGCTGAGACCGCAGACCCGATCGGGCCTTTCCATGGCGGGGGGATCGGCCTATCTAGCCCGGCGAGGACCGCCGGACACAACTGACTTGCGAGGCTGCCATGGCATTCGAGCTTCCGGACCTGCCCTACGACTACGAGGCGCTCGCCCCGTACATGTCGGCCAAGACCCTGCACCTGCACCACGACAAGCACCATCAGGCCTACGTCACCAACCTCAACAACCTGATCGAGGGGACCGAGTTCGCGGGCAAGTCGCTCGAGGACATCGTCACCGGCTCCTACGGCGACGCGGCCAAGCAGGGCATCTTCAACAATGCCGGCCAGCACTGGAACCACAACCTGTTCTGGCGGATCATGCGCAAGGGCGGCGGCGGCAGCCCCGGCGGCGAGCTCGCCAAGCGGATCGACGATGCCTTCGGCTCGTTCGACGCCTTCAAGGAGCAGTTCAAGACCGCGGGCGTCACCCAGTTCGGCTCGGGCTGGGCCTGGCTCGCCGTGCAGGGCGACCAGCTCAAGGTGATGAAGACGCCCAACGGCGAGAACCCCCTGGTCCACGGCATGCGCCCGATCCTCGGCATCGACGTGTGGGAGCACGCCTACTATGTCGACTACGAGAACCGCCGGCCGGAATATCTGGCGGCGTTCCTGAACAACCTCGTCAACTGGGACGAGGTCGAGGCCGAGTTGCACAAGGCCCTGGCCTAGGCCACATTTGGCCGGGGCGGCGCGGGGCCGCCTCGGCCATGCAGGACAGGGATCGACCATGCCGTTCGCCGTCGCCCGGGCCGCCGCCGTCGCGGCATCGCTCGGGCTCGCGCTGTCGGGTTGTGCGGCCACCAGCACCGCGGTCGCCAAGCGCAATCTCGACGTCCAGACCAAGATGAGCGACACCATCTTCCTGGACCCGGTGGCAGCCGACCAGCGCACGGTCTATGTCGACGTCCGCAACACCTCCGACCAGCCGGCGCTCGACATCGCCCCGCAGGTCCGGCAGGCGGTCGAAGCCCGCGGCTACCGCGTGGTCGAGGATCCCGACGCCGCCCGGTTCGTCCTGCAGGCCAACGTGCTCCAGGCCGGGCGCAGCTCCGAGACCGCCGCCGAGGCCGCTTCCGGCTCCGGCTATGGCGGCACGCTCCTGGGCGGGGCCGCCGGCGGCGCCGCCGGCTACGGGCTGGGCAAGGCCGGGCTCGGCGTCAACGACGCCCTGGGCACCGTGGTCGGCGCGCTGGCGGGTGCGGCGATCTCCACCGTCGCCGACGCCTATGTCCAGGACACCACCTACACCCTGGTCACCGACGTCCAGATCGCCGAGCGCGTGCCGGGCACCTCGATCAGCCAGAGCGAGCAGGCCAGCCTGCAGCAGGGCAGCTCGGGCACGATCACCCAGTCGAGCAGCGGCACCACCGACGCCAAGCGCTACCGCACCCGGATCGTCAGCACCGCCAACCAGGCCAATCTCGCCTGGCCGGACGCCGAGCCGCAGCTGGTGAGCGGGCTCACGCGCAGCATCAGCGGAATCTTCTAAGCCGCTGAAATGGTTAGCTAATCCGTCATCGCGATCAGGGCCGCCGCCACCCGCCGGTCCTCGCTCAGCAGCACATTGTAGGTCCGGCAGCCGGCCGGCGTGGCCATCACCTCGACCACCGGCCCCCAGGCCCGGATCGCCTGGCGCAGCCCGGCGGACAGCGGGACGAAGCCGTTGCCGGTCCCCACCACCAGGATGTCCGGCACCGGCTCGACCGCGCGCAGGGGTGCGAAGGCCGCCTCGTCCAGCGCCTCCGGGTCGGTGGCCGCCCAGGGCAGCACCCGCTCGGGCAGGACCAGGATCGAGCCTTTGTGCCGCACGCCGGAGATCGTGAACCCGCCCGGACCGTAGGCCTGGACGAGCTGCAGGCCGGGGGCGAGCTGCGGCCTCTCGCCTTCCACTCAGCGCGCCGGCTGGGTGGTCGCCGGGGCCTGCTGGGCCTTCTCCTTCTCGGCGGCGGTGCGCAGGTTGAGGTAGTAGAGGATCGGGGTGGCGATGTAGATCGTCGAGTAGGTGCCGATGATCACGCCCCAGATCATGATGATGGTGAAGCCCTGGATCACCTCCCCGCCGAACAGCCACAAGGGGATCAGGGCCACCAGCGTGGTGAGCGAGGTCATCATGGTCCGCGCCAGCGTCTCGTTGATGCTGCGGTCGAGCAGGTCCGGCAGCGGCATCGCCTTGTAGCGCCGCAGGTTCTCGCGCACCCGGTCGTAGATGACCACGGTGTCGTTGAGCGAATAGCCGACGATGGTCAGCACCGCGGCGACGCTGGTCAGGTTGAACTCGATCCCGCTGATGGCATAGATGCCGATCGTGGCCGAGACGTCGTGGATCAGCGACGCGATGGCGCCGATGCCGTACTGCCACTCGAACCTGAACCACAGGTAGAGCAGCACGCCCAGCATCGAGATCAGCACCGCCCAGATGCTGTTGACCAGCAGCTCCTGGCTGACGCGGGGCCCCACGAACTCGGCGCGCTGATAGGTCAGCCCGGTGCCGAGCTTGGCGTCGAGAGCGCCCTTGATCTGCTCGACCGCGGCCCGCTGGGCTTTCTCGTCGCCCTCGGGCGCCTTGGCGCGGATCATCACCTGATCGTCCGCACCGGCGGTCTGCAGCGAGACCTCGCCGAGGTCGAGATCATCCAGGGTGGCACGCATGGTGGCGAGATCGGCCGGGCCCTGCGTGCGGACCTCGAGCAGCACGCCGCCCTTGAAGTCGATGCCGAAGTTCAGGCCGTTGATGGCGACCAGGAGGATGGTGGCGACCAGCACGAACAGCGACCAGCCGAAGGCGATCCAGCGGTAGCGGAAGAACGGGATCCTGGTGCCGTCGGGAACGAGACGCGGGCGACGCATGGGGGCCTCAGAGCGGCAGCGTGGCGGGCCTGGTGCGATCGTACCAGATCCCGACCAGGAAGCGGCTGAAATAGACCGAGGTGAACATGTTGGTGACGATGCCCAGCCCGAGCGTGACGGCGAACCCCTTGACCGGCCCCGAGCCGAACTGGAACAGGGCCAGGGCCGCGATCAGCGAGGTCAGATTGGCGTCGACGATGGTGCGCATCGCCTCCATGAAGCCGGTGTTGATCGCCGACAGCGGCGTTCGCCCGGATCGTCGCTCCTCGCGGATGCGCTCGTAGATCAGGACGTTGGAATCCACCGACTGGCCGATCGTCAGCACGATGCCGGCGATGCCGGGCAGCGTCAGCGTGGCGCCCAGCATCGACATGATGCCCAGGATCAGCGCCACGTTGAGGTAGAGCGCGATGTCGGCGATGCCGCCGAACAGGCCGTAATAGACCAGCATCAGGGCGGTCACGAGGACCGCGGCGACCACACAGGCGATCACGCCCGCCCGGATCGAATCGGCACCGAGCTCGGCGCCGACGGTACGTTCCTCGACCACGTTGAGCGGGGCCGGCAGGGCGCCGGCACGCAGCAGCACAGCGAGCTGGTTCGCGGTCTCGACCGTGAAGTTGCCGGAGATCACGCCAGAGCCGCCGAGAATGGGCTCGCGGATGTTGGGGGCCGAGATCACCTTGTCGTCGAGCACGATCGCGAACGGCTTGCCGACATTGTCCTGCGTGATCCGCCCGAACTTGCGGGCACCCTGGTTGTCGAGGCGGAAGCTGACGACCGGCTCGTTGTTCTGGAACGAGGGCTGTGCGTCCGTGAGGTTCTCGCCGCTGAGGTCGACCTGGCGTTTCACGACATAGTGTGTGAGCCCGCCGCCGTCGCGCTCCGCCGATGGCAGCAGCATGGAGCCTGGCGGAATCCTGCCCTCCAGAGCGTCCTGCACGCTCGCGTTGGTGTCGACCATGTGGAAGGTCAGACGCGCCGTCTGCCCGAGCAGGTTCTTGATGTTCTCGGGATCCTTCTCGCCCGGCACCTGAACCAGGATGCGATCCGAGCCCTGGCGCTGGATCGACGCCTCGCGCGTGCCGATCTCGTCGATGCGGCGACGCACCACCTCGAGCGACTGGCTGATCGCCGACTGGCGGAGCTCCGTCTCCTTGGCGGAAGTCAGCCGGAGCACGATGCGGCCACCCTGGTCGGTCACGTCGAAGTCGCGAACGCGGCCGCCGGTCGCCAGGCTCGTCGGGTTCAGCTTGTCGATCTCCGCCAGCGCCTGCTCGCGCTGCGCCGGATCGACCAGCGTCAGGCTCACCGAATCGCCCTGCACGCCCAGGCCGCGATAGTTGACCCGTGCCGCTCGCAGGCCGGCCCGGATGTCGCCGACCATGCTCTCCAGGCGCTCCTTGAACACGGGCGCCACGTCGACCTCGAGCAGGAGATAGGAGCCGCCCTGGAGATCCAGGCCCAGCGTGATCGCGCGGCTGGGAAGAAAACCGGGCAGACGGTCGCGAGCCGATTCCGGCAGGAAGTTCGGGAGCAGCGAGAGAACGGCGAACAGCAGGACCGCCGCCACGGCGGCCGCACGCCAGGAAAGGCCCTTGAACATGGTGGCGCGTACTTACTTCTTGCCGAGCAGCTTGCCGAGGAAGCCCCCGGCCGCAGCGCCCATCGTCGGCCTGTTGTCGTTGCCCGAGGCCGGCACGGGCTTGTTCAGCACATCCTGCACCGTGCCGCGAACGACCTTGACCTGAACGTTGGACGCAATCTCGACCACGAGCGAGTTGTCGCTCTGCTCGACACGCACGATCTTGCCGACAATGCCACCGCCGGTGACGACCTGGTCGCCCTTCTTGAGGTTCTCCAGCATCTCGCGATGCGCCCGCATCTTCGACTGCTGCGGACGAATCAGCAAGAAGTAGAAGATGGCGAATACCATGACGAGCGGAAGGAGCGACATGAAGATGTCGCCACCGCCGCCAGGCGCGGCCGCCTGGGCATAAGCCGGAGAGATAAACATGGAGAAACCTCAATGAGATGGGGCGGCGCGTCGCGGCGGGACTATAGTCGTGCAGACCCGCATTGCAACCGAGGAGGCGGCACACGCCTTGCGCCCGTTCCCGGCGCTGCTAGCGTCCGCGCGCCACGAAGCGGAGCGAGCGGATGGAGGAGCGTCTGACCATCGAGGAGCTGAGACGCATCGCCGAGGCGCTGGAGCGCGTCTTTCCACCTCCCGGCGCCGCAGTCGACCTCGGCCTGGCCGACGCCTTCGTCTGGGAGGCTCGCGGCGAGCGGCTTCGGCCCGTGCCGCGCGTCGCCGGGGTGCCGTTCGATCTGCTGTGCGGGATCGAGCGGGTGGCGGACACGCTGTTCGAGAACACGCTGCGCTTCGCCCACGGGCTGCCGGCCAACAACGCGCTCTTGTGGGGCGCGCGCGGCATGGGGAAGAGCTCACTGGTCAAAGCGATCCACGCCCGGATCAACGAGACCGAGCCACATGCGCTGCTCCTGATCGAGATCCATCGCGAGGACATCGAGAGCCTGCCGCGCCTGCTGCACCTGCTGGCGGAGAGCGATCGTCGCTGCCTGCTGTTCTGCGACGACCTGTCGTTCGACGCCGGCGAGAGCAGCTACAAATCGCTCAAGGCGGTCCTGGAAGGCGGCATCGAGGGCCGCCCGAGCAACGTCCTGTTCTACGCGACCTCGAACCGTCGACATCTGATGCCGCGTCAGATGATCGACAATGAGCGCAGTACGGCCATTCATCCTGGCGAAGCGGTGGAGGAGAAGGTTTCGCTGTCGGACCGGTTCGGCCTCTGGCTGGGCTTTCATCCCTGCAGCCAGGAAGTCTACCTGGCGATGATCGACCGCTATGCGCACCACTTCGCGCTGCCGATCGCGCCCGAGGAGCTTCACCGCGAGGCGCTGGAATGGTCGAAGACCCGCGGCGGCCGCTCGGGTCGTGTCGCCTGGCAGCTGGTCCAAGACGTCGCCGGCCGACTTGGGGTGCAGCTGAGCGCATCCCTGGACAGCCGGCGCGGCACAGGCGGGTACCGCTGAGCGTCGCAGCCACACGCGCGCCATCGCCGCCGTGATCAAGTCCGCGCCTGTTCGAGGCTTCCGCCCTGACAGGTGGTGTGTCGCGCATGGTGTCTTCTCGCCCGGCATCGGAGCGGCCCGACCGGTGGCGTCACGTTGCGATCACCGGCGCCAGCAGCGGCATCGGTGCTGCGCTCGCCCGCGCCTTGGCTCGACCAGGACTCAGCCTGAGTCTCGGCGGTCGTGATCGAGCACGGCTGGCGCAGGTCACCGCCGAGTGTCAGGCGGCGGGCGCCGACACCTGCGGGACAGCCGTGGATGTCTGCCAACAAGAGACGCTACGCGGCTGGCTGGACAGTCGAGCGTATGCCGGACCGATCGACCTCGTGGTCGCCTGCGCCGGAGTAACCGACGAGCACGGGCATCCCCCGCAGGAGACTGCGGCGATCAACTTCGTCGGGATCATCAATACCCTCGAGGCCGCGCTGCCTCACATGGCACGAGGCGGGCAGCTGGCCCTTATCGGCTCGCTGGCGTCGTGGCGGGCGCAACCCTCCGCGCCAGCCTATGCCGCGAGCAAAGCAGCGGTTCGGCTCTATGCTGAGGCGATCCGAGACAGCCTGGCGAAAGACGGCCTCTCGCTCAGCCTCGTACTTCCCGGCTTCGTCGCCACGCCGATGCTTTCCGGCCGGCGTGGGCCGACGCCGCATCTCCTTTCCGCCGAGCGGGCCGCGAACATCATGATCGCCGGCCTAGCTCGCCGGCGGGCTACAATCGTGTTCCCGAAAACCATGTATGCGAAGACACGTCTGATAGCGGTGCTGATACCGGCGCTAGCCGCCGCGGGCTCACGGCTCTCCTTCATACGGCGGCAATCGGCCGATGGACCGGCTACTCCACGCTCGCGACCTGAGTGACGGCGCTGTCAAGCAATACGACCGGATCCAGCGCCTTCTTGCCGTCACGGATCTCGAAGTGGAGCTGGGACGAGGTCACGTTGCCCGTGCTTCCCACCACCGCGATCTCCTCCCCGCGGCCGACCCGGTCGCCGACATCGACCAGCAGCTTGGCGTTATGGGCATAGGCGGTGATGAAGCCATCCGCGTGGCTGAGCAGCAGCATGCGCCCGAAGCCCGCAATCTCGGTTCCCGCGTAGACGACGATTCCGTTCTCGGCAGCGAGTACCGGAGTGCCCTCCGCAGCGCGGATGTTGATCCCGTCGTTGCGGGTCCCGTTCGGTTTGCTGCCGAAGGCGCTCGCGATCCGGCCGCGCACCGGCCAGAGGAAACCATTGCCCGACAGAGGCGGCGGCGACTGCCGCTGTGCGCCGGGCTCGGCGACTCCAGGCGTCAGGGAAGCCGGGCGGGCCAGTACCGCCGGCAGGTGATCGGTAGCCAGGGACGCGACGCGCACTTCGCTCTCTGCCTGCGTCGGCACGGGTGCCGGGCGAACCGGAGAGCGTGGCGCGCTGCGTTTGGCGACCTGAACAGGCGCAGGCCTGGGCGTCACGGCGCCGGTCGGTAGATCCAGCACCTGACCGACCCGGACGATGTACGGAGAACGGATGTCGTTCAAGCCCGCGAGCGCGTGCACAGGAACCCGATAGCGGACCGCAACCTCGGACAAGGTCTCGCCCGGGGCGATCTCATGACGCAGGCCTGAAGCCGTGACCGAACTCGACGGGCGAGGGCCAAGCTGCCTGGCCTCCGACCAGCTGCCCCGGCCATCCCACTCCACCGGCTGGTAGGCCGTGCAGCCACCCAGACCCAGGAGAAGAATCGCGACCCAGTGACGCTGCACTTCCGCGCTCCTCGCCCGTTCACGCCAAAGCGCCAGCATAGCCGTCCAGGGAAATCGCGATCAAGCCGCACGGCCGGCGTCAAGCACCCGGTTCCGTCACTCTCGAGCCACAGATCGCTCATGAAGCACAGGCGAACTCCCGTATCACGGGAAACGTCGATGCAGCTCCTTGACGCTCGCGGCGTGGGTCATGTCGAGATGGATCGGCGTGACCGATACGTAGCCGGCAGCGATCGCCGCCAGATCGCTTCCCTCGGCAGGATGGGTGTCCTCGCGCAGGGCGCCGATCCAAAGGTAGGGCTCGCCGCGTGGGTCGGTCCGCTCAAGCAGCGTGTCGCCGATCTTGCGCTTGCCCTGGGTAGTGACTCGCACGCCGGCGACCCCGTCCGGGTCAAGGTCGGGAAAGTTCACGTTCATCAGCACGTCGGGTGCCCAAGGCGTGGCCAGCAGACGCTCGATGACCTCTGGCGCAAACCGCTCGGCCGTCGGCCAGCGTATGTTGCGCCGATCCTCGCAGACCTGGCTCAGGGCAATGGCCGGAACCTTGAACATCGTCGCCTCCATCGCCGCCGCCACCGTTCCCGAATAGGTGACGTCCTCGCCGAGATTGGCGCCGTGGTTGATGCCCGAGAGCACCAGATCCACCGTCGGTCCCTCGACGATCCGCTGCAGGGCGATGAGGACGCAGTCCGTCGGCGTCCCGTCGATCGAGAAGTGGCGCTCATCAAGCCGCCGGATCCGCAACGGACGGGAAAGTGTCAGCGAGTGCGCAGCGCCGCTCTGGTTCGTCTCCGGAGCCACGACCCAGACGTCGTCGGTGAGCGCCAGGGCGATTCGCTCGAGCGCCCTGATGCCGAGCGCGTTGATGCCGTCGTCGTTGCTGACAAGGATCCGCGGCGCGCTCCGGCTCATGCACCGGTCCCCGGGACCAGCCGCTCTCGGCCGTGGAGATAGGGGCGCAGCGCCTCGGGAACGGTGATGCTGCCGTCCTGCTCCTGACAGTTCTCCAAGACCGCGATCAGCGTTCGTCCGACTGCGAGGCCGGAGCCGTTGAGCGTGTGCACGAAGCGGGTCTGACGCGAGTTCCTCGCGCGACAGCGGGCGTTCATGCGACGGGCCTGGAAGTCGCCGCAGGTCGAGCAGGAGGAGATCTCGCGGTAGCGCCCCTGCCCCGGCAGCCAGACCTCGATGTCGTGAGTCCGGCGCGCGGCGAAGCCGGTGTCGCCTGCTGCCAGGGCCATCACCCGATAGGGCAGGTTCAGCCGTTGCAGGACTGCCTCGGCGCAACCGGTCATGCGCGCGTGCTCGGCGTCGGACTCCTCGGGCGTGGTGATGCTGACCAGCTCGACCTTGGTGAACTGGTGCTGGCGGATCATCCCCTTGGTGTCCTTGCCCGCCGCACCCGCCTCGGATCGGAAGCACGGCGTCAACGCGGTCAGCCGCATCGGCAGGATCGCCTCGTCGAGGATCTCGCCGGCGACTAGATTGGTCAGCGGCACCTCGGCGGTCGGGATCAGATAGTGCTCGGTCGTGGTGCGGAACAGATCCTCGCCGAACTTCGGCAGCTGGCCGGTGCCGAACAGCGCCTCGTCCCGGACGAGGTAGGGGACCGCGACCTCCGTGTAGCCGTGCTCGCGCGTCTGCAGGTCGAGCATGAACTGCCCGAGTGCGCGCTCCAGCGCGGCGAGCTGGTCCCGAAGCACGACGAAACGTGACCCGGAAAGCTTGGAAGCGCTGGCAAAGTCCATGCCGAGCGCGGCGCCGACCTCATCGTGCGAGCGCGGATCGAACGCGAAATTGCGTGGGCTGCCCCAGCGGCGCAGCTCGATGTTGCTGTCCTCGTCGGGCCCGTCCGGGACGTCGTCGGCGAGCACGTTCGGGAAACCCGGCACGAGCGCGTCGAGCTTCGCCTGCAGCTCCCGCAGCTGCTCCTCCCCCTGCTTCACGCGCTCCTTGAGGGCCGACATCTCGAGCAGCAGCTCGGGCGACGGCTTGTCCCCGCGCGCGCTCCCCTGCCCAATCTCGCGCGAGAGCCTGTTGCGGCTCGCCTGATCGTTCTGGAGGCTGGTCTCGATCTCGCGGCGCGCGACATCCAGCTCGAGAATGCCGGCGGCCGCAGGGGGGTGGCCGCGAC
>JBFWWD010000222.1:0-9985 GCA_050246385.1 Geminicoccaceae bacterium
AGCGATGCGCGGTCGCGGCGGAGGTGTTGGTGGCGACGGAAAGAGCCATGATCCGGGTCCTTCTACCTGAAGGCGGAGCCGCACCGGCGGCCTCGCTGCGGCCCGGCTACCTGCCGGCCGACGCCCGGTCGGGGCGCATCCCGATCATCCGGCAGAGCCGTGAACATTCGGTAAAGCCAGCGCCCGGCCGCATGCGGCGCGACACCGGCCGTACCAAGATGTGGCAGCGTCAGCCCAGCAGCTTCAGCAGGTTCTGCGGCATCTGGTTGGCCTGGGCGAGCATGGCCACGCTCGCCTGCATCACGACCTGCTTGGAGGAGTAGTTCGCCATCTCAGCGGCGACGTCGACATCCAGCAGCGTCGAGCGCGCCGCGTCGATGTTCTCGACCGAGGTGGCGAGATTGGCGCTGACGAAGTCGAACCGCGACATCTGCGCACCCAGGGTCGCGCGCGCCGAGAGCAGAAGGTCGATCGCGGCATCGACGGCCGTGGCGGCAGTCTGCGCGTTGGCGGCGGTGTCGACGCTGCTCGCGCCGATCCCGAGCCCCGCGGCGCTCGCCGCCTGACCGATGGTGACGGTGATCACGTCGTTGGTGGCGTCCGTGCCGACCGCGAAATCGACCGCGAAGGTCCCGTCCAGCAGGGCCGTGCCGTTGAACTTGGTCTGGGTCGAAATGTCGTCGAGCTGGGTCGCGAGCTGAGTGAACTCACTGTTGAGATAGCCGCGTTCGGTGTCACTGATCGAGCCCGTGACCGCCTGGGTCGCCAATGCCTTCATCCGGATCAGGATGTCCGAGGCCTGCTGCAACGCTCCGTCGGCCACCTGGAGCACGCTGCTGCCGTGGCTCGCATTGACCTGAGCCTGGCGAAGCGCGTTCACGTCCGCCCTGAGCTTGGTGCCGACCGCGAGCGACGCGGCATCGTCGGAAGCACGCACGATGCGCGAGCCCGAGGACAGTTTCGCGAGCGAGCGCGAGGCCTCCACGTCGTTGGTCTTGAGGTAGCGATGCGCGGTGGCCGCCGACGTGTTGGTCGCAACCGAGAGCGCCATGACCCATACTCCACCTGCGATCCGGCCCCGGCCCATCCGGCCGTCCGCCTGCCCGACCGGCAGAGCTATCAAGGAATACGCTAGAAATGGTTAATGTCGGCGAGCGACGCGTTTCGGCCTTGTTCCGCTGCGTTTCCGCCACGCTCGTTGCTGCCCTCTGGCTGCCCGCACCGCTGGCCAGGGCCATGGAACTGGACCTGCCGCTCGCCTGCACGCCGGCCGCCGATTGCTGGGTGACAAGGCTGGTCGACCATGATCCGGGGCCGGGCTTTACCGACTATCGCTGTGGCACGCTGGGCTCCGATGGCCATGAAGGGACCGATTTCGCGATCGCGGACCCGCATCGCATGGCGGAGGGCGTTCCGGTGACGGCATCCGCGCCGGGCGTCGTCGCCGGGGTTCGCGACGGCATGCCCGACCAGCCGCCGGAAGGCCGGCTCGCTTACGAGTTCGGCGACCGCAACTGCGGCAACGGCGTGCTGCTGCGCCATGCGGACGGCTGGGAGACGCAGTACTGCCACCTGCGCCAGGGAAGCGTGCAGGTCGTCCGCGGGGACACGGTCGCGGCAGGACAGCCTCTCGGGCTCGTCGGGATGAGTGGCGAGGCCAATTTTCCCCACGTCCATCTCTCGGTTCGTCGCGACGGCAAGAACATCGATCCGTTCACGGGCGGCTCCTCGGGCGAGGCGTGTGGCGCGGCCGCATCCACGCTCTGGGCACCGGAGCTCCGATCCCGGCTCGCCTATGAGGAGGTGCCGATCGCGGTGGTCGGACTGAGCGATCATCTTCCCGATCGCGACGCGATCGTGGCGGGCAGGGCCGGCGCCGACAGGCTGTCCGGCGCGTCACCCGCCCTGGTCGGCTACGTGCTGGCCTATGGACTCCGCAAGGGCGACCGGCTGGAGCTCGTCGTCGAGGGACCCGAAGGCCGACAGGTGAGTTCGGCCGGGTTCGATCTGGACGAGGATGCGCCGCAGGCGACGCGGGCAGCGGGACGGCGGCGGCCTTCCGAGGGTTGGCCACCCGGCATCTATCGGGTTGAGGCCCGAATCGGACGCGGGGATCGCAGCTTCGCGCGCTCCGCAAGCTTCACCGTCGCTCAGTAGAGTCGGCCGCCGTTCGGCACCGGGCGCTCGACCGCGACCAGCACCACCTCGCCCGCCGCGTCCGGGAATCCCAGAACCAGCACCTCGGACACGGTCTTCGCGATCTGTCGCGGCGGGAAGTTGATCACGGCCGCCACCTGCCGCCCGACCAGATCCTCGGGACGATAGTTGGCGACCAGCTGCGCCGAGCTTTTCTTGCGCCCGATCTCGGGACCGAAGTCGACCACCAGCCTGTAGGCCGGCTTGCGCGCCGCCTCGTTCGGCACCACCTCGACGACGGTGCCGACGCGAATGTCGACCTTGAGGAAGTCCTCGATGCCGATGCTCATGCCTGTTCCCCGCCGCCAGAAAGAGGGCGGGGATTAGGGCGCGAAGCGTCGGGGCGTCAACCCGCCCGGCGTCGCGGCCCCGTCGCCGGGCTGTCACCGACGCCGCCCAGCATCTGCATGCATCGCGTCGAATGCTCGAGCGAGCGTTCGAGTTGATGCAGCGCCTGCGCCCAGAACAGGTCCATGCGCCGCCCGAGCTCTGGCTCGGCGGCAATCGCCGCGCCCGCGGCGAGAATCTCGCGCCCGGTCGCCGTAGTGAACGCCAGCTGGTCGTGCGCCATCAGCGCGATCCGCTCGCGCCACTCTTCCTGCAGGCGCAGCACCTCGACGAGCCCATCCGCAAAGGAGAGCTGTCGAACCTCGGCCTCCGGTCTCGGTGCCGACTCAGTCCGGGGCATCGAGCGCTTGGCCGGATGCCTCGGCTTTGCCTGCGCGTCGCGCTCGACACGATGCGACGAGCCTTCATTGACGAAGGCGGATGGAGCCTCGTCGAGCGCGCAGATGGCCGAATCCTGCATGATGCCTCCCATTATCGCGAACGGTCGCGGGGAAGCTACCGTAAGTTGATCTGGAGGGGCGTTCTAGCAGAAAATCGTTCAATCGCTCGAATCGATCATCCAGCAGCTTGGTTCTCGGCCGGAGTGCGCCGGCGAAGGCGGCGGATCCCGGCGGTCCACCGCGCCAGAGTCTCGGCCTGCTGCAAGCGCCGGTCGAGCTCGGCGAGCGTGCGGGCCATGTCCGGGGTGTCGTCGTCAAGCCAGACGCGAAACGTGCAGAGGTAAATCCCTCCAACGACCCGACGCGCCAGCATGGCGAGCACGGGGCCGTGGTCCGCCCCCGCAGCGTCGAGCAGGCGGCGGCTCAGCCGATCGAGATTGCCGCACGCGGTGGCCAGAAGCACCGGCTCAAGGGCGGGTCTACGAGCCAGCATGCGCAGCCCGTCCTTGTAGTCCGCCATGCCGTCGAGTCGCCGCATGATCAGCTCGAACAAACGCTCGCGGACATTCATGCCGTCGAGCTCCGCCAGATCCAGCGCCAGCATGCCGGCATCGAGACGACGCCCCAGCATCCGCAGAAGCGCCGAACGATCGGGCAGCTCGGCATACACCGCATCCAGGGTTGTACCAGCGCGGCGGGCGACCTCGGCGAACGAGAAGCCCGCCCAGCCCCGCTCGGCCAAGAGGTCGAACGCGGTCTTGAGCAGCTCGGGCCCATGCTTCGCGGGCATCAGCAATCCTCCGTACCCGAAGCCGGAGCCGCTCGCGACGGCCGCCTCAGGCGAGTTCGCGTGATCGCTGCGCTGCCGCCGCCACCGCGCGCGTCATGAGCGGCGTGAGCCCATCTCCAGCCATCAGGACCTCGAGCGCAGCGGCGGTGGTGCCGCCCGGGCTGGTGACGTTCGTGCGGAGCTGCCGCGCACTATCGGGCACCTGGAACGCCAACTCGCCAGCGCCGACCACGGTCGCGCGCGCCAACCGCATCGCAAGCTCCTCCGGCAGGCCCGCCTGCACGCCCGCCGCCGCCAATGCCTCGATCACGTGGAAGACATAGGCCGGCCCGCTGCCGGAAACCGCGGTCACCGCATGCATCAGCTCCTCGTCGGCGGTCCAATATACCTCACCGACGGCGCCCATCAGACGACCCGCTAGCTCGCGCTGCCCGGACGTGACGGCGGAGTTGGCGCACAGGACGGACACTCCGCGGCCGACGGCCGCCGGAGTATTGGGCATGGCCCGCACGATGGTCGTCCCGGAACCGAAGATGCGCTCGAACAGGGCGATCCGCTTGCCGGCGGCAATCGACAGGACGAGCGTGTCCGCGGCGACGAACGGTGCATAGCTCGAAAGCGCCTCTTCCATCACCTGCGGCTTGACGGCGAGCAGCAGCACGGCCGGGGCGCGATTGTCCGGCAGCGCGCCGACGTCGGCGAAAGCCGCAATCCCATGAGAGGTCACCAGAGCCCGCCGGCGTTCCTCGGCAGGCTCCGCCACCAGCACGGCGTCGCGCGGCATTCCGTGCGCGAGCCACCCCGCCAACAGGGCCTCGCCCATCTTGCCGCCACCGACCAGCAGCAGGGGCCGCGAGGCCGCGAGCATCAGGCCTCGCCTTCGGTTTCGAGCAGGGCGGCGGTGATCGCCTCCGCGGGATCCTTGCCGCCCCAGATCACGAACTGGAAGGCCGGATAGAAGCGCTCGCACTCCGACACCGCGATGTCGACTAGATCCTCGATCAGCTCGGCATTGGCCGCGATGCCCTCGCGGAACAGGACCGCGTGGCGGAACACCGGCAGACCCTCTTCGGACCAGAGGTCGAAGTGGCCGAGCCACAGTTTCTCGTTGCCCATGGCGAGAAGCGCATAGACCGGCGTCCGCTTCTTGGCCGGCACCTTCATGTCCAGAGCGCAGGAGAGATGCATGACCCCGAGCTCCGGGTGCCACGCGAACCAGAGCTTGTAGTGGCACCACTGTCCGGCGATCTCGGCCGCGAGCTCATCGTCGGTCTGTCTTTGAAACGGCCAGTCGTTGGCCACCGCGAGCTTCTCCACCAGGTCCAGTGGGTTGGTGGAGGTCTCGTCGTCGTGAATGTCGGGGTGCAGCGAGGACACGCTTGAGCACTCCTTGCGAGTGGCGGCGCCGACGATCAGGTCGGCGCCGAAGGTCCTCCGCCGCCACGAATCCGATGCGACCGGACCAGCGGCGACGGCAAAAGCCTAGAAAAACCGGATCGGCATTACAATAGGAGGGCTGGGCGTCACCCGTTCGAGGGGTTGCCGGAATCGCTCTTCTTGCGGGCAACGCGCGGCTTTGCCGATTTCGGTTCACGTGCTCCGCGCAGCTCAGCCAGCTCGGTCTCGAGACTCGCGACCTTTGTGGCGAGCTCCTCCTGGGCGGCCCGCGCGTTCGCCGCCATCGTGCGCACTGCGTCGAACTCTTCGCGCGTGATCAGGTCGAGATCGGCGGCCATGCGCTCGACGCGCTCGCGGACGCGGGTCTCGATCTCCTCACGCAGGCCGCTGAGCGTACTGAATGCGCCGCTGGCCACGCGCGCAAGATCGTCGAACAGGCGGTTGCTGGTCTGCATGGCATATCCTCGCACGCGATGGCCGAACCGGGGAGATATGGGCCGGCGGCGGGGCCGACGCAACCGGACCTGCCGGTGTTGCCCGGACGCCGCAGCCTGCCCTATGACCTGCGCCGTCCGTCACCCTGCGCCCGGGTAGATGCCGTTGCCCCTCTTCGCCATTCCGTTCCCGGCGATCGACCCCGTCCTGGTCGCGATCGGGCCGTTCGCAATCCGCTGGTATGCACTGGCCTACATCGTCGGCATCGTGCTCGGCTGGCGGCTGATGCGACGCCTGGTCCTTCGCCCAGGTTGGCGGGTCACCCCGGAAGCCGTCGACGATCTCGTGTTCTATGTCACGCTGGGCGTGATCCTGGGCGGGCGACTGGGATACGTTCTGTTCTACCAGCCGGACCACTATCTCGACCGCCCGCTGGACCTGCTCGCCGTGTGGCGCGGCGGCATGTCCTTCCATGGCGGCCTAATCGGCGTGCTCGTCGCGACTCTCCTGTTCGCCCGCCGGCGCAAGCTCGCCTTCTTCGAGCTGACCGACGCCCTGGCGGTGGTGACCCCGATCGGCCTGTTCCTGGGGCGGCTCGCAAACTTCATCAATGCCGAGCTGTGGGGTCGGATCACCGACATGCCCTGGGGCGTGATCTTCCCCAATGCGGGTCCCGAGCCGCGCCATCCGAGCCAGCTTTACGAGGCGGGTCTGGAGGGTTTGGTGCTGTTCGTCGTGATGCTTTGGGCGGCGCGCGGGACACATGCTCCGAACGAGAGCGGACGCCTGAGCGGGATCTTCCTGGTGGGCTACGCGCTGGCCCGGATCACGGTGGAGTTCTTCCGGGAGCCGGACGTGCAGATCGGCTATCTGGTCGGCGGCATCACCATGGGCCAGCTGCTGTCACTCCCGATGCTCGCCTTCGGGCTGTTTCTCATTCTGCGCGCGCGGCGCGCCAGCGCCGGGTGATGGGCTCGTTCGAGGAGCGGCTGCGGCGGCTGATTCTGGAGCACGGGCCGATCTCGGTGGCGCGCTACATGGCGCTCGCGCTGGCCCATCCGGCCTCGGGATACTATCCGACGCGCGATCCCATCGGCGCCGCCGGAGATTTCGTGACGGCGCCCGAAGTCAGCCAGCTGTTCGGCGAGCTGATCGGGCTTGCCTTGGTCTCCTGTTGGCTGGAGCTCGGTCAGCCGGGACGCGTGGCCCTGGCGGAGCTCGGGCCGGGACGCGGCACGCTGATGGCGGATGTGCTGCGCGCGTCGCGGGTGGTCCCGAGCTTCGCCGCGGCCTCCGATGTGCATCTCGTGGAAACCAGTCCTGTTCTGCGCGAGCGCCAGGCTGCCGCGCTACGGAGCCGTTCGGCCTTCTGGCACGACAGCGTCGATGGTTTGCCTGCGGACAGGCCGCTCCTGCTCGTGGCCAACGAGTTCCTCGACGCCCTGCCGGTGCGCCAGTTCGTGCGGCGGGCTGGCCGCTGGCACGAGCGTCTGGTGGATATCGACGGAAATGGCCGTTTCCGGTTCGTCGTCGCCCGGCACCCGACACCCTTTCCGGAGGCGGTAGCCGGGATCACTTGGGATGCGCCGGAAGATACCGTGCTCGAACTCGGGCCGGCACGACTGGCCCTGGCGGAAGAGATCGCCCGGCGCGTGGCGGAACAGGGCGGACTTGCCCTGCTGATCGATTATGGCGGCGCTCCGGAAGCGCCGATGGTGGACACCTTCCGCGCCGTCCGGCGCCATGCGACGGTCGACCCGCTGCAGGTGCCCGGTGAGGCGGACCTGTCCGCGCATGTCGATTTTGACGCCGTGGCGGAAGCCGCCCGATCTGCCGGAGCCGAGGTGTACGGT
This sequence comes from Geminicoccaceae bacterium, assembly GCA_050246385.1. Lineage (GTDB taxonomy): Bacteria > Pseudomonadota > Alphaproteobacteria > Geminicoccales > Geminicoccaceae > Benzoatithermus. The sequence goes on from JBFWWD010000222.1 coordinate 7,401, forward strand.
CCCTTGGCCCAGGGCATCTACCTCGAGCGTCTCGGCGCCGGGCAACGGCTCGAGCGGCTGTTGCGGAACGCCACTCCGACGCAGCGATCGGAGCTCGAGAGCGGCCATCATCGTCTCGTGGCGCTCGAAGCCATGGGTGAGCTGTTCAAGGTGCTGGCGATCACGGCGCCCGGCGGCCCCGTTCCGGCCGGCTTTGTCGAGGGCGACAGGTGAGGCTCCAGGCCGCCTCCCTGCGCGAGCTTGCAGGGATCAGGCACGGCTTCTTCGGCCGCCAGGGCGGGGTGAGCGAGGGGCCTTGGACATCGCTGAACGTCGGCCTGCGCAATGGCGACCGGCCGGAGGCCATCGCCGCGAACCGGGCCCGCGCGTCGGCGGAGCTGGGCATGTCGGCCGATCGTCTGGTCACGGCCCGACAGGTCCACGGCGTGAACGCGATCGCGGTCGCTCAGCCGTGGGACAACTGGCTGGCGCCCGAGGCGGATGCGCTGGTCACGGACCGCCCAGCCCTGCTGCTCGGCGTGCTCACCGCCGACTGTGGGCCGGTGCTGCTCGCCGACCCCGATGCCGGCGTGATCGGCGCGGCCCACGCCGGCTGGAAAGGCGCCCTGACCGGCGTGATCGAGGAGGTCGTCGCAGCCATGGGTCGCCTGGGCGCGCGTTCGGAGCGCATCACGGCGGCGCTCGGCCCCTGCATCGGCCCGGCATCCTACGAGGTCGGTCCGGAGTTCCTGGAACGCTTCGTCACGCACGATCCCGACTGCCGGCGCCACTTCGACCAGCGTGCCGCGCGGCCGCGCTTCGACCTGCGCGGCTTCATCGGCGCGCGCCTCCTGGCCGCGGGAGTCGGTCGGATCGAGCTTCTCGATCACGACACTTGCGCCGAGGGTGAATTGTTCTTCAGCTTCCGGCGCAGCACGCTCCGTCGGGAGGAGCGGTTCGGGCTGCAGCTGTCGGGCATTGTCCTCGACGGCTGACGCCTCGTCGGGGAGGTAGCACATGGCGCGGCGCGCGAAGGCCGTCGAGGCGGCGGCTCCGATCGAACGGCCGTTGCGCCTGGAGCCTCCGGATCGTGCCCCGCGGCGGCCCTATGCCATCGTCGACATCGGCTCGAACTCGGTTCGGCTCGTCGTCTATGACGAGCTCGGCCGCGCGCCGCTGCCCCGGTTCAATGAGAAGTCCATGTGCAGTCTCGGCGAGGGGCTCGCCGAGACCGGCGCCATCGCCGCGGAAAACTTCCGGCGTGGTGTCGAGGCGGTCAGGCGGTTCCGCGCGATCGCCGAAGCCATGGGCGCCTTCCGGATCGACATCACCGCAACCGAGGCGGTCCGCCGTGCCAGCAACGGCCCGGACTTCGTCGCCGCCGTCGCGGCCCAGGCCGGCCTGCAGGCCCGCGTCCTGAGCGGTGACGAGGAAGCGCACTTCGCTGCCCAGGGCGTCATCTCCGGCCTGTTCCGTCCCGTCGGCCTCGTCGGGGACATGGGCGGCGGCAGCCTGGAGATGGCGGAGGCGCTGGACGATCGGGTGGGCGACGATACGGTGAGCCTGCCTCTGGGTGCTCTTCCCGTCCGATCGCTGCTGCGGGAGGGCGATCAGTCCGCCAAGACGCGGATCGATGCGCTCTTGCGCGAAAATCTGCCGCCCGTGCTTACGGAGCCCGTCTTTTATGCCGTGGGCGGCGGGTTCCGCGCCTTGGCCAAGGTGCATCTCTGGGCGGCCGGATCGCCGGTGAGAGTGGTGCATGGCTATACGGTTCCTGCGGACGAGATCCGCGCCTTCGCCAAGCAGCTCTGGCACCTGTCGCCGGAAAAGCTCGCCCGCATGCCGGGCGTCGCGAGCCGACGCGTACCGACGCTTCCGTCGGCCGCCATCGTGATGGATCGGCTGATCAAGCATCTCGGCCCGGAACGGATCGTGTTCTCGGCCCTCGGTCTGCGCGAGGGCTGGCTCTACGCTCAGCTGCCGATGGCGGAACGCTATCTCGATCCACTGGTAGAGGGCGCCCGCCTGTTCGGGCTGCCACTCGCACGCGTGCCGGGCTTCGCGGCTGCCCTGGCGCAATGGACCGAACGCCTGTTCCCCGGGGAAGTACCCGCCGACAAACGGCTGCGGCTGGCCGTTTGCGCGGTGTCCGATCTCGCCTGGCGCGATCATCCGGACGTTCGGGCGGAGGAGAGCTTCCGCCGCTTGTTGCAGTTCCCGTTCATCGGGCTCGACCATACCGAGCGCGTGTTCATCGCGCTCGCGATCCATGCGCGATATGCGGGCCAGCTCGACGATCGCTGGCTGAAGCCGGCGGTCTCCCTGCTGTCGCCCAGTCTGCGCCGGCGGGCGACGATCCTCGGCCGCGTGATCTTGCTCGGCTACCGGTTCTCGGGCGGCGTATCCGAAATCTTGGCCGACGCGCGATTGCACGTCGGCGCCGACGTCGTGCGTCTCGAGGTCGGGACCGCGGGCCGGATTCCCGACAGCGAGGTCGTCGGCGACCGGCTGCGGCTACTGGCGGATGCGATCGGGGTCCGACGCACCGAGATTGTCCAGCGGAGCTGACGGCGATCGCTCCGCCGTCGCGCCCGGGCGATTGCGAC
>JBFWWD010000223.1:0-9935 GCA_050246385.1 Geminicoccaceae bacterium
CCGGCCGCGAGGCGGGCGCCTTTCTCGACCAGCGGCGCCGCCTTCGCCGGCGAGCGGTTGTAGACCGTGACCGTGTGGCCCGCGGCGACGAGGTTCGCCCCCATCGCGGCGCCCATCTGCCCCAAACCGATGAAGCCGACCTGCATTCCGTCCTCCGGACGCGACGTGTCGTAGTGGCTGACGTCAGACCTGGATGGCGTAGCCGCCGTCTACCGGGATCGCCGCCCCGGTGACGAAATCGGACGCGGAGCTGGCCAGATAGACGGCGATCCCGGCGAAATCCCGAGGGTCGCCCCAGCGCCGCGCCGGCGTGCGTGCAACGACGCGGTCGTGCAGTCCGGGCACGTCGATGCGCGCCTGCTTGGTCAGGTCGGTGTCGATCCAGCCGGGGAGGATGGCGTTCACCTGGATGTTGTCCTTGGCCCAGGCCGTCGCGAGCGCGCGGGTGAACTGGACGATGCCGCCTTTGCTCGCGGCATACGGGGCGGCGAACGGGATGCCGAGAATCGAGGAGAGCGAGCCGATGCTGATGATCTTGCCGCCTCCCGCGGCCACCATCGCGGGATAGACGGCCTTGGAGCAGAGAAAGGCGCTGGTGAGGTTGGCGTCGAGGATCGTGCGCCACTCGGCGAGGGAGTAGTCCTCGGGGGGCTTGCGGACGTTGATCCCGGCATTGTTGACCAGGATGTCGACCCGGCCGAACCGGGCCAGCGTCCGCTCGACCATCGCCGAGCAATCGGTCTCCTGGCCGACGTCCAGCTCCATCGCGAAGGCTTCCACGCCGAGGTCGCCCAGGGAGACCACGGCCGCGGCGTTCTTCTCCGGTTTCCGGCCGACCACCACCAGCCTCGCGCCCGCCTCGGCCAGCCCCTTGGCCATGCCGAGACCGATGCCCCCGTTGCCGCCGGTGACGATCGCCACCCGATCCGTCAGATCGAACAGTCTCATGGCCACGCTCCGCTTGCCGGCGTCCGAGCCCCTGCTGGCCTGCCGCGCCCTGAGCCACCAGAGGACGGTCAGGCTGGCTCCGATCACGACCGGAGACAAGGCCGTCGTGAGGGTGCCCGCAGCATGGTGGAGGGCAGAGCCTCGCTGGCTTCATCTTTGCTTTGAAGATGCTTCGGAGCGCGGAGCGGTTCACTGCTGCGGCGGCGTCGCCTATCGGGAAGTTGTCGGGCAGGTTCGGCCAGTCCGACGGGAGGTGAGAAGAAGATGAGCTCCGGCACCCATGGCGGCCGCCTGACCACCCATGTCCTGGACACGGCGACCGGCCGACCGGCAGCCGGCCTGAGACTGGAGCTGTTCCGGGTGGTGGGCGACCAGCGCACGCCGCTCAAGTCGGTGGCGACGAACAGCGACGGGCGCTGCGACGCCCCCCTGTTGCAGGATGCGGAGCTCACGGCCGGGCAGTACGAGCTGCTGTTCCATGTCGGCGACTATCTGCGCGCCGGCGGCAGCATGCTTCCCGATCCGCCCTTCCTCGATCGCGTGCCGCTCAGGTTCGGCATCGCCGACGCCACGCAGCACTATCACGTGCCGCTGCTGGTCTCGCCCTACGCCTACTCGACCTATCGCGGCAGCTAGGCTTCCCACTGTCCCCTTCCGGCGAGGACACACGATGGCCGCCACCGTTCACCCCGTCGACGAGGTCCTCCCGGCCCCGAAGCTGATCACCTTGGGTCTGCAGCACGTCCTGGTTATGTATGCCGGTGCGGCTGCGACCACCCACGGCGCCGAAGCGTGAGGCTGGAGCGGGCTGGGCAAAGGCGTAGGATGCAGCGCAATGCGTAACAAGGTCCGTTTCCTTCTCGGCCATGAGCTGGTCGAGCTCGACCGGGTCGACCCGACCCAGACGGTGCTCGACTGGCTGCGGCTGGAGCGCCGGCGCACCGGCACCAAGGAGGGCTGCAACGAGGGCGACTGCGGCGCCTGCACGGTCGTCGTCGCCAAGCCCAGCGGCGATCGGCTCGACTACCGGGCGGTCAACGCCTGCATCCAGTTCACCGCCACGCTCGACGGCTGTCAGCTCCTGACCGTCGAGGACCTGAAGCAACCGGACGGCAGTCTCCATCCGGTGCAGCAGGCGATGGTCGACTGCCACGGCGCGCAGTGCGGCTTCTGTACGCCCGGCTTCGTGATGTCGATGTTCGCGCTCACCCGGGCTGCCGACGCCTGTCCCGACGAGGCCGTGATCGACGACGCGCTGGCCGGCAATCTCTGCCGCTGTACGGGCTACGCGCCGATCGTGCGCGCGGCGCAGCAGGCGTTCGCCAACGCACCCAGGCGCGACGCGATCGCGGCCGCGGACACGGTGCGGCGGCTGCGGGAGCTGCAGGACGAGGAGACGCTCGTGGTCGGCGATGGCGGGCGTCGCTTCATCGCGCCGGCCACGGTCGACGCGCTGGCCGAGGTGCTGCTCGCCGAGCCCGCAGCCACCATCGTCGCCGGCAGCACCGACGTCGGCCTGTGGGTCACCAAGCAGATGCGGCGGCTCGATCCCATCGTCTATCTCGGCCGTGTGGCCGAGCTGCGACGGATCGAGGAGACCGCGGATGCGGTCGTGATCGGCGCCGGGGTCAGCCACAGCGACGCGATGCGGGTGCTGGCGCCGCACTATCCCGATCTCGGCGAGATGTGGCGCCGCTTCGCCAGCGTGCAGATCCGCAATGCCGGCACGGTCGGCGGCAACATCGCCAACGGCTCGCCGATCGGCGACGGCAACCCCTCGCTGATCGCCGCCGGTGCCACCCTGCACCTGCGGCGTGGCGGCGAGCGGCGGAGCCTGCCGCTCGAGGACTTCTTCATCGCCTACGGCAAGCAGGATCGCCGCCCGGGCGAGTTCGTCGAGAGCATCACGGTGCCCAGGCCGGTGCCGGGCACGCGCTTTCGCGCCTACAAGATCAGCAAGCGCTTCGATCAGGACATCTCGGCGGTGATGGCCGCGTTCCGGCTGCGCATCGAGTCCGGTACGGTGGCGGACGTCTGTCTCGCCTACGGCGGCATGGCCGCGACCCCCAGGCGGGCGGCCAATGCCGAGGCAGCGATTCTCGGCCGACCCTGGGCCGAGGCGACGGTCGAATCCGCGGTGAAGGCGCTGGGCGATGATTTCCAGCCGATCACCGACATGCGCGCCTCGGCCGGCTACCGTCTCTCCGTCGCCCGCAACCTGCTCCGACGGCTCCACGTCGAGACGACCAGTGCCGCGGAGACCCGCCTCGTCGGCGACCGGAGTCTCGCCCATGTCTGAGCGCATCCAGGGCGGCGCCCGCGAGCCGCGCACCCACGACAGCGCCCGCCGCCACGTCACCGGCGAGGCGCTCTACATCGACGACCTGCCCGAGCCGGCCGGGCTGCTCCATGTCCAGCTCGGGCTCTCGACGAAGGCCCATGCCAAGATCCTGAAGGTGGATCTGGGCCCCGTGCGCGCCGCGCCGGGGGTGGTCTGCGTGCTCACCGCCGCGGACGTTCCGGGCGAGAACGACGTCAGCCCGACCCACCGCCACGACGAGCCGCTGCTGGCCACGGATCTGGTCGAGTTCGTCGGCCAGCCGATCTTCGCCGTCGCCGCCACCACGCGCGACCAGGCGCGCCGCGCGGCCAGGCTGGCCGTGGTCGAGTATGAGGAGCTGCCGGCGATCCTCGACGTCGACGCGGCACTGCCGACCGGCGTCCTGGTCACCGATCCGCTGACGCTGCGTCGCGGCGACGCGAAAGGCGCCATCGCGGGGGCGCCGCGGCGGCTGTCCGGCCGGATGCGCGTGGGCGGCCAGGAGCACTTCTATCTCGAGGGGCAGGTGGCGCTGGCCGTGCCCGGCGAGGACGACGAGGTCACGGTCTACTCCTCGACCCAGCATCCGTCCGAGATCCAGCACATGGTGGCGAAGGTGCTGGGCACCGCCTCGCACGCCGTGACCGTCGAGATCCGGCGCATGGGCGGCGCCTTCGGCGGCAAGGAGACCCAGGGCAACCTGTTCGCCTGCATCTGCGCCCTGGTCGCCAAGAGGACGGGCCGGGCCGCCAAGTGCCGGCCGGATCGCGACGACGACATGGTCGTCACCGGCAAGCGCCACGACTTCCTGGTCGATTACGAGGTCGGATTCGACGAGCATGGGCTCATCCAGGGCCTCGACATGACCTTTGCGGCGCGCTGCGGCTGGTCGTCGGACCTGTCCGGCCCGGTCACCGACCGCAGCCTGTTCCATGCCGACAACTGCTACTGGCTGCCGGCGGTCGAGCTGCGCTCCCTGCCGCTCAAGACCAACACCTGCTCCAACACGGCCTTTCGCGGCTTCGGCGGGCCACAGGGCATGGTGGTCGGCGAGCGCGTGCTCGAGGAGATCGCCTACGCGGTGGGCGTCGATCCGCTCGAGGTCCGCAAGCGTAACTTCTACGGCATCGACCGGAACAACATCGCACCCTATCATCAGACCATCGAGGACAACGTCATCCACGCCCTGGTCGCCGACCTGGAGGCGAGCGTCGACTATGCCGCGCGCCGCGAAGCGATCCGTGCCGCCAACGCGAGCAGCCCGGTGCTCAAGCGCGGCATCGCGCTGACGCCGGTCAAGTTCGGCATCTCGTTCACGCTGACCTCCTACAACCAGGCCGGGGCGCTGGTGCACGTCTACACGGACGGCAGCGTGCACCTGAACCATGGCGGCACCGAGATGGGGCAGGGGCTCCACACCAAGGTGGCGCAGGTCGTGGCCGAGGAGTTCCAGATCGACCTCGACCAGGTGCGGATCACCGCCACCACCACGGGCAAGGTCCCCAACACCTCGGCGACCGCCGCCTCCTCGGGCACGGATCTCAATGGTCAGGCAGCACTGGCGGCGGCCCGCGCGATCAAGAACCGGTTGATCGACTTCGCCGCCGAGCACTGGTCGGTGCCGCAGGAGCAGGTGGTGTTCCTGCCCAACCGGGTCCGGGTCGGCAACCAGGAGATCCCGTTCCGGGCGCTGGTCTGGCAGGCCTACATGAACCGGGTCTCGCTCTCCTCGACCGGCTTCTACAAGACGCCCAAGATCCACTGGGATCGGGCTTCGGGCACCGGGCGGCCGTTCTACTACTTCGCCTACGGGGCCGCCTGCAGCGAGGTGGTGGTCGACACGCTGACCGGCGAGTACCGGGTCGAGCGGGTCGACATCCTGCACGATTGCGGCCGGTCGCTGAACCCGGCGCTCGACATCGGCCAGATCGAGGGCGGCTTCGTCCAGGGCATGGGCTGGCTCACCACCGAGGAGCTGTGGTGGGACGCGCAGGGCCGGCTGCGGACCCATGCGCCCAGCACCTACAAGATCCCGGCCTGCGGCGACCGGCCGCGCGTGTTCAACGTCCGCCTGTTCGAGAACGAGAATCGTGAGGACGCGATCTTCCGCTCCAAGGCGGTCGGCGAACCGCCGTTAATGCTGGCGATCTCGGTATTGCACGCGCTGTCGGATGCAATCGCCAGCGTCGCCGACTACCGGCTCTGCCCGCGCCTCGACGCACCGGCCACGCCGGAGCGGGTGCTGGAGACGATCGAGCGGCTGCGCGGCGAGGCCGGCGGCATGGGACGGGCAGCGTGAGCGAGCGCCTGGCCACGCATCTGTCCCGCCTGCTCGCCGCCGGCACGCCGGCCGTGCTGGTGACGGTGGCGGAGGCGAAGGGCTCGACCCCGCGCGAGGAAGGTGCGGCGATGCTCGTCACCGATGAGCGCAGCCACGGCACCGTCGGCGGCGGGCGGCTGGAATGGGAATGTCTCGCCCAGGCGCGCAAGCTGGTGGCCGGCGGGCAGGCCGAGAGCTGGGCCGAGATCCCGCTGGGGCCGGCCGTGGGGCAGTGCTGCGGCGGCCATGTCCGCATCCGCCTGCGCCGCGCCGGCGCTGCCGAGCTGGCCGAGCTCGAGACCGCCGAGGACGCGGCGGCGGCGTCGCTGCCTACGGTCCTCCTGTTCGGCGCCGGCCATGTCGGGCGCGCCCTGGCCCCGGCCCTCTCACCCCTGCCGCTGCGGCTGCGCTGGATCGACGGGCGCGCCGGGGAGTTCCCGGTCGAGGCGCCGGAGGGGGTCGAGGTGATCGTCACCGGCCGGCCGCTGGCCGAGATCGAGCGTGCGGCGCCGGGCAGCGCCGCCTTCGTCCTGACCCACAGCCACAGCCTCGATTTCACGCTGTGCAGCGCCGTCCTGGAGCGCGGCGACTTCGCCTATCTCGGCCTGATCGGCTCGGCCACCAAGCGCGCCAAGTTCGCGCGCGGCTTTCGCGAGCTGGGCATCCCGCAATCCCGGATCGACGCCATGGCCTGCCCGATCGGCGGCAGCGCCCTGCGCGACAAGCGCCCGGCGGTGATCGCCGCCCTGGCCGCGGCCGAGCTGCTGCTGGCACTCGCACGAGTTCGCACCACCGCGGCAGCGTCCGCGCAAGAAAGGGCCGCCTGACATGACGGACGGCAGCGGAGCGCCGCTGCGCCTGGAGCTGCGGGGGATCACCAAGCGATTTCCCGGCGTGGTCGCCAACTCGGACGTCGCCTTCTCGGTGGCGCCGGGCGAGATCCACGCGCTCCTGGGCGAGAACGGCGCCGGCAAGAGCACGCTGGTCAAGATCATCTACGGCGTGCTGCACGCCGACGAGGGCGAGATGCTCTGGGACGGCAGGCCCGTGCGGGTGGCCGATCCCAAGGCGGCCCGTGCCCTCGGCATCGGCATGGTGTTCCAGCACTTCTCGCTGTTCGAGGCGATGACCGTGCTCGAGAACGTGGCGCTCGGCGTCGACGGCGTCACGGACATGAAGGCGTTGTCGGCCCGGGTGCGCGAGGTCAGCCAGGCCTATGGCCTGCCGCTCGATCCGGAGCGCGAGGTGCATACGCTGTCGGTCGGCGAGCGCCAGCGGATCGAGATCGTCCGCTGCCTCTTGCAGAGCCCGCGCCTCTTGATCATGGACGAGCCGACCTCGGTGCTGACGCCGCAGGAGGTCGACAAGCTGTTCGAGACCCTGCGTCAGCTCGCCGCCGAAGGCTGCTCGATCCTCTACATCAGCCACAAGCTGCACGAGATCAAAGCGCTCTGCGATCGCGCCACCATCCTGCGCGGCGGCAAGGTGGTCGGCCACTGCGACCCCAAGGTCGAAACCGCGAAGAGCATGGCGCAGCTGATGATCGGTGCGGAGCTCCGCACCCTGGTGCGCCGCCAGGGTGGCGAGGCGGGCGAGCCGCGGCTGGTCGTGCACGGGCTCGACCTGCCCAGCGAGGAGGCGCACGGCACCGACCTCAAGCGCGTCTCGTTCGAGGTCCGTGCGGGCGAGATCTTCGGCATCGCCGGCGTCGCCGGCAACGGCCAGAACGAGCTGCTGCTGGCGCTGTCGGGCGAGCGGACCGTGACGCCCGACATGTCGATCCGCATCGACGGCAAGGCCGTGGGCCAGCTCGGGCCCACCCGCAGGCGCGAGCTCGGATTGTGCGCCGTGCCCGAGGAGCGCAACGGCCACGCCGCCGTGCCCGAGATGAGCCTGGTCGAGAACGGCGTGCTCAGCGGCCGGCAGCGGCAGGGTCTGCTCGCCGGCGGGTTCATCAAGGCCGGCAAGGCGCGCGATTTCGCCACCCGGGTGGTCAAGGAGTTCGACGTCCGCACGGCCGGCGTCGACGCGCTCGCCCGCAGCCTGTCCGGCGGCAATCTGCAGAAGTTCGTCGTCGGCCGGGAGGTGCTGCAGAATCCGGGCGTGCTGGTCGTGTCCCAGCCGACCTGGGGCGTGGATGCGGGCGCCGCGGCCGCGATCCATCAGGCGCTGATCACGCTTGCGGCCAACGGTGCCGCCGTCCTGGTGATCTCGCAGGACCTGGACGAGCTGCTGATGCTCACCGACCGGCTCGCCGTGATCAATGTCGGCGTCCTGTCCGACCCGCTCGTCACCTCCAGCGCCTCGGTCGAGGAGATCGGCCTGCTGATGGGTGGAGCGCACGGCATGGGCGAACCGGAGCACGGGGCAGGAGGGCTCGCCCATGTCGCTTAAGATCGAGCCGCGCCGCGGCGTCTCCTGGCAGATGCAGTACGCCACGCCCGTGCTGGCGGTGGCGCTCACGGTCCTGACCGGGTTCTGCCTGTTCCTGTTCATGGGCTACAATCCGTTCCAGGCGCTGATGAGCTACTTCGTCTCGCCGCTGCTCAGCCTGAACAGCCTCTCCGAGCTCGGCGTGAAGGCGGCACCGCTGATCATGATCGCGGTCGGCCTCGCCATCGGCTTTCGCGCTAATGTCTGGAACATCGGCGCCGAGGGTCAGCTCACCATGGGTGCGATCGCCGGCGGCGGGGTGGCGCTGGCCACCTGGGGCGAGACGGGTGCGTGGATCCTGCCCGCCATGATGCTGGCGGGCATCCTGGGCGGTCTGGCCTATGCGGCGATCCCGGCCTTCCTGAAGGCGAAGCTCGACGTCAGCGAGATCCTGACCAGCCTGATGCTGACCTATGTCGCGGCGCTGGCCCTGAGCATCCTGATCTACGGGCCCTGGAAGGACCCGGAGGGCTACGGCTTCCCGCAGTCGCGCATGTTCACCGATTCGGCGATCGTGCCGATCATCCTCGAGGGCACGCGCCTGCATGTCGGCTTCCTGATCGCGCTCGCCGTGGCGGTGGCGGCCTGGGTGCTGATGACCCGCACCATCATCGGCTTCGAGATCCGCGTCATCGGCCAGGCGCCGGCCGCGGGCCGCTATGCCGGCTTCGACCGCAAGAAGATCATCTGGCTCTCCCTCCTGCTCAGCGGCGGGCTCGCCGGCCTCGCCGGCACCATCGAGGTGTCGGGGCCGATCGGCCAGATCATCCCCACGATCAGCCCGGGCTACGGCTTCACCGCGATCATCGTCGCCTTCCTCGGCCGCCTGCACCCGCTCGGGATCATCCCGGCCGGCCTGCTCGTGGCGCTGTCCTACATCGGCGGCGAGAACGCCCAGGTCGAGGTCGGCGTGCCGCAAGGCGTGACCGGCCTGTTCCAGGGCCTGCTCCTGTTCTTCCTGCTCGCCTCGGACTTCCTGGTCCGCTACCGCATCTCGTTCATATCGCCGCGCCGGGAGGTCGCCCCAGCATGAGCCTCGAGGTCGCCGTCCCGGTCATCATGACCATCATCAGTGCCGCCACGCCGCTGCTGCTCGCGGGCATCGGCGAGCTCGTGGTCGAGCGCTCGGGCGTGCTCAATCTGGGCGTCGAGGGCATGATGCTCGCCGGTGCCGTCACCGCCTTCGCGGTCACCTTCTCCACGGGCAGCTACACCGCCGGCATTCTGGCCGCCGCCCTCGCCGGCATCCTGCTGGCCCTGATCTTCGGCGTGCTCACGCTCACCCTGGTGAGCAACCAGGTGGCGACGGGTCTCGCTCTGACCCTGTTCGGCCTGGGGCTGAGCGCGCTGGTTGGTGGCGGCTTCGTCGGCTCGCCGGTCGACCCGCTGCCGAAGCTCGCGCTCCCGGGGCTCTCGGACATCCCGGTCATCGGGCCGATCGTGTTCGGCCAGGACGTGCTGGTCTACCTGTCGGTGGCGCTGACGGTCGGCGTCGCCTGGTTCCTGCGCAGCACGCGCGGCGGCATGATCCTGCGCGCCTGCGGCGACTCGGACGTCTCCGCCCACTCGATCGGCTATGACGTGATCCGCATCCGCTACCTGGCGGTCCTGTTCGGGGGCCTGTGCGCGGGGCTGGGCGGTGCCTTCCTCTCGCTCGCCTACACGCCGATGTGGGTCGAGAACATGACGGCCGGCCGCGGCTGGATCGCGCTGGCGCTGGTGGTGTTCGCCTCCTGGCGGCCGATGCGCCTGCTCGCCGGCGCCTATCTCTTCGGCGGCGTCACCATCCTCCAGCTCTACGTCCAGGGAATGGGCGGTATCGGCGTGCCGGCGCAGGTGATGTCGATGCTGCCCTACCTCGCCACCATCATCGTGCTCACCATCATCTCGGCCGGCTCCGTGCGCGGCAGGCTT
>JBFWWD010000224.1:0-9863 GCA_050246385.1 Geminicoccaceae bacterium
GAAGCCGTAGCCCGGCAGGTCGACCAGCATCAGCCGCCCGCCCAGGTCGAACAGGTTGATCTCCTGGGTTCGGCCCGGCGTGTTGGAGGTGCGCGCGAGGCTGGTGCGGCCGGTGAGCGCGTTGATCAGGCTCGACTTGCCGACGTTCGACCGCCCGGCGAACGCCACCTCGGGCAGCCCCGCCGGCGGCAGCTGGTCGAGCTTGACGACGCCGCGCAGGAACGTCGCCTCCTTGGCGAACAGCTTGCGGCCGACCTCGAGGCTGTCCGGATCGTCGAACCGGTCCGGGTCGGCGGGCTCGTCTGCGTCGGCCGCCATCGCGCGATGCTCCATTCCATGGCCAGTCTGACCGGGTGCCCGGCCTACTTAGCCAAGCCGCGTCGCGCCGCCTACCTCGTCCGCACCTGCCGGGCCTGCCGCTCAGTGCGGGAGATCGGCCTCGAGGAACAGCTGAACTTCCTGGAACAGCTGCTCGCGGTTCTTCTCGAGCATCAGAAGATGCGTGGCGGCGCCGACCTGCACGAAGCGCTTGGTCGCGCTGCCCAGCTCGTCGAAGACCCCCTGGGCCTGTTCCGGCGGTGTGACCTGGTCCCAGGCACCGGTGACCAGCAGCGTGGGCGCCGAGATCGCGCTGGGATCGTAGGTGGACTTACCCGCGCTCCAGAACTCGTGCAGATCCTGGCGCACGCCGGCGGGGCTGCGGAGCACCGGCGGGTTCTGCGCCGCACCGACCGGATCGGAAGCAAGAGCCTCGGCCTTCCACGCCTCGAACCACTCAGTGGGCAGCAGAGCTTCCTTCTCGTCGTCGGGCGCGCCGGCCTGGAGCCGTTGCCGTGCCACCTCCATCGGCGCCGCGAGGTAGGCGCCCGTCGGCGCAGGGATGCCTTCGCCCAGCCAAAGCGCCGCATACAGAACGAGGCGCTCGACCCGGTCGGGATGCTCGGCCGCATATCCGCCCACGAGCGTCGTTCCCCAGGACCAGCCCAGGAGGCTGAGCCGCGGTATTGCTCGGCGCTGGAGCACGAAATCGACCGCCGCGCCCACGTCGCGGGCCGCCACGTCGGTCCGGACGATCGGCGAGCTCTCCTCCGGGGGGCGGTCCATCTCCGGCGGTCGCGTGGAGCGTCCATAGCCGCGCAGGTCGACCAGATACACGTCCCAGCCGCGCCGGGCGATGAAGTCCATCCAGGAGAGGCCGTCGAGCGAAAGATCGAACGTCGCCTCCGCCGGCTGCGACGCGCCATGGACGAAGAGCAGCGTGCGCTCCGCGCCGAAACTCTGCTGGCCGGCGGGGCGCTTGTTCCTGACGAAGAGCCGAATCCCGGGGTCGGCGGAGTCGATCGAGAACTCCTCGACCACCAGCCCGGGCGCACCCGCACCCGACTTCGCCGAGGGCGCGACCATCAAGTCGCCCAAGACCAGAGTGGCGACCGACACGACAAGAAGCGAGACCGCGCGCATTGCGGACGTCCGACCTGGCAGGCCCTTGACTGCACCATGTGCCTCAAGGTCCGCGGCATCAAGCGAGCGGGTGCCTCAGGAGCGGCGCACACCCATTGCGCTGACGCGCCTTCACAGCCATCCGCTTCATGGTGCCGCCAACGTTGGGCCGGTCGGCCAGCGAGGTCCGACCGATATTGCGCCATTGGTAACCTATACGTTGCCAAAGCCGGGTGATCGAGATCCGAGAATGCTTGTCGGCGGTGGACGGGTACAGCCCGTTCCGGCGATGGTTCGATCGGCTGAATGCACCTGCCGCGCTAACGTCGCGCCTTGGCCCGCATATCCCGGATAAGGCCACCTCTCTGTGACCTTGAGTGCCGGCTCTGGCAAATATTTCAAAGCTATGGAGGCAGCGAAGCGAGCGCGCCTGCCGGCCAACTCGGTTCTGCAGGAGCGCATCAGGGTCACCACCGATGGTTTGCGTGGTCGTACCGGGAGTCAAGGAGCAAGCGAGAATCAGCAGGCCCTCGGCCAGCGGTTGCGCTAGAATGCCCGCCTGCCTGAGCTGTGCGGGCAAAAAAGGCACTCCAAATGAACCGCAACTTGCGCAGTGTCATCTTCTTGGCGGCCGCGTCATCGGGACTGTGGTCGAGCGTATGGCCGCCAGCAGTCGCACAGGCCGCCTGGAATGGTTGGGTGCAATGTGTACTCAGCAGCAAGGAGGCCGCCCCGCCCTATCAGAACACGGAGTATCACACCTGGTATGTCGCCGGCACGCGCAATGCGTTCGGCTACCATACTGGCAGTTGGGCCTTGGCGGGGCGCGGATTCTCTGTGAGGACCGGGAGTGCGTGGACGTTCTCTGGAGAAAGCGCTGGTCTTCAGCTCGAGATCACTCTCAATGCCGCCATGCTGTCTATCGTGAAGAGACACGCTCAACTTGCAGACCCGAACGCGATCCTTTTCTCGACCGGTGTGGCCGGATCCTGGACGGAATGGGATAGCGTATTCCCCATCAATGGTACCGTGCAGGGCCCCGCCACGAACCGGACACTACAGGGCTCGCGCACTGTCACTCGGACGCGGTTGTGGATGCCGCAGCAGCAGACACCCTCGTTCAACGAGTCCTGCTCGTGGTCGTTCGCGGACGGCTCGACACCGAACGCGCCATCTCCGGCGCCGCGGTACGTTGCAGGCGACTTCAACGGGGATGGCCGTGGCGACGTGACCTTCCACCGGCCGGTCAGCAATGCCGGCTGGGCGATGGTGCCGGTCCTCGAGTCTGATGGCGACGGCACCTGGACAGCATTTGCCAACGCGGCACCGACCTGGGCGCATCAGCCGGGAGTGGTGGCGATTGAAGGCAACTACAACAGCGACGGTCGCGCCGATGTGGCGTTCCACCGGCCGACCAGTGGCGCCGGCTGGAGCGCGGTGCGGATGCTCCTGTCGAACGGCAACGGGACCTGGACCGAGCGAACCATTGCCGCGCCGACCTGGGCGCACGAGCCGGGAGTGGTGGCGATCGGAGGCGACTACAACCGCGACGGGCTTTCCGACCTGGCCTTCCATAGGCCGGGTTCCGGCTGGACCTCGGTGCGGGTGCTCCTGTCAACGGCCAACGGTAGCTGGACAGCGCACAGCGAGGTGGCGCCACGCTGGGCACAACAGCGGGGCGTGGTGGCGGTCGCGGGTGATTTCAACGGCGACGGGCTTTCCGATCTGGCCTTCCATAGGCCGGGTTCCGGCTGGACCTCGGTGCGGGTGCTCCTGTCACGGGGCAACGGTAGCTGGACAGCGCACAGCGAGGTGGCGCCACGCTGGGCACAACAGCGGGGCGTGGTGGCGGTCGCAGGCGATTTCAACGGCGACAGGCTCACCGATGTGGCCTTCCACAGCCCAGTCAGCGCATGCACTGGACGGGGCTGCCCACGCCGCTGGACGACTGTGCCGGTGCTGCTGGCCAATGGCGACGGCACCTGGACCGTGGCCGACAATGCGGCGCCGACCTGGGCCAACGCGCCGGGCGTCGTGGCGCTCGAGGGCGACTTCAACGGCGACGGCCTGAGCGATCTGGCCTTCCACAGACCGACTGGCGGCGCGGGCTGGACCACGGTGCCGGTGCTGCTGGCCAACGGCGACGGCAGTTGGACCGCAACCGACAGCGAGGCGCCGACCGCGGTGCACGAGCCGGGCGTCGTGGCAATCTTGGGCGACTTCAACGGTGATGGCCTGGGCGATCTGGCCTTCCACAGACCGACCGGCGGCGCGGGCTGGACCACGGTGCCGGTGCTGCTGGCCAACGGCGACGGCAGTTGGGACGCCCACAACGAGGCCGTACCAGGCTGGGCGAACCAGCCGGGAGTTGTTTCAATCGCGGGCGACTAGTAGTCCGGTTCCGGAAGCCCAAAGCGTCGCGGGGACCTACCTCGATGCGAAGGAACAAGTCATCGGCAAGAACGCCTGTACAGGCGTAGGCCAGCTCCGTTCCTGCCAGCAGAATGCAGCGAGGTGCGGACACCGACCTCGACCGGGCAGCCGCCGACGGTGAAGTTCATGCCGGGCCCTTCTCGTGCCGCCGCGGCGAGTGCGCCGCGCGACCCCGAGAAGGTCGCCCGTCCCGTCGAAACGCTCCGCACGGATCGCCCGACGCTCAGCTCGGCTTCACGCCCATCCGCTTCATGATCGCCCACTGCTGCGCGATCGAGAGCGTGTTGTTCCAGCTCCAGTAGATCACCAGCCCGGCCGGGAAGGTCGCGAACAGGAAGATGAACATCAGTGGCAGAAACTGCATCACCTTGGCCTGGGTCGGGTCGGTCGGCGCCGGGTTGAGCTTGGTCTGCAGCCACATGGTGAAGCCCATGATCAGCGGCCAGACGCCGATCATCAGCATGTGCGGCGGGGTGAACGGCAGGAGCCCGAACAGGTTGAACAGGCTGGTCGGGTCGGGTGCGGAGAGGTCGTGGATCCAGCCGAAGAACGGCGCGTGGCGCATCTCGATGGTGACGAACAGCACCTTGTAGAGCGCGAAGAACACCGGGATCTGGATGACGATCGGCAGGCAGCCCGAGACGGGATTGACCTTCTCCGTCTTGTAGAGATTCATCAGCTCCTGGTTCATCCGAGCCTTGTCGTCACCGTGCTTCTCCCGCAGCTCCATCATCTTGGGCTGCAGCGCCTTCATCTTCGCCATCGCCCGGTATGATCTGTCGGCGAGCGGGAAGAAGGCGGCCTTGACCAGCAGCGTGAGGATCAGGATCGCGATGCCGTAGTTGAGCACCACGCTGTGGATCCAGTGCAGGACGTAGAAGATCGGCTTGGTCAGGAAGTAGAACCAGCCGAAGTCGACCGCACGGTCGAACAGCGGAATCGCGTAGGTGTCGCGATAGTGGTCGAGCAGGGTCACGACCTTGGCGCCGGCGAACAGCCGGTCGGTGATCTCCGAGGTCTGGCCGGGCGCCAGCGTGACCGCCCCGCCACGATAGTCCGCCTGGTAGCGGTCGCCCTGGGTCTCGTGCCGGAAGCCGGCCTTCACCGCCAGATCCTGCTCGGGGACCAGCGAGGCGAGCCAGTACTTGTCGGTGATGCCTAGCCAGCCGCCGGTGCTGTCGAACTCTACCTTACCCTCCTCGGCGACGTTGCTGTACTTCCACTCCTCGAGCTTGCCGCCGAGCACGCCGATCGGACCCTCGTGCAGGATGTAGTAGCCGAGCGTGTGCGGCGTGCCCCACCGGCTGATCAGGCCGTAGGGATAGAGGGTCACCGGCTGGTCGCTGTTGTTGGTCACCGAGCGCTTGACGGTGAACATGTAGTCGGAATCGAGCTCGAACCGCTTGGCGAAGCTCAGGCCCGCCCCGTTGTCCCAGTGCAGGGTCACCGGCGTGCTCGGGGTCAGCTCGTTGCCTTCCGCGGTCCACACCGTGTCCGGCCCCGGCAGCGCCGCACCGGCCTCGCCGACCCAGCCATATTCGGCGAAATAGGGATTGGCCGAGCCGGCCGGGCTCAGCAGCACGATCTCGGGCGAGTCGGGATCGACCGTCTCGCGGTAGCGCTGCAGCGTGACGTCGTCGATCCGGCTGCCCTTGAGCGAGATCGAGCCGTGGATGGCGCCGTTGTCGATCCGCACGCGCGGCGACGCGGCCAGCGCCTCCGCCCGGGTCATGGGCTGGCCCGCCGCCCCGGCGGCGCTCGGGGCCGAGCCCGGTGCCGCCGGGGCGGCGGGATTTTGCTGCGTCTGCTGCGCCTGCTCCGTCTGCTGCGTCGCCTGCCGCTGCTGCGCCTCCTTCTGGCGCGGCATCTCGTAGAAGAACTGGAACCCGAAGATCACCGCCACCGACAGGGCGATCGCGATGATCAGGTTGCGTTGGTCGCTCATAGGGGAGGAAAACTCCTGAGGACGGCCGCGGTCAGCGGCCGCCGGCGGGCGGCGGCACCGGATCGTAGCCGTGGCCGCCCCAGGGATGGCATCGCAGCATGCGCTTGAGCGCCAGCCACAGCCCCAGCAGGGCGCCGTGCCGACGCAGCGCCTCGATAGCGTATTCCGAGCAGGATGGGCAGTAGCGGCAGTTCGTCCCGAGCACGGGCGAGATCAGCCAACGATACAGCGTGGCGACGCCGACCAGCAGATGGGCGAGCGGGCTCATCGCCGCCGCGCGATCTGCGCGAGCGCGCAGGAAAGATCGTCCTGGAGCCGGGCGAACGGCCGCGTCAGCGCCGCCGGCCGCGCCACGACCACATAGTCCGCTCCCGGCCGGGCGGGCCCAGGCAGCACGAGCCGCAGCGCCTCGCGCAGGCGGCGGCGCGCGCGATTGCGGACCACGGCGTTGCCGATCTTGCGGGTGACGGTCAGGCCGATGCCGACCGTGGCGGCGCGCTCCGGCTCACGCCGGGCCACGCATTGCAGGACGAACGCCTCGCTCGCCACGCGCCTGCCCCGGGCCGCGGCCAGGAACTCGCCGCGCCGGCGCAGGCGGACCACGCTGGTCTCGGATGCGTCGCGCGTCCGCTCAGGCGGACAGGCGCTTGCGTCCACGGCTGCGGCGATTGGCGATCACCCGGCGACCACCGACGGTGGCCATGCGGGCGCGGAAGCCGTGCCGACGTTTGCGAACCAGCTTGCTCGGCTGATACGTGCGCTTCACAGTGGAACCTTCGGAGTCGGAAGACGAACAGGCCGCGCCCTATACCGGCGTCGGCTCAGAGTGTCAAATCCCGGCTCAGCGCCAGGCATTCGGCGCGGTCGAGCGAGAAGTCCGATTCCTCCCAGGCCAGCCGCACCCGGGCCAGGATCTGGCCGAGCGCCCTGCCTTCGGGAATGCCGAGTGCGAGCAGATCGGCCCCGCTCAGCGGAAAGGCCGGCGCCTGCCACTGGTCGGCGAGCCCGAGCCGATGCCGCCCTTCTTCCGGCGTGAGCTCGCCCGCCGCCACGTCGAGCCGCACCAGATCGCGGTAGCGGTCGGAACCCAGCCGATGCAGGGCGACCCGCTGGGCTCGGTCGTCGCCCCCGGGAAGCGCCGTCGTCATCAGCGCCGACAACCGCTCCTGCTCCTGGTTCGAGAGCCGCAGCCGCTCCGCCAGCGCCTCGGCCCTGTGCGACGTGGACGGTCTGACCAGGACGGCGAGCCGCAGCAGGGGATCGGAGCCCAGCCCGTCCGGGCGCAATCGCTCGAGATGGAGCGGACCCGGGACGACATGCGCCAGCACCGATGTGGCCGCCATCGGCTCCAGCGCCCGCAGCGGCTCGGCCTGCGCCAGGATCAGCCACAGCTCCTGCCGCACCCGCTCGCCGGACAGCCCGTCGATCCCCGCCGCCGCGGCGGTGCAGGCGGCAAGGGCCGCGGCATCCGGCTCCTCCAGCCCGAACCGGGCATGGAAGCGGAAGAAGCGCAGAATGCGCAGATAGTCCTCGGCGATGCGCCGGGCCGGGTCGCCCACGAACCGCACCCGGCCGGCGGCGAGGTCGGCGCGGCCGCCCATCGGGTCGTGCAGGGTCCCGTCCGCCTCGCAGCTCATCGCGTTGATGGTGAAGTCGCGCCGTGCCGCGTCGGCGGCGAAATCGTCGGTGAACTCGACCACGGCGTGCCGCCCGTCGGTCGCGACGTCGCGACGCAGCGTCGTGATCTCGAACCGCCGCTGCTGGCGCACGATCGAGACCGTCCCGTGCCGGAGCCCGGTCGGCAGCGGCCTGAACCCCACCGCGGCCACGAGCTTCATCACCCGCTCCGGCCGCTCGGGCGAGGCGATGTCGAGATCCATCGTATCGGCCGCCGGATCCAGGAGGGCGTCGCGCACGCTGCCGCCGACGAACCGTGCAGGCCGCCCGCCGGCGGCGAGCGCCTCCATCACCCGCGCGACCTCGAGGTCGGCGAGCCAGGGTGCGGACAAGCGCTCGCTCACTTGGGGACCACCTCGCCCGGCACGATCCGTCCATCCTCGATCCGCGAAGGCACATAGCGCCCGTCGGGCGCTATGCCGCCCGTGAACGCGAGCGAGGCCACGGCGGCGCAGGCGAGAACCAGGCCCGCCGCGGTCAGGAGGAACCAGGGCGTGCGTGCCAGCATCCGCCGGCCTCTGGTCACCAGGAGGAGATAGAGCCCGTAGACGACGAACGGCGCCAGGAACGGCAGGACGATCTGAAGCAGGATACGCAAGGGCAGGAACTCAGTCGGCGAGCAGCCGGGCAAAGTTGACCAGGATGCCGGCGGTGGCGCCCCAGATGTAGCGGCTCTGGTACGGTAGGACATAGAAGTGGCGCCGCACGCCGTTCCGTTCCACGCTCTCGCGACAGTGATTGGTCCGATCGAGCGCGAAGCTCAAGGGCAGCTCGAACACCTCGGCGACCTCGTAGGGGTCCGGGCGCAGCACCATCGGCGGCTCGATCCAGCCGATGACGGGGTGGATGCGAAAGCCGGTGATGGTGTCGTAGTGGCGCAGGCCGCCCAACAGGTCGACCCTTTGCGGCTCCAGCCCGATCTCCTCCTGCGCCTCGCGCAGGGCGGCGTCGGCGGGGCCGGCGTCCACCGGCTCCAGCCGGCCGCCGGGCAGGCTGATCTGGCCGGCATGGTCGCGCAGATGCGCCGTGCGCTGGGTGAGGATGATGCTCGGCCCGTCCGGCCGGTCGATCAGGCCCAGGAGCACGGCCGCCGGCCGCCGCTCGCCCACGGCACGATCGTGACCCTCGTCGCCGAGCAGCCATCCTTCCGGGTCGATGTCGCCGCCGGCGCGGTGCAGCCGTGCGCGCAGCGTCTCGCGATCCCTGATTTCCGCCGTCCTGACCGGCACGCCGTCCATGATCAGCCGTCGATGGCGCCGAGCGGGAAGAAGCGCCCGCTGCTCCAGACACCGACTTCATCAACACCATCCGGTGCCGGCTCCGCAAGCTCCACCAGATGATAAAAAACCGACCGTGTTACTCGCGCATCAAGCGAGTCGCGCACACAGATGTAGGGTGCTTCGGCGCCGTCTGGCTGCGGCCGCATCGACAATGGATGCGCCTCGTCGACCGGCACCCACTGGTCGAGATTGGTGCGCAGGCTCAGCCGCTGGGCTTTCCCACCGCCCTCGCTGCGCAGCTCGACCGCGACGAACGGCACGTCCTCGACCTCGATCAGCCCCTGCTCGGCCGGGGTCACCAGCCAGTAGCGCCCGTCCGGGCCACGCCGCAGCACGCTCGCGAACAGCCTGACCAGCTCCGGCCGACGGATCGGCGTGCCCTGATAGTACCAAGCGCCATCGCGGGCGATGCGCATCTGAAAGTCGCCGCAGGAGCGCTCGCCGCGGGCGATCGCCGCCAGGAGCGCGTCGGGATCGAAAGGCTTGCGCATGGCCTACCCTATGCCCCACCCGCGCGGAACGCACGCCCCGACCGCCGATTAGGGAGCCAGTTTCCCATATGGCTTCGGAGCACGCGATGCGTAGAGCTCTTCCGCTGGCTGCCGGCGTCCTCGCCTCCTCCCTGGTGGCGCACCTGGCGCGGGCCGACGGCTACGGGCCGTCGCCGACCCTGCCGCCCCCGGAGCAGAGCCTCATCCCCACCGTCAACATCGCGACCGTCGACCGCTGGGGCGAGGGCGAGAAGCCGCAGGCCGCGGCCGGCTTCTCGGTCGAGCGCTTCGCCGACGGGCTCGACCATCCCCGCTGGCTCTACGTCCTGCCCAACGGCGACGTCCTGGTCGCCGAGACCAACGCCCCGCCCAAGGAGACCACCGGAATCAAGAGCTTCAACATGGGCCAGGTGCAGAAGGTGGCCGGCGCCGGCACGGAGAGCGCCAACCGCATCACGCTCCTGCGCGATTCCGACGGCGATGGCCGGCCCGAGACCCGGACGGTGTTTCTGAAGGACCTGTTCTCGCCTTTCGGCATGGCCCTGGTCGGCGGCGATTTCTACGTCGCCAACGCCGACGCGGTCGTGCGCTTCCCCT
>JBFWWD010000225.1:0-9781 GCA_050246385.1 Geminicoccaceae bacterium
CCAGGCGGTGCGGGGGCGCCTGGAGGTGGTGCCGCTGCCCGACGGCATCACCGGCTTGCTCGATCATCAGAAGAATTCGGCCGAGTCGCTGGCCGCGGCCGTCGCTCTGGCCGCGCAGGTGCCGGGCCGACGGATCCTGGTCACGACCCGCCTGCGAGCGGGCAGCGAGGACACGGCGCCGGCGCTGCGCGTCGCGGCGGAGCAGATCGCTCACAGCTTCGCGCAGGTGATCGCAGTCGGAGATGAGGTCGACGATCTGGTCGCCGCGCTGCGCGATGCCGGCCTGGCGCAGGATCGCATCCAAAGGGCGGCGCCGGGCGCACAGGATGCGCTCCATCGCCTCCGCGGCATCCTGCGACCCGGCGATCTCGTCCTGTTCAAGGCGCGGATCGCCTGGAAGCTCGATCGGCTGGTGCTGGCGCTCCAGGGCCGCACGGTGGCGTGCGACCTCGCCCATTGCGGTCTGCTTCAGCTCCCCTGCGCGCAATGTCCCAGTCTCGGCGTCGCGCGCACCGGGCGATTCGGCTGAGCCGAGAGTCGTCGCCAGATCGTGTCCGCCGTCAGCGCTGCCCGGCAGCGCCCGCTTTCCGTGTGCCGGCCTGCCGACGATCGCTCCCGGTGAGGCCGTCCATGCGCAGCCGCCACTTGATCCGGGTTCGCTCCAGCCCCTCGGCGATCCCGGCGTGATTGCGCAGCATGGCGGCGACCTTGCGTGGCGGATGGCGGAGATAGCGTTCGAGCTTGCGCTCCGCGGCGGTCATGGGGAGTGCTGCCGTGGCGCGCTGGTAGCCGCACATGTCCAGCATCGAGCCTGCGATCGCCTCGAACACCTCGATCTCGTGGCGGCCGACCTCGGCTTCCCATTTGCCGCTGTTGGCGGCCTGGAGCGGCTTCTGAATATTGCGGTCGTTGACCGGATCGGTACCGACCGGCCGGCGTCGCTCGTGAAAATTGAGCACCGCCGGGTCGAACGGCTCGCCGATCAGGCGCAATATCCCGGTGATCGTCGCCTCCGGCGCTGCCAGCAGATCCTCGTAGCGGATCTCGACGAAGCGCTCGGGCCCGATCCGCTCGCCGATCGCCCGTGCGGCCCCGACGAAGGACATCCAGCGCTCGGCAGCGGTCGCCATGCTCTTGGGGCCGAAGGGAGCCTTGATCTGCGAGATGGCGACGTCGCGCCCGTCGCGCAGGATGTGGACGGCGGCGGCGTCGGGGAAGGCCGCCTCGATCTCCGGCCAGAAATAGACGTTGTTGGGGGTCTTCTCGCCCCACCGCTTCTTGCCGTGCGCCTCGGTCCAGCAGTCGAGCAAAGCGGCGAACACGCCGCCGAGGTCGGGTCGGGCGACCCGCGCCAGCACGGCGTCGGCGGCGGGCACGTGCGGCAGGCGGCGGATCCAGCGCCAGCCCAGAATGTCGTCGACCAGCCGCCGCAGCCGGCCGGGCTGTCGGAGGTCGCCATAGAGCGGCAGCAGCGGAGCGAAGGTCTCGAAGATCTTGGTCTCGTCGGGGACGGCGACCGCCGGATGGCTGTCGAGCATCCGGCTCAGCAGCGAGGTGCCCGAGCGCGGGGCGCCGAGAATGAAGAACGGTCGCATCAGCCCCTGCTCTCCCTGGGAAGACCGGCCGTGTCTCCTGTCGACATCCAGAAAAGTCCCCCCGGCATGGAGGTGCCGATGGTGACCAGCCGCCTCAGCAGCGCCGCCGCGAAGGCCTGCTCCGGCGGCACGCCCATCTGGGTATAGAACAGCACGAAGGCGCCCTCCGTGAGGCCGAGCCCGTTCGCGGTGACGGGCAGCAGCGAGACCAGCGGCACCAATGGCGCCACCAGGGCGGTGTCCAACAGCGTGATCGAGCTCCCGACAGCACGCAGCAGCGCGAACTGAAACAGGGTCAGGATGCCATAGAAGACCAGCGACCAGAACCCGGCGATCACGAGCTCGCCGGGTGCGCCGCGGAAGGCCGCGACCGCCTCGCCGAACCGGTCGACCTTGGTCGAGACCCTGCGGAACAGGCTCGGCAGGCGTGCCAGGAGTGCGGCGCCGCCGCGAACCAGGTGCGAGCCCGCGGCGAAGATCAGCGCGAGCCCGCCACCGATCGCGGCCACCAGCAGCCACAAAGCGAGGTTGAGCTTCATGGGATCGACGGGCCGGACCGCGAGGCAGATCGCCGAGATCACGCCCAGCGTCGCCACGCCCGTGAGGCGTTCGACCAGCACGCTGGAGGCGAGCATCTCGACCCGCGCCCAGGGCCGCATAACCAGCACGCGAACCACGTCCCCGCCCACGTTCGAGGGCAGGTAGTTGCTCAGGAAGCTGCCGATCCAGTAGGCGCGCAGCAAGGGAAGGAAGGGCAGCGGCCCGCAGGACACGCGGACCAGCCGTTGCCATTTGATCGTCGAGACGATCACGCCCGACATGATCACCACGGCCGACAGAAGCAGGAGCCCGACATCGGCGTGGCGCAGGATGCGCAAGGTGCCGGGCCAGTCGACGAACCAGCCGAGCAGCCCGAGCAGGACGATGCCCAGCACGAACTTCAGCCACGGCCAGATCTCGGCGAGGCGTTGCCACAGCGTACGCGCGGCCGGCTTCGCTTCCGCCCCGTCGATCACCCAATGCTCCTCGTCAAGGATCGTCGCCGCACGCGTCATGTCGCACGGCGTCACGCCTCGTCCGACCATAGCCGAACCGACAAGTCAATGACGTCGCGGACTGATACAGCTTCCGGTGCAAATGGCGACGTCGCCTGCAACCCATTGTCGCGCCTTGACTCCCGCGCCGCCCCGTCGAAGGTGAGGGCGGCGCCGGTCCTGCGGGATAAGCCGATCCATGGACATCTACTTGCCCGTAGCCGAGATGTCGGTGGACCTGTTCGGGGTGCTGGCACTAGGTGGCCTCATCGGCTTCCTGTCGGGCTTGTTCGGGGTCGGCGGCGGATTCCTGATGACCCCGATGCTCCTGTTCATGGGTGTTCCGCCTGCCGTGGCCGTGGGCACCCAATCGATGCAGATCCTGGCCTCCTCGGTGTCGGGCGTCCTGGCCAACCTGCGGCGGCGCTCGGTCGATGTGCGCATGGGCTGGATCCTGGTCGCCGGCGGTGTGGTCGGCTCGGCGGCCGGTGTGGCGCTGTTCCGCCTGCTGATGAGCCGCGGCCAGATCGATCTCTTCGTCAACCTCGCCTATGTGCTGTTCCTCGGCACGATCGGCGCGCTCATGCTGGTCGAGAGCCTCGGGGCGATGCTGAGGAGCCGTCGGCCGGCGCCGACGCGCGGGCGGCGGCATCAGCACTACTGGATGCACGGTTGGCCGCTGAAGATGCGGTTCCCCGAATCTCGCCTCTACATCAGTATCCTGATGCCGCTCGCGGTCGGTCTGTTCGGCGGACTGCTCGCCGCCGTGCTCGGTATCGGCGGCGGCTTCGTCATGGTGCCGGCGATGATCTACCTGATCGGGATGCCGACGGCGGTGGTCGTCGGCACCTCGCTGTTCCAGATCTGCTTCGTCGCCGCGGTCACCGGCTTCCTCCAGGCCTACGCCAATCACTCCGTCGACATTCTGCTGGCTCTGCTGCTCATTGCCGGAGGCGTGGTCGGCACCCAGTTCGGCGCCCGCTACGCCGGTCGGCTCCGGGCGGAGCAGACCCGCGCGCTTCTCGGCCTGCTCGTGCTGCTGGTATGCGGCAAGCTCGCCTGGGACCTCGTCATCCCGCCGGCCGACTTGTTCTCGATCGCGGTCCGGTGACGGTCTTGACCGATGTCGGGAACATGCGCAGGTTGGGCGAGCATGGAGGAGCAGCAACCCGGCCTCTCGCTGGTCGTGCCCGCCTTCAACGAGGAGGTGGTCCTGACATCGTTCCACCGGCGGCTGGCGGCGATTCTGGCGGTCCGTAGCGGGACCGGCATGGGCGCGGTCTTCGCGCGGAGGATCGCCTTTTCCGGGACCAAACGCCGCCCGCTCCATCACGTACGTGACTACCAGCCCGCCAAGCCGCTCGTGCGGGGGGCGGCGCATGCGGACTGAGCTTCGCATCGCGCCTTCGCTTGCGGGAACCTGGTTGGCGGTCGGCCTGCAGTATGGCCGCTTCCTGATCGTTGGCGCGATCGCCACCTTGGTGCATGTCCTGCTCTATGTGGCGGCCGTCGCGGAACTCGGCTGGTCGCCGCTCGCCGCGAACGCCCTGGGCTTCGCGGTGGGCGTGCAGGTCAGCTTCTTCGGCCACGGCCGGTGGACTTTCCGTGGGGCGACGGGCAGCCCGTCGCGTTTTCTGGTCGTGGCGGCGCTCGGGTTCGCGATCAACAGCCTCTGCGTCCAGCTCGTTACCACAGGCCTCGGCCTGAGTTACGGCTGGGCGATCCCGTTCATCGCAGGAGTCACGCCGGTTTTGTCCTTCTCGCTCAACAAGCTCTGGGCGTTCCGCAGCTGAGCGCCTCATGTCGCTGACGTCCCTGCTGCACGCGCTCCTGTTGCTTGCGCTCGCGAACGGCGTTCCCGTGCTCGCCAAGCGCCTGCTCGGCCAGCGGTGGGTCTGGCCGGTCGACGGCGGTGTGGTCCTCCGCGACGGCCGGCGCCTGCTCGGCAAGTCGAAGACATGGCGCGGCGTGGTGCTCGGCTGTGCGGTGCCGGCGCTGGCGGCGCCTCTCCTCGGCCTCGCCTGGACGGTCGGCGCGCTGTTCGGGGCCTCGGCCATGGCAGGCGATCTGCTGTCCAGCTTCATCAAGCGACGGGCCGGGGTGGCTGCGAGCGGCCGGGTCCCGGCCCTGGATCAGTTGCCGGAAGCCTTGCTGCCGCTGGCGGTATGCCGCGACCCCCTGGGCCTCGACGCTGGCGGCGTCCTGCTCGGTGCCGCGATCTTCTGGGGCATCAATGCCGGGCTGTCGCCGCTGCTCTATCGGCTCGGAGTGCGCGACCGACCCTACTGAGCAGCCGCGCGCTCGAGCCGATGCAGGGTGATCTCGGGCGGGCAGTTGAGCCTGACCGCCACCACGCTCGACCCGGCCCCGACCGAGGTGTAGCCGGACATGGCACCATAACGCCAGGCGCCCGCGCCGTACCGGCGCGGCAGATCCGAGTCGAGGGTGATCGGGTAGCCACCCGGCAGGCAGATCTGGCCGCCATGGGTATGTCCCGAGAGCAGGACGGAGAAGCCGGCATGGGCGGCCTGACGGTAGATCTCGGGCGTGTGCGAGAGCAGGATCGCCGTCTCGCCGGCTGGGATCGCAGCCGCCGCCTTCTCGATATTGTCGACGCGGAAGAAATGCGCGTCGTCGATGCCCGCGAGGTGAAGCCGCGCATTCTCGCGCCGCAGCGGCACGGCCTCGTTCAGCAGCACGCGCACGCCCAGATCCTCGAGGTCCGGCACCATCTGGATCGTGTCGTGGTTGCCCAGCACGCCATAGACCGGCCCGGAGATACGCTCGAGGACCTGCGCCACGCCGGTGATCGCGGCGTCGAACGGCCCGAACGTCTTGCCGCGATAGTCCCCGGTCAGGACGCACAGATCGTAGGTGAGGCCGGGCAGGATCTCGGCCACGCGGGCCATCGCGGGGCCGCTCATGTCGGCATGCAGATCGCTGAGATGCAGCAGCGTGAAGCCGTCGAAGGCGGCAGGCAGTCCCTCGATGCGGATCGTGTTGCGCCGTAGCCGGATGCCGCCGGCATTGCGGCAGCCGCGTCGGTAAAGGCCGCACAGGCGCAGCGTCGTGCGAATGACGGAATGCACCGAGTACCAGTTCTCGATGTGCATGAAGTTGAGACCCTGGCCGAAGCATTGGGCCTCGTGGTCGGCCTCGATCCCGAGCCGCTGCCGTGCGTGCACGGCGCCGAGGCGGCGCTCGAGCCTGGTCTGGATGGTGTCCTCGTCCAAGGCCGGACCGGTCAGGTGCGCATGGGAGCGGCCGGCAGCGCCAGCGCCAGGACGGCGCGGAACGGCGCCAGCGCCAGGACGGCGAGCACCAGCTTCACCCCGAGATCGCCCAGAGCGAGCGTGATCCAGGGCATCTCGGTTCCGGCGAAGGCGAGGCTGAAGAACACCGCCGTGTCCAGGATCGAGCCCATGGTCGAGCTGACGAGGGGTGCGCGCCACCAGCTTCCCGCACGCAGCCGCTGGAACACCTGGATGTCGAGCAGCTGGCCGACCAGGAACGCCGTTCCGGAGGCCAGGGCGATCCGCGGCGTGGCGAGCCAGATCGACAGGACGACCGCGAGCGCGAAGCCGGCGAGGACCACCTGCCGGGCCCGGACCGGCCCGTGCAGGCGGGTGGTCAGATCGGTGATTAGGAAGCTGAACGGATAGGTGATCGCGCCCCAGGTCAGCACGTCGTTGATCGGGTACTGCACCAGCCAGTTCGAGGCCACGACGACGACCGTCATCGCGGCGAGCGGAAGAAACAGCAACGAGCACACTCCACGACAGGTCGCGCCCGTATGCCCGCCCGACCAACGCACGTAAAGCCTCGGGGGAGAACGTCCGGGAAACAGTCGCCGGCCGTTGCAGCCCCGCCCGATCCCGACCTTCGTCCTCGGCCACATCCTCGCACCCGTGCGGCGAGTGTGCTAGGCAGCCGGCGATCACCTTGCCCCGAAAGCCCGATCGCATGGAGCCGCTTACCATCCTGCTCGCCGGTCCGCGCGGCTTCTGCGCCGGCGTCGAGCGTGCGATCGACATGGTCAAGACCGCGCTGCGGCAGAACGGGGCGCCGGTCTATGTCCGCCACGAGATCGTGCACAACCGCCACGTGGTGGACGAGCTGCGCGGGCTCGGCGCCGTGTTCGTCGAGGAACTCGACGAGGTGCCCGAGGACGGGCTGGTCGTGTTCTCCGCGCACGGCGTTCCCAAGAGCGTTCCCGCCGAGGCACGCCACCGCCGCCTGCTGTTCGCCGACGCGACCTGCCCTCTGGTGTCCAAGGTCCACCGCGAGGTCGAGCGGCACCACAAGGAGGGCCACACGGTCCTGCTGATCGGCCATGCCGGCCATCCCGAGGTGGTCGGCACGATGGGTCAGGTGGCCGAGGGGTCGGTGATCCTGGTGGAGACCGTCGCCGACGCAGAGGCGGTCGCCGTGCCCGATCCGCAGCGGGTCGCGTTCTCCACGCAGACGACTCTCTCGGTCGCCGACACGGCGGCGGTGGTCGAGGTCTTGCGACGCCGGTTCCCGGCGATCGAGGGGCCGCGCAACGAGGACATCTGCTACGCCACCACCAACCGCCAGCGCGCCGTCGCGGCGATAGCACCGCGTGCCGACCTCTTCCTGGTGGTCGGTGCCCCGAACTCGTCGAACTCGCTGCGGCTGGTCGAGGTGGCGCGGCAGCACGGCGCCGGTCGTGCCGAGCTGATCCGGACCGTGGCCGATGTCGATTGGACCTGGCTCGACGGAGTTCGGACCCTCGGCGTGTCGGCGGGAGCGTCGGCGCCCGAGCTGCTCGTCGAGCAGCTGATCGCGGCCTGCCGTCCCCGCCGGGAGGTCGTGGTCGAGGAAGTCCGGGTGGCCGAGGAGAGCGTCACCTTCCGCTCGCCGCCGATCCCCTTGCTGCGCAAGGCCTCCTGAGCCGGTGGCGGTCTACACCCATGTCGGCGCGGACGAGCTCCGCGCCTTCCTGTCCGACTACGAGTTGGGCGCCCTCGTCGCGTGCGAAGGCATCTCCGAAGGCGTGGAGAACTCGAACTTCCGCCTGGACACGGAGCGCGGCCGCTTCATCCTGACGATCTACGAGAAGCGCGTCGATCCCGGCGACCTGCCCTTCTTTCTCGGCCTGATGGAGCATCTGGCCAGCCGTGGGCTGCCCTGTCCGCTGCCCGTCCACGCACGCGTCGGACGGGCCCTGCGCCGGCTCGCGGGCAAGCCGGCGGCGATCGTCAGCCGCCTCGAGGGCAAATGGCCCCGCCGCCTCGTGGTCGCTCACTGCGCGGAGCTCGGCGAGGCGCTGGCCGCCATGCACCTCGCCGCCACCGACTTCACGCTCACCCGCGCCAACGCCCTGTCCTTCGCCGGCTGGCGGACGCTGTTCGAGGGCTCGCGCGCGCGGGCCGACGAGGTGGAGGCCGGTCTCGCGCAGGAGATCGCCGCCGAGCTGGGGGATCTCGCCGCATGCTGGCCGCGCGAGCTCCCCGCCGGCGTCATCCACGCCGACCTGTTTCCCGACAACGCGTTCTTCGCGGGCGACCGGCTGACCGGGATCATCGACTTCTACTTCGCGTGCAACGACCTGCTCGCCTATGACGTGGCGATCTGCCTCAACGCCTGGTGCTTCGAGCCCGACCACTCGTTCAACATCACCAAGGCCAGGGCGCTGCTGCAGGGTTACCGGCGCCGGCGCGCGATGTCCGAGGCGGAGATCGCGGCGCTGCCCGTGCTGGCGCGCGGCTCGGCCCTGCGGTTCCTGATGACGCGGCTCTACGACTGGCTGCACCGGGTCGAGGGTGCGAAGGTGGTGCCGAAGGACCCGCGCGAATATCTGCGCAAGCTGCGCTTCCATCGGGGTGTCGCCGATCCCGGCGCCTACGGTCTCACGTGAGCTCGGCCGCGATCGAGCCGCCGGTCGAGATCCACACCGACGGCGCCTGCAGCGGCAATCCCGGCCCGGGCGGCTGGGGTGCGATCCTGGACTGGAACGGCAAGCGGCGCGAGCTCGCCGGCGGCGAGCCCCTGACCACCAACAACCGCATGGAGCTGATGGCGGCGATCGCCGCCCTGGAGACGCTCAAGCGGCCGATGCGTGTCGTGCTCTGGACCGACAGCCAGTATCTGCGCCAGGGCATCACCGAGTGGATCGCGGGCTGGCGCGCGCGCGGCTGGCGGACGGCGGACAAGAAGCCGGTCAAGAACCAGGATCTCTGGGAGCGCCTCGACGCCGCCCGACGCCGGCACCAGGTGGAATGGCGCTGGCTCAAGGGCCATGCCGGCCACGAGCTCAACGAGCGGGCCGACGAGCTGGCACGCGAGGAGATCAGGCGGGTTCGCGAGCGCGCCTGAGCCCCTCGATCGGCATCTGGCTCGCTACCGGCGGACGAACTTGACCTCGACGGTGTTGAGCGCGTCCCACTCCTTGCCGCCCTGCTTGTCCGGGCCGGTGAAGGCCAGCCAGGCGGTCAGGTCGCTCTTCATCCACTTGGGCGGGAACTGATAGAAGAAGATCGTGCCCTGTGCGAAGCTCGCCTGCTCCTTCACCTTGTACCAGGGCCCCCAAGGCCATCTCGCCTCGTAGATCCCGAGGCCCCGCGCTCCGGTTTTGCCTTTGGGCACATGACCCATCGCCATGACGAAGCGGCCGAGATGGGGATTCCAGGCGACGCTCGGCGGTGCGTCGAGCAGATGGGTCTTGGTCAGGACCGGGCGGCGGTCGGCGAGCTTGCGCGTCCAGATCGGCGCGCCCGAGCCGTTGCGGCCGGCGAAGTACTGATAGGCGCCGCGGACACGCACCTGATTCTTCGGCACACGGACCAGGTCGAGCTGACCGGGCGACTGGACGTGGCTGCCGCGCTGCTTGAGCCGGGTGTGATAGCTGTAGACATAGTTCGTCACCTCGCCGGGCAGCGCCGACGAGCGGTAGCCCTGGCCCACCTGCAGGAAGTTGGGCATCAGCATGCCGTCCCCGGCGCTGAAGGCCCAGTCCGCCTTGTTCCAGGTGAAGCCATTGTCCCAGGAGGTCGCGATCCGCGCCTCGGTGAAGCCCATGAGGCGAGGGCGGCCGATGGTGAACCACATGTGCAGGGTCGGGCCGACCGCGATCATGCCCCAGGACTTGCCGTTCCAGGGCGCCCAGCAGCAGTTCTGGCCCTGCGCGTC
>JBFWWD010000226.1:0-9773 GCA_050246385.1 Geminicoccaceae bacterium
GCCGAGGGCGGCCTCGAATGGTGGCAGGAGCAGCCCAATGAGCTGCGCCACCGCCGCCGCGGCGGGTTCGAGGAGATCCTCACCCGGCGCCTGCACGGCGCGCTCACCCCGTCCGCGGAACGGGCGGCACGCATCGAGATCGGCCATCCCGAGGGCTATCAGGAGGCGTTCGCCGATCTCTACAAGGACGCCGCCGAGGTGATCGCAGCTCGTATCGCCGGCCGGCCTTGCGACCCGCTGGCGCTCGACTTCCCGACAGCCGAGGACGGTGCGCGCGGGATCGCCATGATCGAGGCGTGCCTGGCGAGCGCGCGCTCGGGCGGTTGGGCGCCGGTTCCGGCGATCGGATGAGCCTCGACCTGCTCCAGGCGGCCGAGGCGAGGCTTCCCCTGTGGGCGGACGGCCCGCTCGAGTTCGGGCGGCACTGGGTCCTGCCCTATCTGCATGGTGCCCACCCCTGCCGGCTGCTGCGCGGAAGCGCCCGCGACGGCTCGCCGGCCTCGGTCCTGGTGGTCGGCACGACCGGCAAGCTCGATCATGCGACCCTCGGGCCGGGCTTCTTCGCGGAACCGCCCGAGGAGGTGATATGCGCCCCGGTGCATGGGACCGGGCTGCTGGCGTGGCTGGCGGCGGAGCTCGACCGGCACGACCTCGTGCTCGCCCGTACCTGGCAGCTGTTCGCCCGGGAGGCCGACGGCAGCTTCCTGACGCTGCCCGCACAACCCGACATGCGGTTGCCGGCAGACGCGCCGGACCGGGTGCTCGCGATGGCGACCCCGACGATCCGGCGCTTTGTCAGGATGGCGGAGCGGCACGGGTTCGAGCTCGCCCGGACCACGGACGAGGCGAGCTTCCAGCGCTTCTATTGGGAGTTCTACCGGCCGTTCGTCGAGGCCCGCCATGGCGCCGGCACGGTCCTGCATCCGCCTTCCATCCTGCGCCGCCGTCTACGCCGGGGTGCCCTCACCTGGGCTTCGCTCGGCGGCGAGCCGCTGTTCGGCAGCGCCTCGGAAACCGGCGGGGGCGTGCTGCGCGAGCTGGTCAACGGCACCGCGGACGGACGGACCGACGAGCTGGCCCGCCTCGCCGCCTACGCCGTGCGGCTGGAGCACATGCGGGTGAGCCATGCCGGGGGGCTGCGCTGGCTCAACCTCGGCGGTGTGGCGCCATGGCTGTCGGACGGCGTCGCCCGCCACAAGCGCGCCTGGGGTGCGGAGCTGATCGACCGGCAGGGCAACCACCGCACGCTCCTGGTCGGGTGGCGGCG
Organism: Geminicoccaceae bacterium; assembly: GCA_050246385.1. Lineage (GTDB taxonomy): Bacteria > Pseudomonadota > Alphaproteobacteria > Geminicoccales > Geminicoccaceae > Benzoatithermus. The sequence continues at coordinate 1,268 of JBFWWD010000226.1, forward strand.
CTGGACTCCGGCGATCGCCCGCTTTCTTGCCGCGTTCCCGCTCGTCGTCCGCCGCCCGTGGGGCTTCGGCGCCGTGCTCGCCGCGACCGGCGAAACCCCGCAACCGGACGTGGCGCTCAAGTGCGGGCGCAGCCTGGCCCCGCGTGGGATCACGCGCATGACCGTTCTGGATGCGAGCGGCGCCGCGGCACTGCTCTGGTCGGAACGGCACGGTGCGCGGAGGATCGTCCTGGCGCAGCCACCCTCGAGCGCGCAGGCGGTCGAGCTGATCGATCAGGGGATCGGGTCCGCTTGAGCGTCCGCAGCCTCGCTTCGTACGCCTACGAGGCCAGCCCGCTCTGGCTCGATCGGCCGTGGCAGGCGGTCCGGCGCCACGCCATGCCGCTGCTGCGGCGGGAGCATGCCCTGCGGCGGCTGACAGGCGTCGGCTGCGACGGCCGCCCGGCGCGGGTATTGCTCGCGGGCGCGGGCAGCGCCCTGGACGTCCTGGCCCTGGCCCGGGGCTTCTTCGCCTCGGCCCCGAAGGAGACGCCGCTCGGCTCCGTGTCGGGGCCGGCCCTCTGCCGGCGCCTCGCCGAGCTGTGCGACGAGCACGACCTCGTCCTCGCCCGCACCTGGAACCGCTACGCCGGGATGGCCGCGGAAGCGGGCCTGTTGACGATGCCGGACCTGCCGGAAATACGACTGGCGGTGGGGACCGTCGAGTCGACGCTGGCGGCTGCGAGCAGCGAGATCCGGCGGATCGCCCGGCGCTGCGACGAAGAGGGCTTTCGCCTGCACCTGACCGCCGGCAGCGACCGGTTCGAGGAGTTCTACCGAGACTACCACCTGCCGTTCGTGCGCCACCGCCATGGCGCGGACCTGGTCGCCAGCGCGGCGCCCGCGCTGCGCCGCCGCCTGCGTCGCGGCGGGATCACCTGGGCCATGCTGGGTGACGAGCCCCGGTTCGCCGTCGCCTATGAGATCGTCGACGGCACGTTCCGCGAGCTGGTCGCGGGCACGCCGGGCGGGTGCCTCGACCCGGTGATCCAGCGCGCGCGGGCCGCCTCCCGGGCCGGCCATGTGCGCCTCGCCGCCGAGCGGGGCTTGCCTTGGCTGAGCATGGGCGGCTGCCGCCCCTGGCTGTCCGACGGCCTGCTCGCCAGCAAGCGCGCCTGGGGCGGGCAGCTGGTGCCGCGCGCCGACGATCTGCGCAGCCTCCTGGTCGGCTGGAGCCACTGGACGCCGGCGATCGCCCGCTTCCTGGCCGACCACCCGCTGGTTCTGCGAACGCGGGGCGGTTTCGCGGCGATCTCCGCCGCTCCTGACGGCGGCATCGGGCCCGGCCAATGGCGCCACCGTCCGCCCGTCGGCATCCAGGCGCTTCATGTCGTCGCCCGTTCGGGCCTGACCTCGACCGGCCTGGTGCCCGGCATCGCCGACAGCGCGACCACCTTCGACACCGGGCCGTCGAGCTCACAGTTCGCCGGGATGCTCTATCCGTCTCTTGGCTGACTCAGGCCGTCCGAGCGGAGCGGCGGCAGCACTGTCGCTTGGCGAAGTCGAGTCTCCATGGGGCGCTGCTCAGGTCGGCAGCTCCTTCCCGGCCTGCTCGCGGACGATGTACTCGGCGTACCAGTCCGGCCAGTTCGCGTCGTGCTGTCCGCCGCTTCGCTTCTCGTGCTCGCCATGGGCGGCGGCTGCCCGGCGGAGCGCGGCGGCAAGCTCGGTCGACGAGGTGAACGTCGTGGCATCGGCCTCCACGCGGCCGGGCAACCGCTCGGTGACCTCCTGCATCAGCCAGCCATTGCCGTCCGGATCGTTGAACGAGGCGTAGGAGCGGTAGCTGCGGCGGTCGGGATCTGGGCCGCCGACCCGCAGCCGCCCGAACAGATAGGGTTCGTCGTCGCCCGCGTGTGCGTCGCCGGCGTCATGGAATGCCTCGCTGACGGTGACGCCGCGGTCGAGCAGCTCCCTGCGGGCGGCCTCGAGGTCGGAGACGATCAGATACAGTCCCTGGGCGGAGCCGGGAACAGCCGGCGTCACGTTCCTGCCGAAGATCACCGAGCACCTCGAGCCGGGCGGCGTGAACTGGATCACCCGCCAGTTGTCGGCGGCCGCAAAGTCGGCATCCAGCCGCCAGCCGAGCCTGCCGTAGAAATCCTTGGCGCGGTCGATGTCCGCGACCGGGATGACCACGACCTCCAGCTTCATGTCGACCATTTATGCGCTCCGGATCTCGAATCGCTGCTGCTCGCGTGCTTCAGCCGCGCGTTCACCTTCTTCCATATGCCGTGAAGACGTAGTCCTTCGCTTCTGCAATCGCATGGCAGGCGAACCCGCACTTGGCATCGTTTCCTTGCGGCGCTGCGTCAGCCTCGGTGCCGGGTGTGAATGTGTCGGATTCGGGGTCATAGTTGAACTGGGCCCATCCCCACCCGCCGCTGTCTGCAAACCTTCTGCTGTCCTTCACCATGAAGCCAATGCCCATCAGTGCACCCGGAATACTCACGGCAAAGGGAGCCTCCTCGCTCTGTTCCGGCTTCCATGCGATCTTCGCCATTTTCGAGCCGTCGGGGAAAGCCTGGCCGTTGTCGGGAACGCCCGCCAGATAGGCCTTGATCATGGTGGTGTTAGCCACGATGACGTTAAGCTTGCCGTCGGGCTGACTGACAGCGACGACTGGCCAAGCTTCGTATCCTCTGAATTCGGAGAAGGCGAGCCCACCCCGCACTTGCACGGTATACTTGTCCTGCGCCGCGCGGGCGATGCCGCCCAGGGCGGCGAACGCGAGGACCGTGATCACGATCCCCCACGTCGCCATATGGTGGCGCACTAGCATAGGACCTTCCTCCCCAATTATTTGCCTTCGGGACTGCCGGCTATATTGGGCCGGCGCTTGACCCCTGGATCAGCAAGCGGTGAAACGCGGTGCCCCCGGGACAGCGGCGCTGCTCCAGCGCCTATCCAAAGCTCGCGAGCCAGTGTCCCAGGATCAGCTTGGCAAGCAGTCGCGAAGACTGCCGCTCAATCTGATCTTCGGTCAATGCGCCCTTATTCCCAGCAGCTGATCTTCGATGAGAATACGCGCCAGAATCTGAACAGCTTGCCCCGAGCTCTTTGCCTTGCTCCTTGTATGTCCCGTCGCGCAACGACAGTAGCAGCCGCGCCGAAACGCGGCCGCCATCTCTCGGAAAGTCTCAATTGGTCACGGTGAGCGACAGGTCGTCGAGGCGAAGTGCGGTGGCGCCATTCACCGTGTTCGCGGTGACGCCCACGCTGTGGACCCCGGCCGGCACGCGCGTCACCACCGTCATCGAAGGCGTGACCCAGCCGTCATTGTAGATGGCGACGCCGTTGCCGGAGCAGAAGGCGTCGTCGAACCCGGCCGTGGGAGGAACCGCGGCGGGTGGTGGGGCACCTGCCGGGTCGACCACGATCTGGATCGTGCCATACTGGAAAATCGTGCCCCAGACCGAGCACTCTGCGCTGAAGGTGATCTCTACCAGATCCGGTGCGGGCGTCGCGAAGGCGAGCATGTTCTGGGCGCCACCGGCGGTGGAGAGGTCGACCGGGGCCGGTGCTGCGCCGAACAGTTGGAAGCCGACATTGGAGGAGAAGGCGAGAACATCGGCATGAGCCATGGGCGCTTGCATCCAGAAGAATGCAGTGATCGCTAGGCCTTTCAGCCATGCTTGACGTGTGAGCATGCTGCATTTCCTGCTCAGATAGTCGTGAGGCATTTCGTCTCTCCCTGTATGTGCATTAGAAAACTGGCACCAGTACACTGAAGTCTACATGTTATTCGAAGCGCAGGGGTGGGAATTCGCACAACTTCGAAATTCTTTCTGATCTGGCCAGCGCATTTCCGGCGGATTTCCCCCTGCGAAGGTTCGCCTGCTGCTTCCGGATCGTGAGCGGCGTCGTCTGTCGGATCGGAAAAACAGCACAGGGACGTTGACCGGGTCGGTTTGTCGGCTAGGCTGCCTGCGGCTGGATCGCGCGCATGGGAGAGACCGCCGCCTCGTCGCGAGACGGGGGCGGGCGGCGCCGAAGGAGCAACCGCCCCGGAAACTCTCAGGCCAAAGGACCGTGCGCGCAGGCCCTCTGGAGAGCGGATGCGGCAGCATCCCACCGAAGGGGACCGCTCTTGCCTCGGGCAGGGGTGGGAAACTCTCAGGTTCCGCACAGAGGGGGCAGGACCGGGTGTGCCGGCGTGGCGCGCCCAAGGTGAGGCGAGGTCCCTGTCCCGTGAGCGACCCCCGGCGGACGCCGCTGTTTGATCTGCACCGCGAGCTGAATGGCCGCATGGTCGACTTCGCCGGCTGGGAGCTGCCGGTGCAGTACCCCGCCGGCATCCTGGCCGAGCACCAGCACTGCCGCAGTGCCGCCGCCCTGTTCGACGTCTCGCATATGGGCCAGCTCCGGCTCGACGGGACAGACGCAGCGGCTGCGCTCGAGCGTCTGGTCCCGGGCGACCTCCAGGGTCTCGCTCCCGGTCGCGCCCGCTACACCCAGCTCACCGACGGCCAGGGCGGCATTCTCGACGACCTGATCGTCAGCAATGCCGGCGACCATCTGTTCGTGGTCGTCAACGCCGGCAACCGCGACGCCGACCTGGCCCATCTGCGCGCGGGATTGGAGCCCGCGACCCGCGTCACCGAGCTTGCCGACCGTGCGCTGCTCGCCCTGCAGGGCCCGCAGGCCGCGGCCGTACTCGCCCGAATCGCGCCACCCGTGGCCGAGCTCCGCTTCATGTCCACGGCCGAGTTGGACGTGGCCGGCTTCCACTGCCGCGTCTCGCGCCTGGGCTACACCGGTGAGGACGGCTTCGAGATCTCGGTCCCTGCCGCCGATGCTGTGGCTCTGGCCCGCCGCCTGCTCGCCGAGCCCGAGGTGGCGCCCGCCGGCCTGGGGGCGCGCGATTCCCTGCGTCTGGAGGCCGGCCTGCCGCTGCACGGCCACGACATCGATCCCTCCACCACCCCGGTCGAGGCCGGCCTCGCCTTCTCGATCGCCAAGCGCCGCCGCGCCGAGGGCGGCTTTCCCGGTGCCGAGGTGATCCTGCGTCAGCTGGCCGAGGGACCGTCGCGCAAGCTGGTCGGCCTGAAACCCGAGGGCAGGGCGCCGGCGCGCGAGGGTACGGAGATCCAGCTTCCCGACGGCACGCCCCTGGGCCGGGTCACCAGCGGCGGTTTCGGCCCCACCGTCGGCGGCCCGGTCGCCCTGGGCTATGTCGCGGCCGCTGCCGCCGCGCCCGACACCGAGGTGGCGCTGCTGGTTCGCGGCAAGCCCATGCCGGCGCGCATCGCCGCCTTGCCCTTCGTCCCCCACCGCTACCATCGCTGACCGGAGAGCCCTGATGGCGATCTTCTTCTCCAAGGACCACGAGTGGATCTCGCTCGACGGCGACACCGCCACGGTCGGCATCACCGATCATGCCCAGGCCGCCCTCGGCGACGTCGTGTTCGTCGAGCTGCCCGAGATCGGCGCTGCGCTCGCCAAGGGCGACCAGGCCGGCGTGGTCGAGAGCGTCAAGGCCGCGAGCGAGATCTACGCCCCGATCGCCGGCGAGGTGATCGAGGTCAACGCGGCTCTGGTCGAGGACCCGGCCCTGGCCAACCGCGCCGCCGAGGGCGAAGGCTGGTTCTTCAAGCTCAAGGCCGCCGGTGTCGACACGGCGGACTTGATGGACCGCGCCGCCTACGACGCCTTGCTCGAGACCATCGCCTGATGCAGCCCACCCGGATCGAGGCGGACAACCGCGAGGCCTTCGCCGACCGCCACATCGGCCCACGTGCGGCCGAGCTCGCCACCATGCTGCAGACCGTCGGCGTCGGCTCGCTCGACGAGCTGATCGACCGTGCGGTGCCCGCGGCGATCCGCACCGCCCGCCCGCTCCGGCTGCCCGCCGCCCGCACCGAGGACGAGGCGCTGGCGGCCCTGCGCGCCCTGGCGCAGCGCAACCGCCCGGCCACCGCGCTGATCGGCATGGGCTATCACGGCACCCACACCCCGCCGGTGATCCTGCGCAACGTGCTCGAGAACCCGGGCTGGTACACCGCCTACACGCCCTACCAGGCCGAGGTCAGCCAGGGCCGGCTCGAGGCCGTGCTCAACTTCCAGCAGATGGTGGCCGACCTCACCGGCATGGAGCTGGCCAACGCCTCCCTGCTCGACGAGGCCACCGCCGCCGCCGAGGCCATGGCCATGGCCCACCGGGTCCGCCGCAACAAGTCCGACCGCTTCCTGGCCGACGTGAACTGCCACCCGCAGACCCTGGCCGTCCTGCGCACCCGTGCGCGCCACCTCGGCATCGAGCTGGTCACCGGCGACGCCTGGGCCGAGACCGCGGGCCAGGACCTGTTCGGCGTGCTGGTCCAGTATCCCGGCAGCGACGGGCAGATCCGCGACCCGCGCCCGGTGATCGAGGCGATCCACCAGGCCGGCGGCCTCGCCTGCGTCGCCACCGACCTGCTCGCTCTGACCCTGCTCACCCCGCCCGGCGAGCTGGGGGCCGACATCGTCCTCGGCTCCGCCCAGCGCTTCGGCGTGCCGATGGGCTATGGCGGCCCGCACGCAGCCTTCTTCGCCACCAAGGACGCCCACAAGCGCGCCATGCCCGGTCGGATCATCGGCGTCTCGGTCGACGCCCGCGGCCGGACCGCGCTCCGCATGGCCCTGCAGACCCGCGAGCAGCACATCCGCCGCGACAAGGCGACCTCCAACATCTGCACCGCCCAGGTCCTGCTCGCGGTCATGGCCGGCTTCTACGCCGTCTGGCACGGTCCCGAGGGCCTGACCCGGATCGCCCGCCGCGTCCACGGGCTCACGGCGCTCCTCGCCGCCGCCCTGCGCGCGAACGGCTTCACCCTGGCCCACGACGCCTTCTTCGATACGCTCACGCTCGCCGTGCCCGAGCGCGCGCACGAGCTCTACATCGCCGCCCGCGACGCCGGCATCGACCTGCGCCCCGACGGCCCCGACCGCCTCGGCCTGTCGCTCGACGAGACCACCACCGGCGACGTGCTGCGCCGCCTGCTGGGTGCCCTGGGCGTCGAGACCGCGAAGATCGACACGGCGCTCAAGGAAACCTACGAGGACGCCTTCGCCTCGACCGGGCTCGGCCGCACCTCCCCCTTCCTGACCCACGAGGTGTTCCAGGCCTACCGCAGCGAGACCGAGATGCTGCGCTATCTGCGCCGCCTCCAGGCCAAGGACATAGCACTCGACCGGGCGATGATCCCGCTCGGCTCCTGCACCATGAAGCTGAACGCCACCGCCGAGATGATCCCGATCACCTGGCCGGAGTTCGCCAACCTGCATCCCTTCGCGCCGCAGGATCAGGCCGCCGGCTTCCAGGCCCTGTTCCGCGACCTGGAATGCTGGCTGAAGGAGATCACCGGCTTCGACGCGGTCTCGCTCCAGCCCAATGCCGGCAGCCAGGGCGAATATGCCGGCCTGCTCACCATCCGCGCCTGGCACGACAGCCGCGACGACCATGCCCGCGACGTCTGCCTGATCCCCTCCTCGGCCCACGGCACCAACCCGGCCTCGGCGGTCATGGCCGGGATGCGCGTGGTCGTGGTCGGCTGCGACGCGCAGGGCAACATCGACATGGCCGACCTCGCCGCCAAGGCCGGGCAGCACAAGGAGCGCCTCGCCGCGCTGATGGTCACCTACCCCAGCACGCACGGCGTGTTCGAGGCGACCATCAAGGACATCTGCGCGCTGATCCACGAGCATGGCGGCCAGGTCTATCTCGACGGCGCCAACCTCAACGCGCTGGTCGGCATCGCGCGCCCCGGCGAGCTGGGCGCGGACGTCTGCCACATGAACCTGCACAAGACCTTCTGCATCCCGCATGGCGGCGGCGGTCCCGGCATGGGTCCGATCGGCGTCAAGGCGCACCTCGCCCCGTTCCTGCCCGACCATCCGGTCGTCACCGGCGTCAACCCCTATGGCGACGGCCAGGGTGTGGGTGCGGTTTCCGCCGCCCCCTGGGGCTCGGCCCTGATCCTGCCGATCTCCTGGGCCTACATCGCCATGATGGGCGGCCCGGGCCTGACCCGCGCCACGGCGGTGGCGATCCTCAACGCCAACTACGTCGCCCGCCGCCTCGCCCCGCACTTTCCCGTGGTCTATACCGGCCAGAACGGCATGGTGGCGCACGAGTGCATCGTCGACATCCGTGCGATCAAGGAGGCCGTCGGCATCACCGCCGAGGACGTCGCCAAGCGCCTGGTCGACTTCGGCTTCCACGCCCCCACCATGTCCTGGCCGGTGCCCGAGACCATGATGATCGAGCCCACCGAGAGCGAGGGCCAAGCCGAGCTCGACCGCTTCTGCGAGGCGATGATCCTGATCCGCGAGGAGATCCGCGCCATCGAGCGCGGCGTCTCCGACCGCCAGGACAACCCGCTCAGGCACGCTCCCCACACCGCCGACCTGCTGATCGCCGACTGGACCCGCCCCTACCCCAAGGAGCAGGCTTTCTTCCCGACCGCTGCCACCCGCAGCGACAAAT
>JBFWWD010000227.1:0-9715 GCA_050246385.1 Geminicoccaceae bacterium
CGCGACAGCGTGTTCAACACCCGCACCCGACCCTGCCTGCAATATCAGATCAAGCGCTGCTCGGCGCCGTGCGTCGGCCGGGTCGGCCCCGAAGCCTATGGTCGGATCGTCGGCGAGGTTCGCGACTTCCTCTCCGGCCGGTCGGACGAGGTCCAGACGCGGCTGCAGGCCGAGATGCTCGAAGCGAGCCGAACGCTGGATTTCGAGCGCGCGGCCGTACTTCGTGATCGGCTCAAGGCCATGGCGCACATCCAGTCGCGCCAGGGGATCAACACCGGGGCGGTCGAGGATGCGGACGTGGTCGCCGGCCACATCGAGGGCGGGCAGGTCTGCGTCCAGGTGTTCTTCTACCGGACCGGCCGCAATTACGGCAATCGCGCCTACTACCCCGCCCATGCCAAGGACGCCGGCATGGGCGAGGTGCTGGGCGCGTTCCTAGCCCAGTTCTACACCGAGCGGCCCCCGCCCAGGCTGATCCTGCTCGCCGAGGAGGTGCCCGAGCAGGAGCTGCTGGCACAGGCGCTCGCGGTCCGCGCCGACCGGAAGGTCGAGCTGGTGGTGCCGAAGCGCGGCGAGCGGCGCCAGCTGGTCGAGACCGCGCAGACCAACGCCCGTCAGGCGCTGGCGCGGCGGCTCGCCGACACCGCGAGCCAGGAGGCGCTGCTGGAGCAGCTCGCGGACCGGTTCGACCTGCCCGAGGCGCCGGCGCGGATCGAGGTCTACGACAACAGCCACATCCAGGGCAGCAACGCGATCGGCGCCTTCGTCGTCGCCGGGTCCGAAGGGTTCGACAAGCGCAGCTATCGGACCTTCAACATCAAGGGAACCGATCTCAAGCCGGGTGACGATTACGCGATGATGCGCGAGGTGCTCCGGCGGCGCTTCGCCCGCCTGGTCAAGGAGGATTCGGAGCGGGCGGGCGGAAGCTGGCCCGATCTCGTGCTCATCGACGGGGGTGCCGGCCAGCTCGCCGCAGCACAGGCTGTGCTGTCCGAGCTCGATCTGGTCGACGTGCCCCTCCTGGCCGTCGCCAAAGGGCCGGACCGCGATGCCGGGCAGGAGCGGTTCTTCCTGCCCGGGCGCGAGCCGCTGGCGCTGGACCGGCGCGACCCGGTCCTCTATTTTGTCCAACGGTTGCGCGACGAGGCGCACCGGTTCGCGATTCAGACCCACCGCGGGAAACGGACTCGTGAGATCGGGCGTTCCGCGCTCGACCAGGTGCCCGGGGTGGGTGCCAAGCGCAAGCGGGCCTTGCTCAACCACTTCGGTTCGGCTCGGGGGGTGGCGCAGGCGGGCGTGCTTGACCTGGAGCGTGTGCCGGGCATCGACCGGGCGGTGGCGAAGGCGATCTATGACTTCTTCCATGACGGCGGTTGAGCGGGATCGAGCATGACGCCCAATCTGCTCACGGTGGGGCGAATCGCCTGCATCCCAGTCCTCGTCGCCATGTTCTATCTGGAGGGCGACTGGTCCCGGTGGACCGCCTGCTTCCTGTTCGTCGCCGCCGCGACGACCGACTATGTCGACGGCTATCTGGCCCGCAACTGGCAGCAGGAATCCCTTCTGGGCCGGTGGCTCGACCCGGTCGCCGACAAGCTCCTGGTCGGCTCGGCGGTGCTGATGCTGGTCGGCTTCGACCAGGCGCCGTTGCTGCCGTCGCTGATCATCGTGCTGCGCGAGATCACCGTCTCCGGCTTGCGCGAGTATATGGCCGAGGTCAGCGTCGGGCTGCCGGTGTCGCGGCTGGCCAAGTGGAAGACGGCGGTGCAGATGACGGCGATCGCATTCCTGCTGGTCGGCAATGCCGGCCCGGTCTGGCTGCCGGTCGAGGCGATCGGCTGGTGGGGCCTGTGGGCGGCGGCCCTGCTGACCCTGGTGACCGGCTGGGACTATCTGCGGGCCGGCTTGCGCCACATGCTGCAGGAGCCGCCACCGTCCTCGAACCGGGTCGCCGGCCGCCGCGCCGGCGTGGGCAGCTGAGCCATGCGGATACGCTATTTCGCATGGCTCAAGCATCGGGTCGGGGTGGCCGAGGAGGAGATCGATCCGCCGGCGGAGGTGACCTCGCTCGTCGCGCTGAAGGCGTGGCTGGCCGAGCGGCATGCCGGTTTCGCCGAGGCGCTCGCCCGGCCCGGCGTCGTGCGCTGCGCGGTCAATCAGGAGTACGTGCCCGAGGACACGGTGCTCCAGCCGGGCGACGAGGTCGCGTTCTTCCCGCCGGTGACCGGGGGCTGAGATGATCCGCGTGCAGACCGACCCGCTCGACCCGTGGGCCGAGCTGGCGGGCTTCGCCCGCGGCCGCACGGATGTCGGCGGGATCGCGACCTTCACGGGCGTGGTGCGCGACGAGCATGCCGGCGAGCGCGTCCTCGCCATGACCCTCGAACACTATCCCGGCATGACCGAGCGCCAGCTCGAGGCGCTCGAGGTGGAAGCCCGGCGGCGGTGGCAGCTGCTGGACTGCCTGGTCGTGCACCGGGTCGGACGGATGCTGCCGGGCGAGACGATCGTGCTGGTCGCCACGGCGGCACCGCATCGCCGGGCAGCTCTCGACGCGTGTGCCTTCCTGATCGACTGGCTGAAGACCAGGGCGCCGTTCTGGAAGCTGGAGGAGACGCCGGGCGGCGAGCGGTGGGTCGAGGCCCGGGCGAGCGACGATGCCGCCGCCGCACGCTGGGGCGGGGACTGAGATCCCGCTACGCGGGCTGTCCGGCGCGCAGCTCGCCATAGAGCTGCGCCGCGGCATCCGAGCCGAACATGATCTCCACCACCCGCAACTGCTCGAGCAGGCCTCTCCGGCCGCGCCGGTCGGCGGCATTGTGCCGGATCGCCTCGTGCACCGCGGGCAGGTAGCCGCCGAGCATGGCATCCGGCGTGGCCGCCAGCCCCAGCCGGGCACCCGCGATGGAGAGCCGCCGGGTGTTGCGGGCGCAGTTCTCGAGGCGCTCGACCTCGTCGTCGCTCAGCTCGCCTGCTGCGAGCGTCGCCAGCGGGCCGAGGATCTCCCGGCCGACCGCGGCCTCGATGCCGGCCCCGATGCCGGCGCTCGCCTGCTCGCGGATCGCCGCCAGCGCATCGCGGTCCTCGCCGCCGAGCGGCCACTTGCCTTCCAGCGCGTCCAGGTCCGAGACCAGCCGCAGCAGCTGCGCGGCGCTCGGCCGCGGACCGTTCGCGCCCTCGTCCGTCAGCCGCGATGCCAGCGTGCGCATGTCCGCGATCCGGCGCCTGACCAGCCTGGCGAGCATCGCCTCCCGCCGACGCGCCTCGATGCCCAGCTCGGCATGGCGCAAAGGCTCGAGAACGACGAGCGGCGAGCTCGACCGTACGAGAAGTAGCTCGAGGACGCTCTGCGCCGCCTGCTCGCCAAGCGCCACCGCCCCGCGGACCGCGGCGAGCAGGAGATCCGCGCGCTGGCGATCGAGCGTTCCCATGGGACGCGGCGGAAGCTGCCACAGCGTCGGCAGGAGCGCCGGTCCGAGCGACAGCAGCGGCGCCACCGCCGACAGCTGCCGGCGCAGGTCCGACGCCGGCTCGTGCGCCTCGGCGCAGCGGAGGGCGGCCGCGGCCGCGGCCGGCCACAGCACCTCGCCGATGGCGCGCACCTCCCCGGCTTCCAGCATGCTCCGGCCGGCAGCGCGCCGGCGCAGCTCCTCGAGCTGGTGCGGCGCGAGCGCGGCCGGCACCTGCTCGACGAACCAGCCGAGCTTCTCGCGCGGGAAGCAGCACCGGTCCGCCCATGCTTCCGCCGAGGGCACCAGGAGATCCTCGAACGGCATCACGGCCACCCGCCCCAGCGTCAGCGGACGCGGTGGTCTGAGCAGGGCGAGCCGGGCGCGAACCGGCGCGAGCAGGCCGTCCACCGTCCCGCGCCGGTCGAGCGTGTCGATCAGGCCGACGACGCGCAGAAGCTGCTCGTCGCTCGCCGAGCCCATGTCCCGGTTCAGCTCGGGCATGGGCGTCCGGGCGTTCATGCCGTCGCCGCCCGCAGGAGCTCGGCGCGCGCGTGCGCGTCCAGGAGCGTGGCGCCGGTGCGCCAGTCCTCGTGCAGGCGGACGCGGCGGCTGCGGTCGAAGCGGATGTCGTGGCCCACCGGCATGCCTCGTGCGTCGCGGTCGTTCGGGTCGAGCATCGGCAATGCGGCGCGGATCTGCTGCAGCGCCTCCCGCTGCAGCGGCCGCTCGTCGCGGGCCACCGCCTCCCACTGGCCGCAGAGCTGCGCCCAGCCGTCGAGCAGCCACTCAGGACGGGTCAGGAGATTGCGCATCCGCTCGCCGAGCCGGTCGTGCCAGTGGCGGAGCAGGGGCGCCGGCTCGTCGAGCAGGTCGCGCGCCTCGGCCTGCGCCGTTTCCGCCTCGGCCAAGGTGCGCTCGGCCATCTGGCGCACGGCGGCGGCGTCTCCGGCACCGGTCTCGCCCGTCGTCCACTGGCCGAGCGACAGGGTGAAGGTGCGCAGCCGGGCGAGCATGCTCTCGTTGCGCGATTGGCCCTCTTCGCCCCCGGTGCCGACCGGCATCGCGATGTCGGCGATCTCCTCGATCGCCTGGAACACGCCGTCGACCGAGAGCCCGAGGCCGGGTGCCACGCCGGCGAGATGGGACCTGATGGTCGCGCGCAGCTCACGATTGTCGCCCAGGAACCGTCGCCAGTCGATGCTCTGCAGCCCGGCCTCCTGCAGCAGGCGCGTGACCAGATGGAGCTGGATCATCAGCCCGGCGGTGGCGTCGCCGGCGGCTGCGATGTCGGCCTCGCGCGCCGCACGCCGGCCGGCCGCACCGTCGAGCGCCAGCTGCCGGGCCGCCCTGCGGATCTCGGACGGCGTGGGTGCGGCCAGCTCGAGCAGCCGCTCCACCAGCAGGCGGTCGTGCAGGGTCAGGCTCGTCACCTCCGGCGCCGCACCCAGGTCGATCACGTAGAGGCCGCGCCCGCCCGAGGGATTGGGCAGCAGCATCTCGGCCTTGCCGCGACGTCCGGGACGGATGCGGCCGCTGCTGAGCATCGGCGTCGTGAACGGCACGGCGATGCCCCATTCGAGGAAGGTCCTCGGCAGAAATGCGGGTGGCCGGACGGTCGTGGCTGGCAACGAGCGCTCTCTGCACGGCGACGGTTCGTCCATCCTGCATGCCAGCGAAAGGTTAACCGACGGCGAACCCAGGAGCCGCTCAGGCTGGTGTGTTCATCCGCTTCATGAGGTCGATCGCGAAGCTGGCGCAGGCGTCCAGCTCGCTCCAGTAGCGTTCCGGCAGCTCGACCGTGAAGATGCTGCCCGGCTGCACCGGCAGGCCGGGCAAGAGCGTCTCGAATGGAATGTCGCCCCAGCCGAAGGGCAGATGCAAATCGCCGATGCCGAACGCGACCCGTTCCGAATCGGTGTAGAATCCGCCGAGGCTGCCGGGCGGGCGACCGAACGAGTCGTGCAGGTGGAAGTGCCCGGTCACCGGCGCGAAGGCACCGACCGCATCGGCGAGCGACTGCCCGCGAAAGCTGCTCATCAGATAGCTGTGGCTGACGTCGAGCGTGCCGGTGATCTGCGGATGATCGATGGCCGCGATCTCGGCCGCCAGCCGCGCGGGTTCGGCCGTGTATTCGCGCTCGTTCTCGACGAACAGCGTCTCGATCGCGATCCGCACCCCGAACCGGCCCGCGAGGTCGCCCATCTCGCGCCAGGCTCCGCGCTCGACCGCGTGCAGACGCTCGATCTCGGCCGCGGGACGCGGGGCCGCGAGCATGCCCGGATGCTGGACGAGCACGGTGGCGCCGACGGCGGCGGCGAGCTCGACGGTCGCCCGGCACACCGCCTTGTGATGGCCGAGATTGGCCTCGTCCATGAAGTTCACGGCGAGGATGCCGTGCGCGGTGTAGCCGAGGCTTCTCCGGCCGCAGATCCTTTCCAGCCGCCGTCGAGGCTCCAGCAGGATACGCCCGCCCGCGATCAGATCGGCCGCGAACAGCTCCAGCTCGGCATGACTGGCGCCCGCCTCCTCGATCCGCCCAAGCGCCCGGTCGAGCCCGGAAAGGTCCGGCCGCCCGCCGATGGTGGCGAAGCCGACCCCGGCGATCACCGGTGTGCTCATGGACGAACCCTTCAGCCGCCGAGCGAGTCGATGCGGCTCTTGACGTCCTGATACTCCGGCAGGCTGGGGTCGAGGCGCGCCAGCACCTTCTCCCAGGCCGAGCGCGCCTCGTCCTTGCGCCCGTCCTGCAGCGCCCGGATCCCCAGGAACCACCAGATCTCCGGGTCCTCGGGCTGCAGCTTGGCCGCCCTGGTCAAGAGCTCGTTGGCCTGATCACCGACCCGCGGCAGGTCGGCTCCGTCCGGGGCGGGCCCGATCAGCAGCGCCGCGTAGCCCTTGAGAAGAACCGGAGCGTCGGGATGCAGCGCCAGCGCCTTCTGATAGGTGTCGCGCGCCCGATCGGTCTCGCCGAGGACCATGCGGGACTGGGCCAGCCGCAACCAGCCCTGCACGTCGCTGCCGTCCGCATCCATGCGCGCCTGCAGCTTGTCGACCATGCCGCGGATCATCACGATCTGCTCGTCCGGCGTCATCTTGGACACCGCGTCCATCTGCTCCCGCGTCGGCTGCGGGGCGGAAGATGGCGCTGGCGGCATCTCCGCGAGAACCGTCTTTGGATCGATGCCGAGCTGGCCGGCGGCAGCCTGGATGCCCTCGACGACCTGCTGGCGCCAGGGCGCGTCGGCCGGCGCCCTCGCGAGCAGTCCCGTCCAGCGATCGAGGGCGCGGCGCGCCTCGCCGGCCTGCAGATCGGCCCAGGCCAGATAGAAGTCCGGCCGCGGATCGTCGGGCTGCAGCTGCGCCAGGCGCTCGAACAGGCCCTTGGCCTCGACCGGCATCACGCCGCCGCCGGCCGTTGTCATCGCCTCGGCGAGGCCGCCGATCGCCGCCGGATCGTCGGGCGCCAGCGCATGGGCGCGCCTGAACGCTTCGACGGCTCCGGGCAGGTTGCCCATGACCGCGCGCGACCGGCCGAGCATCAGCCAACCTTCGAGATCGTCGGGTGCGGTCGCGAGCCGCGCCTCCAGCTTCGCGACCATCTCGGCGACGTCGGGCTGCTGCTGCGGCTTCGGCTCGTCCTGCCGCGATGCCAGCGGCCGGTCGGGCAGACCGGGCGAGCCGAGCACCGCATACAGCGTCGTCGCGAAGAGCGGGACCAGCAGCGCCGCCGCCAATACCGGTCCGCGCCGCCCGGTGCTGCCGTCCGGAGACTGCCGCTCGATCGCGGCGGCACGCAGCAGGCGCCGCTCGATCTCGAGACGCGCGGCGCGGGCCTGGTCCTCGGGGACCAGGCCCCGCTCGCGATCACGTTCCACCTCGGCGAGCTGGTCGCGATAGATCGCAAGCTCGAAGCGGTCGCGCGGCACGAGCGGGTGCCGCTTGAACATCGGCCACAGCACCGCGAGCACGGCGATGCCGGTGAGCAGCGCGAACACGGGCAGCAGGAGAGTCATGCCGGTCCGCCGCTCGCATCCTCGCCGAGCAGCCGTCGCAGGCGCTCGCTCTCGGCCTGGTCGAGCTCGGGGGTCGGACCGGCGCCCTGGCTGCGGCCGCGGAAATAGCCGATCAGCAGGATGCCACCGGCCACCAGCACCGCCGGCGGACCGAACCACAGCAGCCAGGTGGCGGGCTTCACCGGCGGCTTGAGGAGGACGAAATCGCCGTACCGGTCGGTGACGTAGGTCAGGACCTGCTCGTTGCTGTCGCCGGCGACCAGGCGGTCGCGCACCAGACGGCGCAGATCGTGGGCAAGGTCGGCATCGGAATCGTCGATCGACTGGTTCTGGCAGACCAGGCAACGCAGCTCCTTGCCGATCTCGCGCGCCCGCGCCTCGAGGGCCGGATCCGGCAGCATCTCCGCAGGCGAGGTCGCGGCCATCGCCGGCGTGGCGAGCAGCAGGATCGCCAGGGCCAGCCTGATCACTTCAGGCTCTCGAGCAGCGGCAGGATGGTCCTGGTGAGATCCTCGGGCTGCAACGGCCCGACATGGCGGTAGGCGATCTTGCCCTGCTTGTCGATCACATAGGTCTCGGGCACGCCATAAACGCCCCAGTCGATGGCGACGCGCCCGTCGCGGTCCGCCCCGAGATACTGGAACGGGTCGCCGAGCTCGCCGAGCCAGGCACGCGCATCCTGCGGCCGGTCCTTGTAGTTGATGCCCTGGATGATCACGCCCTGTTCCTTGAGACGCGTGAGCAGCGGGTGCTCCATGCGGCAGGGCACGCACCAGGACGCGAACATGTTGACCAGCATCGGCTTGCCGCCGAGGTCGGCCCGGCTCAGCCCCCGATCGTCGCGGCCTTCGAGCGGCGGCAGACTGAACTCCGGCGCTGGCTTGCCGATCAGGGCCGACGGCAGGGTGGAGGGATCCCGCGTGAGGCCGATCGCCAGGAACGCGCTCACGAGCACGAACAGGACCAGGGGCACGCCGTAGACCATCAGCCGACGCCGGCTCGGCTGCGGCAGGGCCTCCTCCATCCTCACGCCCTCGCCTCGATGGCGCGGCCGCGCAGCCGGCTGGGCCGCGGCGCTCCGACCCTGAGACGGCGGTCGGTCAGCGAGATCAGGCCGGCGAACGCCATGATGCCCGCGCCACCCCAGATCCAGAGCACGAGTGGGTTGTAGTAGAGCCGGACCGCATAGCCCCCATTCTCGGCGGCGTCGCCCAGGACGAGGTAGAGGTCCCGCCAGAGACTGGTGTCGATGCCGGCCTCGGTCGTCGGCATGCCCTCGACCGGGAAATAGCGCCGCTCGGAAGACAGCACGGTCACGGGCGCACCATCACGTGACACGCTGAACGTCGCCCGCTGCGCCTGATAGTTCGGCCCCTGGGCCGAGCCGACGCCATCCAGGCGCACCTCGTAGCCGGCGAGTTCGGCGGTATCGCCCGGCCGCATGACCAGAATGCGCTCGACCTGCCCCGCGCTCTGCACGGTGATGCCGAGGATCAGCACGCCGAGCCCGACATGGGCCAAGGTCATCGCCCAGGCCGAGCGTGGCAGCCCGCGTGCCCGGTCCCGCACACGGGCCAGGTCGAGCGGCAGGCCGATGCCGAGGCGAAGGGCCAGCTCGTTCAGCGAGCCGGCGATCACCCAGACGCCGAGCGCCACGCCCGCGAGCGCGAGGCTGGCCCGGAAATCGTGAAGGGCCACCCATAGCAGTGCCGCCGCCACGGTCACCGCGAACGCCGCCAGGAGCCGGCTGGTCACCCCGGCGAGATCGCCGCGCTTCCAGCCGAGCATGGCGCCGAACGGCACCGCGATCAGCAGCGGGATCATGAGCGGAACGAAGGTGGCGTTGAAGAACGGTGCCCCGACCGAGATCTTCGGGCCGCCCACCGTGTCCAGCACGAGCGGATAGAGGGTTCCCAGCAGGACGGTGGCGGCCGCCGTCGAGAGCAGCAGGTTGTTCAACAGCAGCCCGCCCTCGCGGGAGATCGGCGCGAAGGTCCCGCCACCCTGGAGGGCCGGAGCACGCCAGGCGTAGAGCGCCAGCGAGCCGCCGATCGCGATCATCAGGAGCATCAGGATGAACACGCCGCGCTTGGGGTCCGTGGCGAAGGCGTGCACCGAGGTGAGCACGCCCGAGCGCACGAGGAAGGTGCCGAGCAGGGAGAGGGAGAAGGCGAGAATCGCGAGCAGGATGGTCCAGCTCTTCAGCGTGTCGCGCTTCTCGACCACGATCGCCGAGTGCAGGAGCGCCGT
>JBFWWD010000228.1:0-9664 GCA_050246385.1 Geminicoccaceae bacterium
GCGGAGGATAGCGGAGGAGTGCGGCCGCCGTATAGAGTCCAGACCCCGTTGGCTTTCACGACATCGGTGCGGGGCGCGCGGGGCATGCGGCGGAGGATAGCGGAGGAGTGCGGCCGCCGTAAAGAGTCCTGACCCCGTTGGCCGACCGTAATGAGTCCTGACCCCGTTGGCCGACTTGACCCCGTAAAGAGTCCTGACCCCGTTGGCTTTCCGTTGGCCGACTTGACTCCGTAAAGAGTCCTGACCCCGTTGGCTTTCAGAGGAAGGTGGCCGGCGTAAAGAATCCTAACCCCGTTGGCTTTGCGGCGTAAAGAGTCCTGACCCCGTTGGCTTCGGCGTAAAGAGTCCTGACCCCGTTGGCTTTCCCGTTGGCTTCGGCGTAAAGAGTCCTGACCCCGTTGGCTTTCGGCCTTGGCCAGGCGGTGATCGCGGGCGTCGATCTCCTCCAGCCCCATCAGGCTCTTCAGCCGCTTGAAGGCGAGCTCGATCTGCCAGCGCAGCCGGTAGAGGGCGCAGACCGCGTCGGCGGCCATGGCCTCGGGCGGCAGGGTGGTCATCAGCATGAAGTAGCTGGCGGCCTCCATCTGCTTGGGTCGGGCGGCGTAGCCCTGCCGCGCGGCCTTGCGCACGGCCCGCGCCCTGGCCCGCTCGGCCGCGGCCACCGGCTTGCGGCGGATGATCAGGCGCGCCGGGAGCGGGTCGGCGACGGCACCCCCGGGTGCCGGCACCAGCACCGGCAGGTCGAGGGTGGGCTGCGCCCGCGCCAGGGCCAAGATCGCCTTGCCGGCGAGCTTCTGCCCGTCTGTGCCCAGCAGCCGGCAGGCGGTCAGCCCGCGCCGGGTCACGACATGCCCGCCTTGCGCCACCACCGCGTGGACGCCCCTGGCCTTGGCGTAGAACCGGTCGGCCACCAGCACCTCGCCCGGCCCGGCGGTGACCCGGGCCAGGCTCTCGGCCTCGCTGCCGGGCGTGAGCTCGAGCGCATCGAAGCGCCGGGCCGCCAGATCGAACGCGGCATGCAGGCGGAACAGGGCCTTGCCGCCGGGGCCGGCGAGGCCGATCCCGGTGCCGTCGACCAGCCGCACGCGCCAGCCGCCGGCCGCCGGCACCCCGGCCGCGAGCGCCGCCAGCTCCTTGCTGAGCAGCTCGCGCACCAGCCAGCCGAGCCAGCCTTCCGCCCCCTGCAGCCGGTAGAGCAGGGCCACGTCCGACAGCTCCGCCACCCCGGCCGCCGCCGCCCAGGCCGCGGTCCCGCGCAGGCTCAGCTTGGTCCCGCCATAGACCAGCGCCAGCCGCAGCAGCACGCCGGCATCCGCCACCCCGCGCCGCCGCCGCAACGCCCCGCACGCGCGCGCCGAGCCCTCCAGATCGACCAGCTCCCGCAGCCGCGCCAACAGACTCGGCCACGCCACCCCGGACGTCCCCAGCATCGCGCCAATCCCCACCAGACCATCCCGGTCCGGCGACGAAACCGCAGGGCAGCGTCACACCGCAAGCCCTATCTTAGCGCCTATGAGTCCTGACCCCGTTGGCTCGCAGGGCGTGAGGCTGACGTAAAGAGTCCTGACGTTGGCTCGACCCCGTTTGCTCAGCCTGTTAGCTGCGGGCGGCACGGTGGCCGCCCGCTTGTCTCACACCCTTGGCAAGGAGCGCTCAAGCTGCCGCGCCGGCTCTCGGCTGGCAACCCTCCCCGGCATCCATCTCGAGCGTCGGCTTCGCGCGCCGCCGCCCCAGCAAGCCCAAGCCGAGCAAGCCCGTGCCGATCAGGGCCAGCGTGGCGGGCTCGGGAACGGCCGTCGTCGCGTCGAAGCTGAACAGCTGCCCCTTGGCGGTGGCCGTCAGCGTGATGACCTGCCTGATCTCATAAGGCGGGTTCGCGGTGACGACGCTGGCGCTGCCGCCGTGGGTGCCCGTATTGTTCACCAATCCGGTGCTGAGCACGAGCACGCCGTCGAGGAATGTGTCGACGGAAAAGCCCGCGCCCGGCACGCTCGGCACGGAGCTCGCATTGACCAATGTGCTCACGACGGTCCCGCCGATCGGGACGGTGAAGCCGGTGTCGTAGGCCGTGATGGTGATCGTGCCCGGGCCGCTGGCGGCGCCGGTGATCTGGAGGGTGCGCAGAAGCGCGGGAATGGTGCCACCGGTCGCGTTGGAATTCGCCACCGTCGCGCTGAAGGTGAAGTTGCCCACCGACATCGCCGAGTAGTAGATATTCCCAAGGATTGGATCGAAGTCGCCGCCGAGATTGTCGGTAATGCTGACCGTCGGGTTCACGCCATCGTCTATCTCGAGCATCAGCACTGCCCGGCTCGGTGTCGGCCACGCGACCAGCGCCAGCCCGACGATCCCGAGCCCCAGCAACATCCTCACGCTGCGCATGTCGACTATCCCCACCATCATCCACATCTGCCGACATCTTGTCAGCAACAACCGGGCCAGATGGAGGATAAGCCGGATTATATCGGCAGATCAGTCGATTAGGCTCGAGAACAGACGCGCTCGCGGGCGCGGACCCGTAACGCCGGATTTACGGTCGCGGCGACGGGCGTCAAGTCGGCCAGCCAGCCATGGGCGGAGTCTGGGGTCAGCATCGCCAGCACCGCCAGCTCGAACTCCCGACTCAACCGACGCGCCCCGCCTCGTTCCGTCCGAAGGACCGGCACCCGGGCCCGCTGCCCGTTCCGCCCGGCTCAGCACCCGGCGAGCCGGCGCGCCACGTCCAGCAGCACCTCGGCGCCGGCGATCAGGTCCGGGTCCGGGGTGTGCTCGCAGGGGTTGTGGCTGATGCCGGCGGTGCTGGGGACGAAGATCATGGCGGCGGGGCAGAGGCGGGCCAGCGTCTGGGCGTCGTGGCCGGCGCCGGAGGTCATGCGGCGCGAGCGCAGGCCGCGCCGCGTGGCGGCGTGCTCGATCAGGGCGACGATCCCGGGGTCGAAGGCGACGGGGGCGAAGCGGGCGAGGCGCTCGGCCCTGATGGTGACGCCCTCGGCCTGGGCAAGCTCGTCCAGGTAGCCCGCGAGGGCGGCCTCGGCCGCCTGCAGCCGCGCCTCGTCGGTATCGCGCAGGTCGACCGTGAAGGTGGCGCGGGCGGGGATGACGTTGATGGCGTTCGGCTCGAACGCCATGCAGCCGACCGTCGCCACGGTGGACGGGCTCGGGCCGGCGAGCTGGTCGCGCAGGAAGGTCACGGCCCGGGCAGCCGCCTGGCCGGCGTCGCGGCGCAGGGCCATGGGCGTGGTGCCGGCGTGGTTGGCGACACCCTCGATCGTGACGCGCTGCCAGGAGATGCCCTGGAGGTTTTCCACCGCCCCGATCGGGATGCCGTCTCGCTCCAGGACCGGCCCCTGCTCGACATGCAGCTCGACATAGGCCCGCGGCCGCAGAAAGCCCGGCTCCGCGCCGCCGGCATAGCCGATGCGGGCCAGTTCCTCGCCGAGCACCGTGCCGTCGCTGCCGACGCTCGCCAGCGCCGCCTCGACCGCGAGGCCGCCGGCATGGACCAGCGAGCCCATCATGTCGGGCGCGTAGCGCACGCCCTCCTCGTTGGTGAAGGCGGCGACCGCGATCGGGCAGGCGGGCATCAGACCGGCGCCTCGCAGCGCCGCGACCACCTCGATGCCGGCCAGGACGCCGTAGCAGCCGTCATAGATGCCGGCGTCGATCACCGTGTCGATGTGCGAGCCGATCATCACCGGCGAAAGCTCGCCATGCCCGGCGGCGTGCCAGAGCCCGAACAGGTTGCCGATGCGGTCGACCTTGACCTCGAGACCGGCCGCCGCCATCCAGCCCGCGACCAGATCGCGGCCGGCCTTGTCGGCGTCGGAGGCGGCGAGCCGCGTCACGCGGCCGTCCGCATCGCGCCCGACCCGGCCGAGCGCATGGATGCGGGCGAGCAGGCGACGGGCGTCGAGCGACGGGCTCATGCCGGGTCTCCGGCGAGGTCGGCCTCGGTCACGACCAGCAGGACCCGGCTGGCGGGGTCGAGCCCGGCGCCGGAAGCCGCCAGGCGGGCGAGCCCGGCGAGGCCGGCGGCACCCGAGGGGGTCGTGGCGGGGCCGCCATGCGCCCGCAGCAGGGGCGGCGCGGCCGCG
The DNA here is from genome assembly GCA_050246385.1 of Geminicoccaceae bacterium. Taxonomy (GTDB): domain Bacteria; phylum Pseudomonadota; class Alphaproteobacteria; order Geminicoccales; family Geminicoccaceae; genus Benzoatithermus. The sequence continues at coordinate 4,095 of JBFWWD010000228.1, forward strand.
AGCTCGGCCTCCGAGACGGTCATTGCGCGGGCGCGGTGGCGCCGCAGCGCGGTCATGGCCGGTGCGCTGGCGACGCCGCAGGACAGCATCTCGGCAGCGGTCTCGAGCCCGCCCGCGATCCGGACGGGGTGGCCCTGGGCCAGGGCGGCGGTGACGCAGGCCGCGGTCTCCGGCTCGACGACGATCACGGCGGCCGGGGCGGCCAGCCATGCGGCCAGGCCGTCGGCGAGCGCGGCGGCCAGGCCGCCGACGCCGGCCTGGACGAATAGGTGCGTTGGGCGCGGGTGGCCGGCGGCGTCGACCTGCCGGCGGATCTCGGCGGCCAGCACGCCGTAGCCGGCCATGACGTCGGCGACGACCGGGTCCGCGGCATCCTCGGCGGTGTCGGCGACGAGGATCCCGCTTCCGGCCCGTGCCGCCGCGGCGGCGGCGTCCACGGCATCGTCGTAGGTGCCCGGCACCCGCACGATCAGGGCCCCCTCGGCCGCGATCCGGCCCGCGCGGGAAGGCGGGACGCCTTCGTGCAGGTAGACGCGGGCGGAAGCACCGGCGAACCGTGCCGCAGCCGCGACGGCGAGGCCGTGATTGCCGTCGCTGGCGCAGAGGAGGGTCGGCAGATCGCCCGGACGGCGCGCCGGATCGAGCAGCGCCGCGATCTCCGTCCCCGCGGTGCGGGCGAGCGCCCACAGGCCGGCATAGGTGCCGCCGAGCGACTTGAAGCTGCCCAGCATGCGGCGGCTCTCGTCCTTGGCCAGCACGCTCGCAACACCGCAATGCGCCGCGAGGGTGGGCAGGTCGAGCAGCGGGGTGGGGGCATAGGCTGGCGAAAGCCGGAGCAGTTCCGCCGCGATGCCGTCCGCGTCGGGCGCGGGAGCTCGGTCCTTGGTCATGCCGGCATTGTGCCCGGACGCGCTGACGGTTGGCGCTCGAATCGTGCTACTGGACGCCTGTTTCCGTCGATCGGGGGGATTCGATGCCGGATTCGGTCATGCTGGATCAGCTCGACCGCGCGTTGCTGATGCAGGTGCAGGTCGACAACCAGGTGCCCGCCCGCCTGTTGGCCGAGCGCGTGGGCCTGTCGGAGAGCGCCGTGCTGCGGCGTCTGCGCCGGCTGAGGCGGGAAGGGGTGATCGCGGCGGACGTGTCCGTCGTGCATCCCTCCGTCCTGGGCCTGCCCTTGACGATGCACGTGCTGGTCTCGCTGGAGCGCGAGGGGCTGAGCGAGATCGACGCCTTCACGCGCAGGCTCCGCGCCCGGCCCGAGGTGCGGCAGGCCTGGTACGTCACCGGCGAGGCCGACTTCGTCCTGCAGTTGCGGCTCGCCAGCATGGCAGCCTATGAGGGCTTCGCCCGCGACGTGTTCCACGACGACCGCAACGTCCGGTCGTTCCGCACCATCATTGCCATCCGTCAGGTCGTCGACGAGACGAACGCCAAGCCCTACGCCCTCAGTGCTGCGACACCAGCTTGAGGCCGGCGATGCCCGCCACGATCAGGCCGATGCAGGCGAGCCGCGCCAGGCTGGCGGACTCGCCGAACAGCGCGATCCCCAGAACGGCCGTGCCGAGCGTGCCGATACCGGTCCAGATCGCGTAGGCGGTGCCGAGCGGCAGCGTCCGGACGGCCAGCCCCAGCAAGCCCATGCTCACGACCATGCTGGCGACGGTGAGCACGGTGGGCAGCGGGCGGGTGAAGCCCGCCGTGTATTTCAGGCCGACGGCCCAGCCGATCTCGAGCAGGCCGGCGAGGAACAGGAGGAACCAGGCCACCATAGACCTCCGGGAGTCCATGGCAGGGCCGTCCCTGCCGGTGTGGGAATGCAGGCGAGGCCGTCCCCGTCGCCAACGACATCTGGGGCGGCACGGCGCCGGCTCAAGGTGCACGGCTCGGCCGCGACCGAAGGCGCGGCGGCCGGACGGCGGCCCGGGCGCGCCCGATCGGCGATCCGAGCTTTGCGGACAGGCCTCCAGAACGAGAGCGGAGCCTAACGGGTAGGTTTCGCGCAGCTTGCCTGAAAGACGACCTCTGGTACGAGCTCCTCAAGCAATGGCCGCAGCGGCGAGGAAGCGTGACCCGGAGATTCTGCAGCATCCAGCTGTTGGGGTCGGCGATCCTGATGACACTGGCGGTCCCGACCGCGACGCACGGCGTCACGGAACGGGCGAGCGTCGACACTGCGGGCCGCCAAGGCAACCGGATCACCTTCGCGCCGCCCGCAATATCGGCCGACGGGCGCTTCGTGGCGTTCGCGTCGGCCGCCACCAACCTCGTCGCTGGGGACACCAATGGACAGATTGATGTGTTCGTTCGTGATCGCACGGCAGGAACCACGCAGCGGGTAAATGTTGGTTCGGACGGCGCGGAAAGCAAAGGCAATAGCGGCGACCCGGCCATCTCGGCCGATGGCAGGTTCGTCTGCTTCTTCTCGACGGCCAGCAATCTGGTCCGCCACGATACCAATGGCGCAACCGATGTGTTCGTCCATGATCGGACCACCCGCAGGACCGAGCGCGCCAATGTGGGAGCGAGCGGCACTCAGGATAATTTCGGCAGTGCTGAATCGGCCCTTTTGCCGACGGCCGCCATGTCGTGTTCGAGTCCAGCGCGGAAAGGCTGGTGCCCGGCGACACCAACGGCTGGGGCGACGTTTTCGTCCGCGATCGTGAGGCCGGGACGACTCAGCGCGTGAGCGTCGGGCAGGGTGGCGTGCAGGCCAACCTATACAGTCAGTTCGGGGCAATCTCCGCGGACGGGCGTTTCGTCGTCGTCGTCTCCGCGGCCACCAATCTGGTCCCGGGCGGCAGCAACGGCCAATGGAGGGTGTTCGTACGCGATCGGGAAGCCGGCACCACGCAACGCGTGTGCCTCGGTCCCCATGACGCCCTGCCCGACTGGTACAGCGACTGGCCGACCATTTCCGCCGATGGGCGCACGATCGCGTTCACCTCGGGGGCCAGGAACCTGGTGCCCAACGACACCAACAACGCCCTCGACGTGTTCGTCTGCGACCGGGTCGAGGGGCGGACCAGACGTGTGAGCGTGGGGCCGGGCGAGAGGCAGGGCAACGAGGACAGTGAGGGTGCCGTGATCTCGGCGGACGGGCGCTCCATCGCGTTCGAATCCACCGCCAGCAACCTGGTCCCCGGTGACACCAACAGCGCTGCCGATACCTTCGTGCGCACCCTGGTGCTGTGAAACGGTTCTTGGCTCAGCCGCGGCCCTCGCGCCACCAGGCGGTGGTGGCGGCGGCCAGGAGGAGGAACAGCGCCAGCCAGGCCGGCAGGAGTGTGGTCTCGGTGGTCCCGGTCACACGGTAGGCGCCGTGGCGCTCGACGCCGAGCCAGCCGCGGCCGAAGGCACGGCGGCCGGGCTCGACCGGGCGCAGCTCCGGCACGCCCTCCTCGGAGAGCCAGCGCACCGTGCCGCCGGTCACCTCGGCGGCGGGAGCCATCACGTTCGGGCTCGCGCGCATGTCGGCGAGCTCGACGGGTGCGATCGGGCGCGGGCTGGCATAGGCGGTGTAGTCGCCGGTGGTGATGCGGTAGACGCCGTCCTCCGCGGCGGTGAAGCGCCCGCGCGCGACGCCGTCCTGGTCCGGGGTCATCCGCAGCGTGGTCTCGGCACCGGAGGGCGCGGTGACCGTGGCGGCGACCGGCTGGCTGGTCAGCGACTGGCGCTCGACCAGGATCTCGTCGCCCTGGGTGATCGCGCGCAGCTGCTCCTCCTCGAGCTGCGGCTCCTTCATCAGCCAGTGGACCAAGCGGCGCAGCAGGAGCGCCTGCGGGCCGCCGCCCTCGAAGCCGCGCGCCCACAGCCAGGCATGGTCGGAGAGGAGCTGGGCGACGCGGCCCTCGCCGACGCGCTTGAGCACCAGCAGCGGCCGATCGGAGACGCCGGTCATCAGCACCTGGCCACCGTCGGTCTCGACGTCGAGCTGGCGGAACCAGCGGCCCCATTCGGGCTCGCCCTCGCCGCGCAGGCCGGCGGTGACCGGGTGATGCTGGCCGGCCTCGGTGACCACGGGCCGGAAGCCGCGCTCGAAGGTCTCGCCGGTCGGCCGGCCCGGCAGCACGCGCGCGAGCGGGGTGCGGTAGAGGCTCATCGGCTCGGAGAATTGCGGCCCGGCCGCCTCCAGCAAGGCACCGCCCTCCTCGACGTAGCGGGCGATGTTCTCGAGATAGATCAGGGGCAGGAGCCCTCGGCGCGAGTAGTTGTCGAAGATGATGAGGTCGAACTCCTTGAGCTTGACCTCGAACAGCTCGCGCGAGGGGAAGGCGATCAGCGCCAGCTCGCGGATCGGGGTGCCGTCCTGCTTCTCGGGCGGGCGCAGGATGGTGAAGTGGACCAGATCGACCGCGGGGTCGGCCTTGAGCAGGTTGCGCCAGACGCGCAGGCCCGGATAGGGCTGGCCGGAGACCACCAGCACCCGCAGCCGGTCGCGCACGCCGCTGACCTGGACGGTGGCGCGATTGTTGAGCGTGGTGAGCTCGTCCGGCCGGGCCGCCGCCTCGACCTCGAGCACCGTGTTGCCGGCCTTGTCGAGCGTGAACGGCACCTCGGTCGGCTGGCCCGGCAGGACGCTGAGCTCGCGCACCACCTTGCCGTCCTGGCGCACGGTGACCGGGATGCCGGGCACCGGCGAGCCATCGGTCGGGCTGGCGTCGTCGACGCGGAGCTGGAGCACCTGCGGCTCGCCGACCACGCCGAAGCTGGGGGCCTTGAGGATCGCGAGCTGGCGGTCGCTCTCGTCCGGACGGCCGGTCAGCAGCACGTGCAGGGGGGCGGGCAGGTCGAGCGTGGCAGGATCGGCGGGCGCGTCGTGTGCCTGACCGTCGGTCAGTGCGATCACCGCGCCCAGCCGTGCCCGGTCGCCGCTGCCGAGCGCCTCGCGCAGCCGGGTGAACAGGCGGCTGCCCTGGCGGCTCTCGCCCTCCAGGCCGAGCTCGCGCAGCTCCACGCCCGGCATCCGGCCGATGCGCTCGCGCAAGGCCGCCTCGGCCTCGGCGAGCTGGGCCGGGCGATCGCGCAGGGTCTGGCTGGGCGAGCGGTCGCTCAGCATCACCACCAGATCGTCGAGCGGCGCCCGTTCCTCGCGGCGGAGGATCGGGTTGACCAGGAAGATCAGGAGCAGGCCCAGGAACACGGCACGCCAGACGGCTCCCCCGGCCCGCCGCCAGAAGGCGAGTGCCGTGACGGCGAGGGCGAGCAGGGCAAGGGCCGCCAGCGCCCACCAGGGCAGGTGCGGGTCGAAGACGAGGCTCCAGGCGCTCATTGGCCGAGCCGCTCCAGGAGGGCGGGGACGTGGACCTGGTCGGTCTTGTAGTTGCCGGTGAGCGCGTACATGGCGAGGTTGACGCCGAACCGGCGCGCCATCTCGCGCTGCGCCTCGCCGCCCGGCACCACGGGATAGAGCGGCTCGCCGGTCTCGTCCACGGCCCAGGCGCCGGCCCATTCGTTGGCGCCGACGATCACCCCGGAAACGCCGTCATTGATCCCGGGCGGGGCCTGGTCGACCCAGACCGGCTGGCCGGTCCAGCTGCCGGGAAAATCCTGCAGGAGATAGAAGGAGC